>DASUOS010000575.1:0-9890 GCA_036276515.1 Anaerolineales bacterium | reverse complement strand
TGTGTGAGGGGTTGTCATAAATATCTTTCCTTCATATACATTCTTTTTGAGAAGTTATTTTTTAATATTACGGTCAAAAGTTCTTTACTGCATGATTTATTTGTTGAAACGAAAGACTGATTGATTTCAATCATATCACCCGCTTCTCATGCGCATAATCTTGAGTGGTGAACGCGTGGCGCGTACTTGAAATTCCTTTCCAGCCTTCGTAGGTGAGATATACGAGGGAAATGATTAACATGATCCCGCTAATGATATTTGCAGTCTTCTGCCAAACCGATATCCCAAGGTCTGGTTGTCTGTGGTTGAGAAATGCGTCAAGCTCTTCTTTTTGATCTTCCTGAAACAGATCGAAGGGCCGAAATCCGTTCTCTGCGGGGAATACAAAGCCGGCCGGGTTGGTCATGTTGTAAGCTCCATCCCGGATCTCCATCACCGGCCCGGGGACAGCCTTCGGCTCGAAGTACTCGCCTACATAACCAAACATGGGATCCTGCGTGGTCAAGTTGCTGTTCTCCTGCTGAAAGGCTTCCATATCTGTGATCTCTGCTACATTTTTTACCCTGAAATTCCAGCCCCTGTCGATCTCGGCATAGGTGGACAGGACGGAGTCGATGTTGAAGTTACGGACATGCACATCTTCGGGGATCGCCAGGTACAGTGTGAGCATGGCAATGGTGGAAAGGCTAAGTATCCCAAATGCAGCCGGGATGAGAGGTTTCCGGTCCTTGACAACTTCATGGAAGACGAAGGCCCCGATCACGGCCAGGGGAAAAATGAACCCGGAAGTGAAGCGTACGTTGGCATGCAGCGAGCGTAGAATGGGGAGGGGTTTGATGAGACTGTATAACCATCCCTGTGCAAGGGTCAGGTCTGCAGCCAGCCAGACCGCCAGGAACAGGAGCAGGGCGGCGACCCGTTTGCCCCTCGGCACAGCCAGCGAGGTCTTTCCAATTCTGGATACCAGGTATCCCAGGCCCAGAAGGAGCAGAATGAGCAGCCCGGGGGACAGGGCGATATCCATTTCCCAGATCCCGAACTGTGCGCCGGCCCCCTGCTGGAAGAAACCGGCGATATCCTCCATCTTTTGGCCTGTCAACAACTGATTGGGTGCGATGAAGATGAAGCCGGTCAGCTGCCTGACCATCCCGAGCAGGCCCTGCAGGTACGTCTGGCCATAGGCATCTTCAATCACCCGCGGGAAATTCCGCAGGAACGCTAGAACGGCACTTACCTTGGACAGGGAAAACATAATCGCCGATAGGCCGCCTGCCAGCAGTGCGGCAGGTACTTTTGGGCGAAAAGTGTCCGGCCGTAGCAGGTAGATCAGAGGAAGAAGGATGAGGAGGGAAACGCCGAACAGGATGAGGTTTATAAACCCGGCCTGGTTCACCATCGCAGCACACAGCAGTCCGATTAAGATGCCAGACGGTAAAAAGCCGAGCCGCTTGCTGAATAGCAAAAACAGGACCGCTCCCAACAGAGGAAAATGCTGGAAACCGACGTGACCGACAAGGGCGTGCTCAACGAAAAAACCGTTTGCCAGGATAAAGGAAGCACCTAGCGCACTGGCGGAGGCGATCAAGCCCATCTCTTCACGGAGAAACAGATAAAATCCGGTGTAGCCAATCACCGAGTAGGCAACCAGGGAAAGCATGAGCGCCGTCCACGGGTTGACGACGAACAGCAGGAACTGCGGCAGGGAATACTGGATGTATTGGGGATTGGGATAAGCAGGCGTCCCGGCTCCGAAGTTGGCGGTATACCACTGGATTCCCAGACCATCGACTCTGTGATGCAAATGCGTATCCAGCAGGCGGGGCAGGAAAAAACCGTAATCATGGCCGACCTTGGGCAGGTCCCGGCTGACGATGAAAACGATCAAGCCAAGGAGGATTGCCAGATACACGGCAGGCATGATGAATTCCCTTGCAAAACGGCGGACGCTCATGAAATCAGACTCTGCAGGATGGGATCCGATCCGCTACACTGCAGGAAGGCCCTTCAAGATCTCTTCGGCGCGGTCAATCCGCACAATTTTCTCGGCCACCATCCGGGCGGCGACCTGTTCGATCTGGTCCCCGCTTGCGCCGGCCGCGATGGCAACCTGCCGGGCGTGCAGGGACATATGTCCGCGCTGGATGCCTTCGGTGGCGAGGGCGCGCAGGGCGGCCATGTTCTGGGCCAGGCCCACCGAGACGATGATCTCTGCCAGCTCACTGGCCGTTTTCACGCCCATTAGCCTGACCGCGGCCTGGGCGGCCGGGTGGACCTTGGTCGCGCCGCCCACGATCCCCACTGCCATCGGCATTTCGAGCGTGCCGACGAGATTTCCCTCTACATCCTTACCCCAGGTGGAAAGGGATGTATAGCGGCCCGAGCGGGCGGCGTAGGCATGCGCGCCCGCCTCGATGGCGCGCCAGTCGTTGCCGGTAGCGATGACGGCCGAGTCTACGCCGTTCATGATGCCCTTGTTGTGGGTGGCTGCCCGGTAGGGATCCACGGCGGCGAAGGCGTAAGCGGCGATAATGCCATCCCGGACTTCCTCCCCGGAGAAATTATCAAAAGCCAGCTCGTTCACCGGAATGGTGCATCTGGCCCGGGCGATCCGCCGGTCCGCCAGGTTCGAAAGGATGCGCAGATGGACTTTCCCGCCCGTGATCGTTTCCACTCGTGGAGCCAGCCGCTCACAGGCTGTATTGACCGCGTTCGCACCCATCGCATCGCGCACATCGTAAATGAGATGAACCACAAGGAAAGGCCCGATGGGCGACGATTCGAATACTCGAACATCAAGATCCCGTGCTCCGCCGCCAAACCTTTTCAGGATGGGGTCGATGGAATCCGCTTCTGACAGCAGGGAGGCTTTCTGTTCATACAGCTTGAGCTTCGCCTCATCCAAATTCGTGACGTTAATGACCTGCATCTGGCCGATCATGAGCGGATCGGTGGTCGTGGCGGTAAATCCGCCGCCGGCGCGGGCCAGTTTCGCCATAAAGGAAGCGCCTGCCACAACAGACGGCTCCTCGAGCGTCATGGGGACGAGCACATCCCGCCCGTTGACTCTGAAATTCAGGGCGATCCCCAGCGGCAGGCTGTACAGGCCGATCACATTTTCGATCATGTGTTCGGCCGCCTCCGGGGAGAGGCCGCCGGTTATGAACGGGAGCAGGTCCTCAGGTGTACGATCCGTAGCCTCCCCAAGGCGGGAACGGCGCTCGTCCAGGGTCATCTTGTAGAAACCGGAAATGCGAGAGTTTGTCATTACGCTACCTTTACAAATGTGATTGTATGCCTGTCCTCTGCCAAAATCTATCACATTTTACCCCGCACGCACTTCCACTAATTTTTTGATGCGTGCGGGGTTTTATGAGATAATAGCTGCCGAGGTGTCATTGAAATGCTCTTAACGCGTGAACAGCTTCAAGAACGACTCATCGCCCTGCACAAAGCCAGTCTGGAGCTGGTCAAGGATGTTTCACTCGATCGTCTGCTGGAGCGTATCGCCGCTGTAGCCTGTGAGCAGGCAGACGCCCGATACGCCGCCCTGGGGGTGCTGGACGATGAGGGCAAGCTCGTCAAGTTTATCTCCATCGGCATGGAAGATGAGGAGATCAAACGGATTGCCCATCCACCGGTCGGGAAGGGGTTGATCGGCGAGTTGATGGATACCGAAGCGCCTCTGCGTGTGCCCGTCATCCAGGATCACCCGCGTTCAGCGGGATTTCCCGCTCACCACCCGCCGATGACCTCCTTCCTGGGCGTACCGATCCGGGCCGCCAATCGACAGCTGGGACAGATCTACCTGACCGAGAAGGTCGGCGCGCCGGAATTTACAGCCGACGATGAAAAGATCATCCAGATGCTGGCTGGATATGCAGCAGCAGCGATCCAGAACGCCCGCCTGCATGAGAATACCCATCGCCTGGCCGTTCTGGAGGAGCGTGAACGGATTGGTATGGATCTGCATGATGGCATCATTCAGGCCATTTACGGGGTGGGACTGTCTCTGGAAGGAGCCATGCACTTTATCGATGAGAGCCCTGCCGATGCAAAGGCACGCATACAGCATTCGATTGACGGTTTGAACCAGGCGATCCGTGACCTGCGGGGGTATATATTGGATCTGCGGCCGCGCCAGATGGGCAATGACGGCCTGATGAGCGGTTTGAGACGGCTCGCTACAGAATTTAGAGCCAATTCACTGACCGAAGTTGTGTTGGTCGGACCGGAAACAGACCTGATCGATCTGCCGCCCTCTAAAGCTTTAGCCCTGTTCCACATCTGCCAGGAGACGCTCGCAAACACGGCCAAGCATGCCAAGGCAAAAAAAGTCGAGATCTCCCTGTGGTCCACAGACGAACGCGTCTTGATGGAGATCCACGATGATGGACGGGGCTTCGATATGGAAGGGATGAACCTCAACATCGGTCATGGACTTGCCAACATGCAGACGCGCGCCCAATCGGTTGGCGGCGATGTGGATATTTCATCCACGCCCGGTGAGGGAACGACAGTGTTAGCATGGGTTCCAAGGACAAAAACAGGATAAAGCCTCGATTCCCAAAAATCTTTAAGATTGAATCACAAAATCCTGAGGCTCAAAAAAATAAAAGACGATAGCTTTCAAGAATCCCCTGTGACCTGTGTGAGCCTGTACATAGACTGAACATTTTGAGATGGAGACGTTTCAACACCATATATGGGGGGCGTGGTTTTGGACGGGCTTGCTAGTGGCTGAAACAGACGTTCTAGAAAATTTGAATCGTTGAGCACAACTCGCGGCACGAATCCTTTAACATTCACTGACCTTAAAAAACCGGATGTTTTAAATTTAGCGTAGGCTTTACGTGTTGTTATTTCTCCCATATATCTGCTAGAATGTGACCGCGCTGAAATACAGGACGTGGTGATCGTAGCCCTCCTAAAGCCCCGTACGACGAATAAAAAAACATATCAGGTTCGAAATCAAGCCGCTGATAAAGCGGGTTAATTCGACCACGCAAAATCTCATTGTTGGAGCAATCATGAACGCTGAACAGGCATGGCAAACCGTACTAGGTCAACTCCAGATGGAAATGCCGCGCGCCTCGTTTGATACCTGGGTGCGCGATACACGGCTGATTTCATACCAGAATGGAACACTGATCGTCGGTGTGCGGAATGCCTATGCCCGCGACTGGCTGGAGAACCGCCTGGCAAGCACGGTCAACCGACTGCTTGTCGGCATCCTGAATGCCAGCGTGAACGTGGATTTTGTCGTTAATGGAAATGAGCCTGAACCTGTCTTGGAAGAGACAGCCTCGGTTCGCCCCCAGCTCGAAGCGGTCGATCCATATGATCGGCCGGCGCGTCCCTCCAACATGAACCCGCGCTATCTCTTCGAAACCTTCGTGGTCGGTTCCGGGAATCGGCTTGCCCACGCGGCCTGCCAGGCTGTGGCCGAAAAGCCGGCAAGGGCCTACAACCCGCTTTTCCTGTATGGCGGAGTAGGACTTGGCAAAACGCACCTTCTCCATGCCATTGGCAATGCCTGTCACAAGCGCGGGTTGAATGTGCTGTATGTGTCGTCGGAGGAATTCACCAACGATATGATCAATGCCATCCGTACACATACCAACCAGGCATTCCGTGAAAAATATCGCTCGGCCGATGTCCTGCTTGTGGACGACATTCAGTTCATAGCCGGCAAAGAGTCGACGCAGGAAGAATTCTTTCACACATTCAATACCCTGCACGGACAGGACAAGCAGATCATCGTTTCGTCCGACCGTCCGCCTAAATCCCTCAATACCCTGGATGAGCGCCTGCGCTCACGGTTCGAATGGGGACTGGCCGCCGACATTCAGCCGCCCGACCTGGAAACCCGCCTGGCGATTCTGCGCTCAAAAGCAGAGCGATCCGGCCGGCAGGTTTCAGATGACATCCTGGAAACCATTGCCCGCCGGGTCCAGTCCAACATCCGTGAGCTGGAAGGTGCGCTCAATCGCATTTTGGCTTTTGCCGACCTGAGTGGCACCCTGTTGACCCCCCAGCTCGTCGAAGTGGCGCTGGCCGACCTGATCCCCCAGCGCAGGGATGTGGCACCCGAAAAGATCATCGAGCTGGTAGCCAAGGAATGGCAAACCACTGTGGATGCCCTGTTAGGCCGCGATCGTTCGCAAAAAATTGCCCAGCCCAGACAGGTGGCCATGTATCTAATGCGTAAGGAGACTGACGCTTCCCTGCCGCAGATCGGTGAGGTCCTGGGTGGGCGCGACCACACCACCGTCATGTACGCCATCCAGAAGATCGCCAGCGATATCGAAACCAAAACAGACCTGCGTAAGCGTGTGGTCAATGTCAAGCAGCAGTTGTATGGTCATGGGGCTGTGATCTAGAACGATAAATTTCATACGCGGAAATGCTCAATCGAGGCCAGGGCCTCGATTGAGCATTTTAAGGGCAAGAAATTCTTTTTTCTATGTTATAATCCCGCCCCGGCGCTAAAAGCGCCACTCATCTTGCCTGGGACGGGCATCAAGCGTCCCTGAGTGGGTAAGGCTCAACTAGAACCATATCCCCGCTAAACACATTTCGCTTCACGCCTTTCGTTTGCGCGTAGGAAGTGGAAAAGTCAGGAGAACAATGGCTGTTATTTCCATGAAAGCCCTGCTTGAAAGCGGCGTCCATTTCGGTCACCGCACCAACAAGTGGGACCCCCGTATGAAGCCGTATATCTTCACCGAACGGAACGGCATTCATATCATCGACCTGCAGCAGACTTCCAAGATGCTAAGCCAGGCCTACAATGTTGTTCGGGATGCCGTCGCCAACGGCGGCATGGTCCTGTTCGTCGGCACGAAGCGCCAGGCCCAGGAAACGGTCGCCGAAGAAGCGGCCCGCTGTGGTATGCCCTATGTGACCGAGCGCTGGATGGGCGGCATGCTCACCAACTGGTCCACAATGCACGCCCGCATCCAGGAGCTGGAACGCCTGGAGAAGATGCGCGACAACAACGAGCTCGACCGCCTCACCAAGAAGGAAGGTCTGCTGATCGGCCGCGAGATCACGCGTCTGACCACTCGTCTTTCCGGTACGCGCTCGATGAAGCGCCGCCCCGACCTGCTCTTCATCATCGATGTTGGGCGCGAGGAAGCCGCGGTCCATGAGGCAAACCTGCTCAACCTCCCCATTGTTGCGATGGTGGATACCAACTGTAATCCCCAGAATATCGACTATGTCATCCCCTCCAACGATGACGCCATCCGCGCCATCAAGCTGCTGGTCGCCAAGATTGCCGATGCGGTCCTCGAAGGCAAAGCCATGCGCAAGGAAGAGGATGCCGACGAGAAGCCCGAGGATACCCGCGCCCGCGGCGACAAGACCGTCCGCAAGCCCAAGGTTGTCGAGACTGATGAGGAACTTGAGGATAACGCTCTGCTCGGTGAGGCAACCCTCGCCAAGATGAGCGCTGCTGCCGAGACCGGTACAGAAACCAAGAAAGTGGAAAATGAGCCTGCCGCTGAACAGAATCCCGAGCAGGCTCCGCAAGAAGGATAAGTAGATGGAAATCACGACTGATATGATCAAAGAACTGCGCGCTGCGACCAATGCAGGCATCCTGGATTGTCGCAAGGCGCTCACTGAAGCCGACGGTGATTTTAACAAGGCTGTGGACTGGCTCCGTGAGAAGGGCATGGCCACTGCGGCCAAGCGCTCGGACCGCCAGGCCTCCCAGGGGATTGTCGAGCTGTATTCCCACGGTGGGGGGCGTGTGGGTGTGATGGTCGAAGTCAACTGCGAAACGGACTTTGTTGCCCGTTCCGAGCAATTCCGCCAGCTGGCCCATGAGATCGCCTTGCAGATCGCGGCCTCGGCGCCGCGCTACCTCAAGGTAGAGGATATTCCTGCTGCCGTGCTCGAGCATGAGGCCGATATCGCCCGTGCCCGTGCCCGGGAAGAGGGCAAGCCCGATGCCGTCCTCGAAAAGATCGTTCAGGGACGTCTCGAAAAGTTCAAGGATGAAGTGGTCCTGCCCCGCCAGGCGTACATCCGTGACGAATCGATCACGATCGAAAAGCTGATCCTGCAAAATGTTGTAGCCATCGGTGAAAACGTGGTCGTCCGCCGCTTCCAGCGCTGGGAACTGGGTGAGACATTAGGCGAATAACATTGAAAAGACCAACCTTCGGGTTGGTCTTTTTCTAAGATGAACTGGCGTAAGACGAGGAAGCATATTTCCTCTTTAAAAAATAGACTGGGCAAAGGAGAGATATGAGCGAGATCAAATATAAACGTATTCTTCTTAAGTTAAGTGGGGAGGCACTTGCAGGCCGCTCTGGCTTTGGCATTGACGTGGCGGAAGCAGAAACCATCGCCAGCCGCATTAAGGAAGTGTACGATATGGGGGTGGAAGTGGCAGTGGTGATCGGCGCCGGCAACCTGTGGCGCGGCAAGCAGGGACTGGAGCGCGGCATGGACCGCGCCACCGCCGACTACATGGGTATGCTTGGAACGGTCATGAACGCCCTGATCGTCATGGATGCGCTCGAGCGGGCGGGGGTTTACACCCGGGTGATGTCCGCCATAGAGATGCGGGCCATCGCCGAGCCATACATTCGCCGGCGGGCGATCCGTCATCTGGAAAAGGGACGGGTGGTCATCTTCAGTGCCGGGACCGGGAACCCCTATTTCTCCACCGATACGGCCGCAGCCCTGCGGGCCACCGAGATCGGCGCGGACGTGGTCATCAAAGCTACGAAGGTGGATGGTGTCTACGACTCGGACCCGAAGCATAATTCCTCCGCCATCAAGTTCGACAGCATGACCCACCTCGATTTCCTCAGCCGCCGCCTGACCGTGATGGACAGCACAGCGGTAACCCTGTGCATGGAGAACAACCTTCCGATCATGGTCCTTAACTTCTGGGATACCAACGCCCTGACGAGCGCGCTGCGCGGGGAACCGATCGGCACCCTGGTCAGTGGTTAATTGGTTTGAATCGTTCAAAAGGAGAGATAACTCTCTCCTTTTTTATTTTGAGAGACTCTCGCGTTTTCCCAAAACCTCTCGTTTGTTTCCTCCGTGTAGCGTTTTTTGGATTTTTGGTGTATCCTTAACCCAGAAAATATTCCTCATCAGGAGGCTGTGGTGATAAAAGACATGCTTAGCAGCGCCGAGAACCGCATGCGCGGCGCCATCCAAGTCCTGCACGACGATCTTGCTGCGATCCGCACGGGACGGGCACACCCCGGCCTTGTTGAGAAACTGCCTGTGGATTACTACGGTTCCCCGACGCCTCTGCTGCAGCTGGCTTCCATCAGCGTCCCGGAGCCGCGTTCGCTCATGATCAAGCCTTTTGATCCATCCACTCTCAAAGTGATTGAGAAGGCGATCCAGGTTTCGGAGCTTGGCTTGAACCCCAACAACGATGGCAAGGTGATCCATCTCAACCTGCCTCCCCTTACCGAGGAACGCCGCCGTGACCTGGTCAAGCATGTTCATCACCGGCTGGAAGAAGCCAAGGTGGCGATCCGCAATATCCGCCGCGACACGCATAATGACATGCGCGATTTCGAAAAGGAAAAATTGATTTCCGAAGACGAGCTGAAGCGTGGTGAGGAAGATCTTCAGAAGCTGACCGACCGCTTCGTGGAGGAAGTCTCAGACATGGGCAAGAAAAAAGAAACCGACATCATGGAAGTGTAGCCATGGCGTTGTGAGGCAGAATGGTCCCACCCTGCCTCCTCACAATGACGGTTCAGAACTATGAAAAAGCCTCCTGCGAATATTCCCGCCGATAAGCTCCCCCGCCATGTAGCCATCATTATGGATGGAAACGGCCGCTGGGCAATTTCGCGCGGTCTGCCGCGACTGGCCGGTCACAAGGCCGGGACCGAGAACCTGCG
>DASUOS010000574.1:0-3354 GCA_036276515.1 Anaerolineales bacterium | reverse complement strand
CAGCGTCAGGAAGTGACCAAACTCGTGCAGAAGAGTGTAGCTGAGGCTGTAGGGATCACCGGCATCGACCACATCCACTTTCAACGTCCACTGGGTGGGATCCTGGTAGGTTGGGCTGACGCCGGCCAGGATATTATCCTGGCCATCTGTGAGGACCGCAAACTCGGTCACGAAGATACGCTCCTCAGCCGGGATCAGGGATGCGAAGTAGCTCCAGATATATTCATGGGCGGTGCGTGAATCCAGCTCAGGCTCGATATCGGCCGGGACAATAATATCCTCCCGCGCCCCGAGCCGGTCTGCTTCAAGCGAGTAGACGATCAGATAGCGGACTTCTTGTTCACCTCCGGAGGATGAGGAGTCCCGTTCATGATCGTCATGGGAGGTGGCAGATTGGAGAATATCCGGCAAAAGCGCAGTACACGCCTCGGAAGACACGGTTGTGGATGTCGAAAGGGGGGGCAGCTCGGTTGTGCTGGGCAGGGGTGTTGGGGAGAAGGGGAGCGATGGATCGGGGTTGATCAGTTGTACAGCGGCATTACAGGCCAGGGTTGCGAGGAGAAGCGGCACCATCCACAGGAATTTAATGACCAATCGATGGTTCAACATATTCATATCCAGTTAGGGTATTGGATGGGATTGTATAGTTGTTACTTCAAAACCACTGTCAGGGAAGTTTGACCCATCCGGCATCCAAAAGATACAAATACAGGTATCCTACGAGAAGCAGGACCCAGCCCAAAAGCTGCAGGCGGTCCATCAGGGCCTCCCAGGACAGGGAGAAATTCTCCTGGATGGTTTCCACGATGGTTTCCAGGTTGTCGAGCTTGGTACGGACGCTGTCCTTCCAATCCTTCAAATATAGCTCGTTTTGGATCACTTCATATAGCTTGGCCGTATACCAATCGCCGATCAGCAGCAGGTTCTGCTCGGCGCGCTCAAAATTGAGCATGACCTCCAGCCGGTGCTGCATGATCTGGCGGATCAGGCCGCGGGTGGGGCGCGGCCGTCCCTTCTTTTGAAAAAAGCGCTCGTTGATCTTGTCGAGCATCTCCTCGATGGACTGGTCCAGCATCCGGTAGCGCAGAAGCTGGTAGTTTCCGATTTTGAGCAGGGCAATGTCAGAGGCGAAATCGCCGTTCGGCGCAATGATCACCGCTCCCTCCCAATCTACGAGGGTGAGCTCCAGGGCTGAATAGCGTGCCCGCGAGATCAGGATTTCATTGACTTCCTCCCGGTCGAACACCTCGCGCTGGGAACGGATGAAGTTGGCAATGGCGAGATCGTTCTTCTCGATCCACTTGTCCGGCGATGGGTTCGCCTCCTGGACCAGCAGGATAGTGTATTCCTCGAACAGGCCGTTCCGGCTGTAGAACTCCGGGATGTAGCGGCTCTGCAGGGCGCTCTGGATCCTGGACCGGTCGTGCAGCACCGACGCCGCGAACGGGTCGCGCAGTTCGAAGCGCGATTCCACCATCTGGACCTGGCTGTCGAAACGCTGGCGCGTGACCGAGACGGCATAGCCTTCGATCAGCAGGGTCTCTTCCCCGAGCGATACAAGGTCGATGTCGATCGGCTGGAAGTAGGGTGCGTCCTTCAATCCCCGGATCTGTTCGGCGGGCTGATAGGTGCTTTCATCGGAATCCGGAAAGGCAAGCAGGTAACAGATTTGCATAATCCTAGTGTAGCACAGGAAAAAATGCCGTTTTTATCGAGGATGTTTCTCGTTGTTGTTACATGTCACATGTCCTACAGGTTATTTCCGGTTGGATTTATACTTGAGTAAAATCTCCTAACCACCAAGGGCACAAAGGAACACTCAGGGAAAACCTTGAATCCTTCGTGTCCCTTCGTGACAATCCGTGGTGACTCATGACAATCCAAGACCAGTACCAGAAATGGCAGCAAAATACACTCAGGAAATCCCTGGACCGATTCAAGGAGCGGAAGGAACGCTTCGAGACATCCTCCGGGATCGAACTGCCCTGCATCGGAATACCCTCTCAGGAGGATCCCGAGTACGAGATGAAACTTGGCTTCCCTGGCCAGTATCCGTTTACGCGCGGCGTCCAGCCGACCATGTACCGCTCCCGCTTCTGGACCATGCGCCAGTATGCCGGCTTTTCCACGGCGGAGGACTCCAACAAGCGCTACCGCTACCTGCTCCAGAATGGGCAAACCGGCCTGAGTGTGGCCTTCGACCTGCCGACCCAGATCGGATATGACGCCGACGATCCGATCGCGATGGGAGAGGTGGGGAAGGTCGGAGTGTCCATCTCGTCCATCCGCGATATGGAACAGCTCTTCGATCAGATCCCCCTCGACAAGGTGTCCACGTCGATGACCATCAACGCGCCGGCCGGGATTCTTCTCGCCATGTACATTGCCGTGGCAAAGCGCCAGGGCGCGGATATGAAACAGCTGCGCGGCACGATCCAGAACGATATCCTCAAGGAATATGTGGCCCGCGGCACCTACATCTTCCCGCCTGCCCCGTCCATGCGCCTGATCACGGATATTTTCTCGTTCTGTGCTAAGGAAGTCCCGAGCTGGAATACGATCTCCATTTCCGGCTACCACATCCGCGAAGCCGGCTCGACTGCCGTGCAGGAAGTGGCGTTCACTCTGGCCAATGGGATTGCCTATGTCGAAGCTGCCCTGGCCGCCGGCCTGAACGTGGACGATTTTGCTGGCCAGCTCTCCTTCTTTTTCAATGCGCATAACAACTTCCTGGAGGAAGTGGCAAAGTTCAGGGTTGCGCGAAGATTGTGGGCAAAGATCATGCGCGAGCGCTTCCAGGCCCAGAAGCCTGCCTCCTGGCAATTGCGCTTCCATACTCAGACCGCCGGCTCCACGCTGACCGCCCAGCAGCCGGAGAACAACGTGGTGCGCGTGACCCTCCAGGCCCTGTCCGCGGTCCTGGGCGGGACGCAGAGCCTGCACACCAATTCGATGGATGAGGCGCTCTGGCTGCCAACGGAAAAGGCCGTGCGGGTAGCCCTCCGCACCCAGCAGATCATCGCCTACGAGTCGGGCGTTGCCGATTCGGTGGATCCGCTGGCGGGCTCGTACCTGATCGAGTACCTGACCGACGAGATCGAAAAGGGCGCCGAGGACTATCTTGCCCGGGTCGATGATATGGGGGGAGCCCTCCAGTCGATCGAAAAAGGCTACATGCAGAACGAGATCCAGAACGCCGCCTACTCAGCCCAGCAGGCCATCGAGCGCGGCGAGCAGGTGATCGTTGGGGTGAACCAGTTTAAAGTTGCAGAAGGTTTAACGCTGGAACGTTTGAAAGTTGACCCGGCGATCGAGGCTGGCCAGAGGGCGAGGTTGAAGGAATTGAGAGAGAGT
>DASUOS010000573.1:0-3061 GCA_036276515.1 Anaerolineales bacterium | reverse complement strand
TTGATGCTCATTTGCACTTCGCGGCGAAGATCACCCTCGACTTTATAATTTTTACTGATGAACTCGCGGATCGCCTGCACATCCGCCTCAGACAGGTCCTTGATCCTGATGTCAGGATTGACCTTTGTCTGGGACAGGATTTCCTGCGCGCGAGTCGGCCCGATGCCATACAGGTAGGTCAGGCCAATTTCCACCCGCTTGTTGCGGGGCAGATCGACACCTTCAATTCTTGCCATAGTCAACTATCCCTGTCGCTGTTTATGTTTTGGATTTTCGCAGATGATGAACACTCTGCCTTTGCGCCTGACAATTCTGCATTTGGCGCAGCGTTTCCGTACTGACGGTGAAACCTTCATGACAAAACTCCTTACAAGCTTCCATTCGTTACATAGCCAAGTTTTTGATTATACTCGTTCGTCTTTTTTTCGTCTAGATTACACGAACTCAGACTGCGATCACGGGACAGTCAGGATGAGGGGGTCTCCTTCGGTGACAGCCACAGAGTGCTCGAAGTGGGCTGTCAGTGATCCGTCTGCAGAAACTACCGTCCATTTATCCGGCAGGACACGGGTTTCGGGGGTTCCGACAAGTACCATCGGCTCGATTGCAACGGTCATCCCTGCCTTGAGGGGCAGTCCCGAGCCCGGCTTGCCATAATTCGGAACCTGGGGACCTTCGTGCATCTGCTTGCCGACGCCATGACCGGTATATTCCCGTGTCACATGAAAGCCATGGCTTTCCACAAAATTTTGTATCGCCGCCGAGACGTCACCTGTCCGATTGCCTACCCGCATCTTTTCGATGCCGGCATACAAGGAGCCTTCGGTAACATCCAGCAATTGCCGGGCCTCGGGAGAGATCTCCCCTACCCCGCCCGTAAAAGCCGAGTCGGCGACCCAGCCTTCGTACACAGTCCCACAATCGATCGAGACAATGTCGCCTGTCTTGAGCTTCCGATTCTTGCTGGGAATCCCATGAACAAGCTCCTGGTTAATGCTGACCGTGATCGAGGTGGGAAATGGCGGGTGGCCATAACCCTTGAACGGCGATATACATCCATGTTTCCGAAGCACGTCCTCAGCAGCCGCGTTGAGGTCGGCCGTGGAAACACCGGGTTGTAAACGTTCTTTTACTGCCGCCAGCACGCTGGCATTGATGCGTCCGGCTTCGCGCATGATCTGCAGCTCAGCCGGGCTTTTAAGATGGATTTGGCGGGCCCAACTCATAACAATCGCTTCTTAATTTTCCAGGGCGTGGAGCAGATCTTTGGTCACCTGCTCGATGGATTGCATTCCATCGATCTCGACCAGCTTGTCATGCTCACGATAATAATTGATCAAAGGCGAGGTCTGCTCCAGGTAGACATCGATCCTGCGCTTGACGGTCTCGGCCTTGTCGTCGTCTCGCTGGTACAGTTCGGATCCATCGATATCGCACTTGCCAGCTTCCTGCGGCGGATTGAACTTCGCGTTGAAGATATGACCGTTTGCACGACACGTCCAGCGGCTGCTGAGCCGCTCAACAAGGACATCTTCATCCGCCGCGATGAACGGGACACAGTGCACATGCCCGCCGAATTCATGGAGCATATTCTCCAGCGCTTCGGCCTGCGCCGGGGTGCGGGGAAATCCGTCCAAAATAGCACCGGTCCTACAGTCCGGGCGGGAGAGGCGCTCACGGATCATCGCGATCGTCACATCGTCCGGGACGAGTTCGCCCTTGGTCATATAAGTCTGAGCGAGTTGTCCGAGCTCAGTCTGGTTCTTAAGGTTCTCCCGGAAGAGGTCTCCCGAGGATATATGTGCCAGTCCGCTCCGTTCCGACAAAATCTTAGCTTGCGTTCCTTTTCCAACTCCAGGAGGTCCAAGTAAGACAATGTAGGTGGTCATAGAGCTCCTTAGCTGATCAACAGCTTTTCCTGATAACCATGCAGTTTGAGTTCCGCCTCGATATTCATGAACGTATCGCGGACAACGCCCACGACGATCAGCAAGCCCGAGGACGAGACCAGGAACAGGCCTGCCGAGGATGCCGCTGCCGGCAGGACGATCTGCAGCAGGAACGGCATGATTGCCACCGTTCCGAGAAGCAGAGCGCCGGGAAGAGTGATCCGGCTCTGGATGCGGCTCAGATACTTTTGCGTCGCCGCACCGGCATGCACACCAGGGATCTGGGCGCCCGAGCGTTTGAGGTTGTCACCGTAGTTCTGCTGTTCGAAGATCACCGTGGTGTAGAAGTAGGTGAAAGCCACAACCATCAGGAAGTACAGCAGCCAGTAGCCCCAGGAATTCGTCCCGGTTGCATTGAAGAAGGTCTGGATGCTGGTCGAGACATCGCGTACCCAGGCCGTATCCGATGAGACAAAATAGCTGGCCACGATCGCCGGGAACTGGAGGATCGCACTGGCGAAAATCAGCGGGATCATACCTGCCAGGTTGACCATAAGAGGCAGGAAGGGCTGGGGCATTCTCGCTGCCTTGCCACGCTGCATTGCATAGAAGATCTGGCTTTTATGCGGATACATGATCGGCACATGGCGGCGTCCCTGCTGGACATAGACAATCGCCAGCACAGTGACCACGATGATAATCAGCATCGCAGCCAGCAAGACATAGCGGTTCTGTTCGTCCAGCCACAGAGCGCCAAAATTGGTGGGCATCTGCGAGACGATACCGGCAAAGATGATGAGCGACAGACCCTGGCCGCGGATCCCATATTCGGAGATCAGCTCACCGAGCCAGATCGCGAACATGGTTCCGGCTGTCATGACCAGGATTGTCGTAACAGACTGAAGCCAGAGTGCCTCGGTAAAGCCAAAGGCGATGACCGGTTGTGATGCCAGGGAATTGAAGATATTGATCTGGCCTACTGCCGAAAGCACAGCCATCGGAACGGACAGATAATAGGTCCACTTTTCCATCCAACGGCGGCCTTCACGCTGGTCCTCCTGCATCCGGCGCTGCAGGGACGGGATGATTGGGATCAACAGCTGGAGGATGATCTGGGCGGTAATGTAGGGATACACACCCATCGAGAGCAGTGAAAAATTCGCGATGGTGCC
>DASUOS010000572.1:0-4527 GCA_036276515.1 Anaerolineales bacterium | reverse complement strand
AGCAGGGCGGGGTGAGTATCGCGGCTGCCTATTCCACCCTCATCATCCTGTTTGTCATGCTTGCGATCGCGCTCCTTAATTTTATTACCAGCCGACTGTTTCGAGGCCGGGAAGGCGTCGATCTCAGCCAGGGACTCTGATCATCTTAATACGAGGAATTCCCAATGTACTTAACACTGGAAAATATTTCAAAGGTTTTTGCTTCACGCGGTAATGTGGGTGAGGTGACTGCTGTTAAGGATGTCAATCTGGAAATCTCCAAAGGAGAATTGGTTACCCTCCTGGGTCCATCAGGCTGTGGTAAAACCACAACACTGAGAATGATGGCGGGTTTTGAATTTCCAACCGAGGGAAGAATATCACTGGATGGCCGGGAAATCAATTCGCTGCCGCCTCACAAACGCGAAATGTCGATGGTGTTTCAAAGCTATGCCCTGTTTCCTCACCTGACCGTATATGAAAACATTGCCTACGGCTTGAACGTCCAGAAGCTGAGCAGGAAAACGATCGCTGAACGGGTGGGACGTGTGCTGGATCTGGTCCATCTGGAGGGCTATGGCGACCGTGCGCCTGGCCAGCTTTCGGGAGGGCAGCAGCAACGAGTGGCATTGGCTCGGGCGCTGGTAATGGAACCCAAGGTGTTATTGATGGACGAGCCGCTCTCCAACCTCGACGCAAAGCTGCGTGAGGAAATGCGCACAGAAATACGTAGAATTCAAAAGGAACTGAACATCACCAGCGTTTATGTAACCCACGACCAAATTGAGGCCATGACGCTTTCAGATCGTATTGTCGTGATGAACGAGGGTGTGATCGAGCAAATAGGGAATCCGGTGGAGATCTACCGCTATCCGAACAGCCGCTTTGTTGCGAATTTTATCGGCCGGGCCAATTTCATCGATGGCGTGGTCCTCGCCCAGGACGGCTCGACGCTGACGGTGAGAACGCTGGGTGAAACCATTACCCTGTCCAACATCAAGCGCGAGTTTCATAGCGGGGAGGAAGTAACGTTAATCATACGCCCGGAAATGATTGAGATCAAGAAGACAGGCAGTTTGTACCAGGGCATTGTCCGTCGTGCCGTGTATCTGGGAGATATGATCGAATACGCGGTAGAAGTGGCCGGTGTCATGATCCTGGGCACAGAAACCGATCCTCGTGTCACGGAACTTTTCCCTGAAGGTGAGCAGGTGACCCTGGGGTTTGCAGAGGACTGCATTCAGGTTTTGCCCGCAGAGAAACAAAAAACAATATAGAAGGATCACCCTGCTGTAACAACAAACCCAGGCAGTTTATCTGCCTGGGTTTGTTGTTAACGTACGAGATTTACTTAACCTGGCTCAGGAACAGGCGCAGTGATCTCACTTAATTTTACGGGTCTATTCTCAAGATAGGATTTCTTTGCCGCCATCCCGATCACCACCGGTATGCGCCCATCGATACCGACAACGGGAGGAGTTGTATCGTCCTGAACACTTTGCACAAATTCCCGCAGCTCGGCAATAAATGACTCCATATATCGTTCGAGAAAGAAGTAAAGCGGCTTGGCAGACTGGACGCCCTCTGCCGTGTAATAGACATCGTTATCGGGTGTATTATTGTGCGCCTGCACCATGCCCAGGGAGCCGAATACTTCCACGCGCTGGTCATACCCGTACACCGCCTTGCGGCTGTTATCAATTGTGCCGATCGCGCCGTTGGCAAAACGCAGCGTAATCACCGCGGTATCCACATCCCCCGCTGCACCGATTTCCGGGTCTACCATCACGCCCGCCGCGACATACACTTCCTGCACTTCGCTGCCGCTCAAATAGCGGGCCATATCAAAATCGTGGATGGTCATATCCAGGAACATGCCGCCGGAAACTTTGACGTAGGAAACAGGCGGCGGTGCGGGATCGCGGCTGGTGATGCGAATGATATGGGGATCGCCGATCTTGCCCTCGGCAACCATAGCTCGTACCTTGCGGAAGTTCGGGTCGAAGCGGCGGTTAAAACCGATCTGGAGTTTGACTCCTGCTTTTCCGACAGCCTCCAGTGCAACATCGATCTTACTTAAATCGTGATCGATAGGCTTTTCGCAGAAAATATGTTTGCCTGCCTGTGCCGCCTCGACTACAAGTCTGGCGTGTGTATCGGTCGATGAACAGATCGCCACGGCATCGATCGTCGGGTCAGAGAGAAGGGCATGGTAATCATCCACGGCAACAGGCACGTGGAGACGGACAGCCAGGTCCTGGGCTGCCTTCAAATCAACGTCGGCGATGGCGCCCACTTCCACACCGGGGATTCGCGTAGCCAGGTTCTCAGCATGGATCTTTCCGATGCGCCCGGCGCCAATCACACCGAAGCGCAGGTTGTTTTTTTTTGTCATGATATTTTCCTCTTTCCCATGGGTCAGGCTATCACAGTACTGGACGAAGCCAGCCCGATGCTCGCCAGATAATCACGATTGCGTTGCGCCGACTCTCTGGGCATACCCATCCCCGGCAGGACATCCTGTTCCACAACGATCCAGCCGTCATAGCCGGTTTTTTCCAGCTCACTCTTAATGAGAGGGAAGTCGACCTCGCCTTTGCCGAGCTCACAAAAGATTCCATTCCGTACAGAAGTGAAATAGTCCCAATTTTCGGCGCGTGATCTTTCGGCAATCTCAGGATGACAATCCTTGAAATGGACATGCCAGATGCGGTCCTTGTGTTTGCGAAGCCCGGCAACCGGGTCGCCCCCGCCAAAGCGATAATGGCCTGTATCCAGGCAAAGTCCCAGCAGGGAGGGGTCGGTGGATTTCATCAGCATATCCACCTCATCGGGCCGCTCGACGAAGCCTGCGCAATGATGGTGAAAGACCGTCCGCAAGCCTGTTTCTTTTTTGACTGCGCTAGCCACTTTCTCGGCTCCCTCTGCGAAGATGCTCCATTCCTCTTCACTCAGGCCAAGTTCGGGAAGGATGCGTCCTGCATTTTGTGTCCGTTCCGGGATCTTCCCGTTGTCATCCGCCAGCACAATGAAAGGCAGCCCGCCTTCCGCTTCTGCCATCAGTCGAGCCGTGCGGACCGCCACCTCCATTCCCGGCGCATGGGCTCGCGGGTCTTTGAGCATGACCGGTACGAACGCGCCCAGTAAGGTGAGTCCGCGTGAATGGATCTCGTTACGAAGCCGGGCCGGGTCTGTGGGCATAAATCCCCAATCGCCAAGCTCGGTTCCTTCATAACCCGTCCCGGCAATTTCATTAAGGACCTGTGTATATCCCGCTGCCTCGCCTTCGAGCTCGAACTCAAGTACACCCCACGAACATGGTGCATTTGCAACTTTGATCATAGTCACTCCTTATTGCTGGCAAAATTGAATTTTAGAATTTCCTGGTCCGGCCTTTTGGCCAACGCTCGACGATTTTTCTACGTGAAGAACTCAACGGCGCCACATTGATGTAATTTACGCTGTATATAATGCCACTGCCGCCAAATCCACTTTTGCCACGCTGGAAGCCAGCGTGTGGGCGAAGACCTTTCCCGTGCAGCCTGTGCCGATCAACCCCATTCTGATCTTCATTAAACTTTCTGCTGCAAACAGACCCGGCGCGAGTGCTGCCCTATAGAAAGTAGCGTTCCTTCTTCAGGGCCTCTTCGTATTCCGCACGAGCCTGTTCTACGCTCTCCATTGTGGATGTTTCCGCGACCGCTACATCCCACCACGAGTCGTAGCCGGGCACACGCACCTCGCGATCTGTCTCGATGACGATGACCGTGGTCTTTGTCGCTGTACGGGCAGCCTGAAGGGCCTGTTTGAACTCCTCAATCGTGCATGCGCTGATCGCTTCCGCACCCAGGCTGCGGGCGTTGGCGGCAAAATCCACAGGCAGGTACTCGCCATCCAGCTGTCCGTTTTCCGGATCTCTCAGACGAAAGAGCGTGCCGAAGCCGCCACTGCCCAGGGATCCGCTTAATCCGCCGATGCTGGCAAACCCATGGTTATCGACCACGACGATTATGAGCTTTATGCCTTCCTGGATCGCGGTCACGATCTCAGACGGCATCATCAGGTAGGTTCCATCGCCGACGAAGGCATAGACCTCACGCGAAGGGTCGGCAATCTTTACGCCCATGGCCCCGGGGATCTCATAGCCCATGCAGGAATAGCCGTATTCGAGATGGTAGGTGTTCGGCTGGTGGGTGCGCCATAATTTGTGCAGGTCACCGGGGTGACTTCCTGCGGCAGAGACGAGCACGTCCTTCGGTTCCGCCGATTTCCAGATCGCCCCGATCACTTCACTCTGCGCAGGCAGCGGCTGGTTGCCCAGGTGGAAGAGCCTGTCCACTTCGGCTTCCCAGCTCTCCTTGAGCCTGGCAATCTGCGCTTGATAGCGGCCATCGACTTTGTATTCCTTTAACGTTTCCTTCAATTCTTCCAGCGTGGCGCGTGCATCTGCCGTGAGGGGAATCGCAGAATGTTTGAAGGCATCGAACTCGGCGACATTGATGTTGATGAAACGCACACCGGGATGCTGGAACGCAGTCTTGGAAGCGG
>DASUOS010000571.1:0-14457 GCA_036276515.1 Anaerolineales bacterium | reverse complement strand
AATGCTCTCGGGATACAGCGCAAAGATCCATGCCGAAGCCCAGGCAACTCGTTCACCCAAGGCCCGCCGAACCGCTTTCCACAAAAATGGGACGCCCAATGCGGCGAAGAACGCCGACACCAGCATGAGTATCAGCGGGCGCTGTGCATCCGGAGAGACATAACGGTAGATCAAGGCATTGAACGCCAGTAATCCGCCGTATTGGTCGGAGGAATACGACCTGCTGAATGCATCCACGATGGGCCGCTCAGAGGAAGCCAGTCTCCAGGCCTGGGAATCGCGAACATGAGCATCGGTGAACACATAGCCGGCGCGATCATCCGCCTCGGCGTGACCGTAGATGGGAAGCGCCCAGTAGATCGCCACCCCAACCGCCAGGCGCAAAAAGAAGGCCAGGGCGATGATGACAGCCAGTGTCCTTCCCCCGCCAGACCAGCGATGTGAGATCTTTAGAACAAGAAAAGCAAGAAGAAAAAGGAACGAGAAAGACAGGAAACCGGGCAGCCAATCGCGGCCCTGCAGGGATGTAAACCAGGCCCCGAGCGCCAGTGCAGCCGGGGCGATGTAGAGCAGGTCTTTCAAATGGATGTACGTTGATCTCATGGAAATCCGTTCATGATGCGCTGGGCACGGGCGGTCCAAGTATAACCCTGCACATCGAGCCGCGCCTGGTTTCCCAGGGCCGTCCTGCGGGCATCATCGTCCAGAAGCGCTTCGATCACAAGCCGCCACTCGCCGTGATCCTCGGGCCTGCAAAAGACCGCATTGGCCTCATTCAACACTTCCCGGATCACCGGCAGATCGGATGAAACGATCGCCCGTCCTGCCGCCATGTACTCGAACATCTTCATCGGGCTGGCGACCGCGGCTGAGTCGGCCGAGCCGCTGGATCCCATGATGGACCGGCTGTAGGGCATGAGAAGAATATCTGCGGCGGCCTGGTACTGGGGAAGTTCCTGGTTGGGAATAAAGCCGGTAAAGATGACTTTATCCGATCTATGACGTGCTTTCCAGGCGGCAATATCTTCAGGCCGACCACCCACCCAGACGAACTGGGCATGGGGCAGGGACGCCGCCAGCTCGAGGAACAGCTCCGTGCCGCGGCCGGCATACAGATGGCCCGTGCACATCACCGTTGGGGCTTCGCGCAGGCCTGTTTGACGGCGGGCTGTCAGCGGGTCTGGAAGGGCGTCGAAGCGCTCGAGGTCCACGCCGTTCGGTGCGATGACGATCTCCTCAGGCGGGAAGCGCATACGGTATTCCCGCCCCAGGAGCTCGACGAGGGCGCGGGTGATGGCAGCGAGCCGCTTCCTCCCGGGTGCATCTGCAAAGGCGCGGTGCCAGATCGGTCCAAACGTCCCGGTAGGCTGGATGTGAATTTCGAACACGGCCGGCAGTCCGCGCAGCAGCCCAAAGACCGCCGACTGCGGGAACCAGGAATAGACCAGCTCCGCTCCCAGGACACGGGCGCGGCGGACCGCATCCCAGGTGAACATGCGCCGGCTGGAAGAGTCCAGCCATTCGATGGCGAACTCAGCTTGCAATCCATAATGAGATTTTAGATTTTCGATTTTCGATTGACGACTGCCCGGCACCAGTAAGGTGAGTTCATGTCCCAGTTGCGCCAATGCACCACAGGCCTTCATCACCTGGATGCTGTTGGCGGTATCGGAGGGAATTGTGGAGCCTGCGATGGCAGCAATTTTCATGAAGCTTCTTTCGGGAGCAGGGCCAGGCCGCGCCAGACCATCCACAGGACGGAGATGGCCAGGTAGCCGGAGAAAATGGCCGCAGCGACCAGATAATTGGTGCGCGGCACGAAGGTAAAGAAGAGAATCAGCTCAACGGCTCCGGCAATCGCGCCGACCACGAGCGGGATCCGCGGCCGGCCCAGGGCCAGCAGCAGCGGACGGTTCCAGTTCAGGGTGTTCGCACAGGCATAGCCCAGCATTAGGATCACCAGCGCGGGATAGGACGGGGCGTAGTCCGCCCCGAAGATCAGCGGGATCAGCCACCCGCCCAGGGCGATGAGGCCGCCGCCGGTCAGCAGGGTCCAGATGCCGGCGATCGAGCTGACCTGCCGCAGCAGCCTGCGGGTGACATCCCATTGCTTCCGGGCGATGGTGCGGGTGATCTCGGCATAGGTGGGCCAGATGAACGGCTCGATGGGCAGCTTCACCAGGTTGATCAGGGTCAGGGCGAACTTGAAGTACCCGACCTCCGTCGTCGAGAGAAAATACCCGATGTAGATCGGGATATTGTCACGCGCCAGCAGGTTGACGGTCCCGTTGAGGTTCGTGCTCAGCATGAAGCGTCCGATCGACCTCCAACCGGGCACCTGATTTAACGGAGCGTACAGCCAGCCGGTTCCAAGCTCCTGCCTGGCAGCCCGCAGCGCGGAGATCGTGATCATCAGACCGGCGATCGTTTTCCCGGCCAGGTAGGCCAGAAGGACGCCCACTACCCCGAGTCCCAGCACGGCCGCGGCAATCACGAACAGAAATGTTGTAATACTCTGGAAAAAATTGGCGCGGGCCACGCGGCCAAACTGATTCACCGTTTGCAGCGTGCCCAGCGATGTTTCATAAACAACGTTGGCCAGCAGGAACAGGCCATAGAGGGGAAAGAGCGGCGCTGTGGCTGGGTCCTTTGCAAAGGTGGCCGCTGCCCAGGGAGCGAGAGCGACCAGCGCCAGGTACGCCACGACCGATGTCACTGCTTCTGTGAGTCCAATCCCCTTGATGACCGCCGCGGCACGCTCCTTATTCTCCTGGGCCAGCGCCTCCCCGGCATATTTCACCACCACTTCGCTCATGCGGAAGGAGAGCAGCTGGTTAACACTCGTGGCAAAGAGCATGATGATGCCGGTCGCCAGGCCATACTCATCCGGGTCCAGCAGGCGGACGACCAGGATCATCTGGATCGTGCTCAGGATCGCCGAGAGGGCGCTGCTGCTGAACAGGTAGCTGCTGTTGCGGACGACGCGCTGAAGCACAGGGTCGTCCTGCAGCCGGATGCGGATTTTCTGGATCAGGGACATTGGATCTGCCATGCTCGGGCCAGGCCCGTGGCCCTATTGAGTCAGGATCTCACTCGCCCACTCACGTTCGGCGTTGTACCACTCCACCAGCTTTTCGATCCCGGCCCGCATACTGAACTGCGGCTCCCAGCCGAGCAGCACGCCCGCCTTGCTGACGTCTGCCCAGTTGGAGCGCATATCGGCGGGATCGGGCGGTCCGTACTGGACGATCGCCTTTTTGCCGACCACGTCTTCCACCAGCTTGATGAGATTGTTGATCGTAATGACCTCATGCCCGCCCAAATTGACGATCTCGAACCCGACCGGCTTGAGGGACAGGATGACGCCGCGGGCAATATCGTCAATGTAGGTAAAACCGCGCGACTGCTCCCCATCGCCGTTGACGAGCACCGGGCGTCCTTCGCTGATCCACTGCACAAAGCGGAAGATCGACAGGTCCGGCCGTCCTGCCGGGCCATAGACCGTGAAGAAGCGGACGACCGTTACATCGATATCATACAAATGGTGGTAGGCATGCGCCATGGCCTCCGCTCCCTTTTTGCTGGCCGCGTACGGCTGGAGTGGCTCACTGCTCGATGCCGACTCCGGAGTCGGGTAAGGAGGATTTTCCCCATAAATACTGGAGGTGGAGGCGACCACGAATTTCTTCGTCCCGGTCTGTCGGCAGAGCTCGAGCATGTTCAGGGTTCCGGTCATATTGCTATCGACATATACCCAGGGATTCCTGACGCTCGCCCTCACCCCCGCCCAGGCCGCCAGGTTGATCACGCCGTCGAACCCTTGATCCTTCAAGGCATCGATCACCGATTTCTCTGAGATGTCCAGCTTGTAAAACGTGAAGCCGCCCATCGCCTGCAGGCGCTCCAGGCGATAGTGCTTCATGCGCAGGTCGTAGGCTTCGTTCAGGTTGTCGATGCCGGAAACGGTATGTCCGTCCCTGATCAGCAGCTCTGAGGTACGTGCACCGATAAACCCCGCTGCCCCGGTGACCAGATAATGTCCCATGAATTTTCCTTTCCCGGTAGTTGGTTTTTGCGGTTATAACCGTACGATTTTCTCACTGTCCAATACGAACTTGCGGGTCGCATTGCGACTGTCGAAGACGAACTTCGCACATTCGACGATCGCTTTGTAATCGTACAGGTTATGGTTGGTGATAATGACCACCCCGTCCGCCTCGCCGACCGACTTCATCAGGTCGCCGGTGCTTTCCATGCGCCAGCCTTCGGATTCGTGGTGGATATGCGGGATGTAGGGATCGTGATATTCGACCTGGGCGCCTTTGCGCCGCAGCAGGCCGATCACATCCAGGGCCGGCGACTCGCGCACGTCGTCGATATCCGGCTTGTAGGCTGCGCCGAGTACCAGGATCTTCGATCCTTTCAGCGGCTTACCGCGGTCGTTCAGCGCTTCCATCACGCGGTTGACCACGTAGCGCGGCATGTTCGTGTTGATCTCGGACGCCAGCTCGATGAAGCGGGCGTTGTAATGAAACGACTTCATCTTCCAGGAGAGATACAACGGGTCGATCGGGATGCAGTGCCCGCCCAGGCCCGGTCCCGGCGTAAACTTCATGAACCCGAACGGCTTGGTTGCCGCGGCGTCGATCACCTCCCAGACGTCCACGCCCAGGTGCTCGCACATGATCGCCAGCTCGTTGACCAGGCCGATGTTGATCATGCGAAAGGTGTTCTCGAGCAGCTTCGCCATCTCTGCCGCTTCGGACGAACTGACCGGGTGGACGGTCTGGATCGCGCCTTCATACCAGGCCGTCGCCACTTCGCCGCAGGCTTCGGTGATACCTCCCATCACCTTGGGGGTATTGATCGTCGTCCAGTCCTTGCGGCCAGGGTCGACACGCTCGGGAGAAAAGGCCAGGAACCAGTCTTCGCCCACAACCAGGCCGTTCTCATTGCCCAGCTTGGGGAGCAGGACTTCGCGCGTGGTGCCGGGATAGGTGGTCGACTCGAGCACGATGACCATGCCCTTGTGCATGTACGTTGCCAGCTCATCGGTGGCGGAGACGATGAAGGACATATCCGGGTCGCCGGTCTGTCGCAGGGGGGTGGGGACGCAGATACTGACGGCGTCCATCTCCTGCAGGGCAGCGAAATCTGTAGTAGCGGTGAGATGCCCCGACTTGACAAGCCGCTCGACAGCCCCGGTTTTGACATCCGGGATGTAGGAAATGCCCTGGTTGAGTGCTTCCACCTTTCGTGAGTCCGGATCGATGCCCGTGACGTTGAACCCAGCTTCGCCGAACACGACCGCCAGCGGCAGTCCCACGTAGCCAAGTCCCAGGATGCCCACACGTACGTTCTTTTCTTTCAGTTTCTTGATGAGAGTTTCTTTGGTAGACATTCTTTCCTTCAATTCCCCTCTTCTTTTAGGAGAGGGGGTAGGGGTGAGGTCATTTCTTCGTTTTCGATTTACCCAGTGCGGCACGCGCCTCTTCCAGCTGTGCCGGCAGCCTGGCAAAATCCTCCATCAGCATGGGCTTGAAGCGGTCCTGGTGCAGGGCCGCAGCGGGATGGAACATGGGGATGATAAAGCGCTTCCCTACCTTCTGCATCTGCCCGTGGATCTGGGTGATCTTGGCGCCCGGGAAAAAGCGGCTCATCGAATGCCGCCCGAGTGTGACGATGATACTCGGGTTGACGATTTTGATCTGGTTCTCGAGATAGTTGCTGGTGCAGGTCTCGATCTCGATCATCTGCGGGTCGCGGTTGCCCGGCGGGCGGCACTTGACAATGTTGGTGATCCACACGTCGGCGCGGGTCACGTTGGCCTGTGCCAGCAGCTGGTCCAGGAATTTACCGGACGCGCCGACGAACGGGCGCCCCTGTTTGTCCTCGTTGGCGCCCGGTCCCTCGCCGATGAACATGATCTCGGCATGGGTGGGACCTTCGCCCGGCACGGCCTTCGTCCGGCCCTTGTACAGATCACATTTCGTGCATACGGAGATCTGCCCTGCAAGCGTCTCCAGAGCCTCCTGCGCCTTCATACCTGCTCCTTGCCTGGCGCTGCATCGTCGTCCAGGATCAGATGATCTCGATTCAGCGGCTCCAAACTCATCAGGATGGCGTCTTCATCGTTGTCACGGTAATAGCGGCGCCTGCGTCCTGCGTCTTCATATCCGAACTTTCGATACAGCTCCCGCGCGGCAAGATTGCTCTCGCGCACCTCCAGAAAGGAGCTTCGGGCGCCTTCCTCCAGGGCCTGCAGCAGTGTATACGACAGTAAGCGACTGCCGATCCCCATCCGGCGGAAATCGGGGTGCGTGGCGATCGTGGCAATGTGCACTTCGTTCACGAACAGCCAGGCGACCACCATCCCGGCGATCCGCCGATCGATCTCCGCCACCCAGCAGCGCGAGGCGGGGTTATCCGTCACCTCAAAGCGGAAGGATCGTTCCGGCCAGGGCAGGCTGAAGGAGACCTGGTCCAGCTGGACGATGGCAGGAATATCCTCCAGCGTCATCTTGCGAATCAACAGGTTCATGCTGCATTTGGGACAGAGGCATGCAGGTACACGGGAGCCAGTGTGGCAAGCTCGTCCACATCACCGCTTTGCCAGCGCTTCCAGGCGAGTTCGGCCAGGACGGAAGGCCGCCGCACGGACTGTGCCGGGGATGCCAGCTTGACGTTCACTTCATCCCGGGCCAGGTTTTGACGCTCCTCCGCCGTGAACTCGCCGCACACAATGGATGGAGTACGGATCTCATAGATCAGCGAATCGACCGAAACAACGCTCGCCGGACCCCGGGCCTGCCAGCCATGTTTGGTGCCTTTGTACCAGCCAAAGGCAAGCCGTCCCCGCCCGGCCTGGATGGCGGCGAGCAGCGGCAATTTTGAGACGGGCTGCCCGGCGGCATGGATATCCAGGGTTGGGATGCCAATCAGCGGCAGATGCCTTGCCAGCGCCAGTCCCTTCACCAGTGACAGCCCCACCCGCAGGCTCGTGAACGAGCCCGGTCCCAGGGCAACACCCAGGGCCTGGACATCATCCATGGTCACCCCGCAACGCCGCAGGAGTTCTGCGACCGCCGGCGCCAGCTCGATCGTGTGGTGCTGGCTGCTCTGCCAGGAGGTTTCGCCCCGGACCTGCGCCCCATCATACAGCGCGACCCCGACCTGCGAAGTGGAAGTATCGACCGCCAGCAGCATTACTCCGCTCCATATACGGCGCGCCGGATGACGTCGAGCAGATCATCGTAGCGTTTGCCCTGTGAATTGAAGTTCATTTCGCGCTCTTCTTCATGGACATGTTCGAGACTCACCCATAACCGGTCGTTTGGGATCAGCCTTTCCATGCGCTCGGGCCATTCGATCAGCAGCGGACCCTGGGCGAGCATCGCGTTGAGGTCCAGCTCCTCCGCTTCGTGGGTGGACTCGAGCCGGTAGGCATCCAGGTGGAACAGCTGTTTCCCGTCCGCACCCCGGTAGACGTTGACGATGATAAAGGTCGGGCTGGAAACGGCATCCACGGAGCCCCAGCCTTCGGCGACGCCCTGCACGAAGGCGGTCTTGCCGGCGCCCAGGTCGCCCTGCAGGCAGACCACATCCCCGGCCTGCAGCGCCGCACCCAGGCGCGCACCGATGCGGCGGGTCTGTTCGGGGCTTCGGCTGAGGAAATGGACGGTGGGCTGTTCCTGGATCGCCATCGAAAAGATTATATCAGGCGATTGCCTTCCGTTCATTTGCGGGTGGGGACTTTCCCCACTCCCGTAGACTCTCGATTCGCTTTCGGTTAAGATTAAGGTGCCAGGTGACAGTCACTTTAAGAAGGAACTGCCACCTTCTGGAAGGAGAACGAACCATGCAGGATCTTGTCAACAGCTTTATCGATAATTTCATTCTGGGCATTCCGAACCTGCTCACAGCGCTGGTCATCTTCGTCGCCAGCCTGTATCTCGCCCGGCTGTTAAGCAACCTGCTGCGGCGCGTGCTGAATAGACGCCGGGCTCCCCAGAGCGTGACCCATCTGCTCTCCCAGCTCGCCCTGTGGACGATCATCGTCGCCGGTACGATCACGGCCCTGCAGCGATTTTTCAACGTGACCGCCTTCCTGACCGGCCTGGGGATCCTCGGTTTTACGGTCGGCTTTGCCCTGCAGGATGTCATGAAGAACTTTGCCTCGGGAGTCATCCTCCTGCTGCAGCAGCCATTCCACGTCGGCGAATCGGTTGGCGTCAAAGGGTTTGAGGGCACGGTCATGGAGATCGACCTGCGCTCGACCGAGATCCTGGCCACCGACGGCCGCGTGATCATCCTGCCGAATGCGGAGGTGCTGGCGAACCCGATCATCAATTATTCACGTGCCCGCCAGCGGCGCATCGAATTGCAGCTGAGCCTGCCTCACACGTGTGAACCGGAGAGCGTCCGGCGCATTCTGTTGAACGCCATTGAAGAGGTACCAGGCTATACCCCCGACCCCAAACCGTCCATCGTCTTCGAAAACCTGACCAATTCCGCCATGGAATTGAATGCCAATTTCTGGGTGGATGTCAGCCGGAACGATCTCGCCCACGCCAGGGATGCCGTTCTTTTAAAAATAAAATCCGCCTTCAGCGACGAGGGCATCGAGATCCCGCATCCCGTTCAGGCGGTGTATTCCAAACCGTAACCGGTTACGTTACATGATCCAACCCCAATTTTTCTCCGATAATATGGGCGATCGTCCGCGCCGCCTCGGGACGTCCTGCCCGGCGGCAGTTTTCGATCACCTTTTTGCGTTCCTCGGGGCGTGAGATCCAGCGCGTCAGGGCCCGGACCACGTCGACCGGGCGCGGCGCCCATACCCCGGCGCCTTCCTCCTCCACGAATGAGACATTGCCGTCCTCCTGCCCGGGCAGCTTCGAGTACAGGATGATCGGCAGCTGGGCATTGAGCGCTTCGGCAATCGTCCCGGGTCCCGCTTTGGTGACAATGAAATCGGCGGCGCGCATGAAATCGGGCATCTCCCGCACGAACCCATAGATACAGGTCGGGTTCTCCCAGCGCTGCGCCTCGAGGTCCGCTTTCAGCCGCTGGTTCCGCCCGCAGACAATGACCTGCGCAACATCCAGGCCGGAGGCGTCGATCTCGGCAGCCGTCTTTGCCAGCGGACCCATTCCCTCCCCGCCGCCAACCAGCAGGACAACGGGTTTATTCACCGGCCAGCCCAGCTTCCTGCGCAGAGTACTTTTCTTTACCAGCGGCTGGCAATAGCGGTCCGCGACAGGCAATCCCACCACGCGCAGCTTCTCGGAAGGCATACGGTATTTCAAGGCACGCTGGCGTGCCGTCTCGGTTGGGACCAGGATCAGGTCGGCGCGGTTGTCGTACCAGAGGGCGTGTGTGGTGACCATATCGGTGACCACGTTGATGAACGGCGGGCGCTGTGTGCCAAGGGCTTTCAGCGCAAATGTGTTCGCAAATGGGTGGACCGTGACGATCAGGTCCGCCGGATGGCTTTTCACCAGTGTCTTTGCTGCCTGGCGGGCGATCGGCCACATGGTAGTCGTGATCATGCGCGCCCGGGCCCGTCCATCGGTGGCATGGAAGCTGGCGCTCCACAACTTCGGCGACTTGACCATGTATGGATACATCTCGCCGGCGTAGTTGAAGGGGAGAGGTGCATAATCCTTGAAGAAATCCACCATCTCGGTGGTGACCTGGTCCCGGTATTCACTATTGATCGCTTCAATAATGGCTTCGGCCGCGGAACGATGGCCGCCGCCAGTATCGGAGAAATAAAAGACGATGTGAGGTTTTTTAGGGGTTGGATTGTTCATCTTTGTTGTGTTGGGTGAGGTTGGTTTTGAGTCTCTTGGCGAGCTCGCGGCGGGTGAGCATGATGCGTCGTCCACATCCCTTGCATTCCAGTCCAATATCTGCCCCTAGCCTGATCACGGTCCATTCATAGGAACCGCAGGGATGCTGTTTGCGCAGGCGCAGGTGGTCGTTCAGCTGGAGGTCAGTGAGCATAACGTGTACCGGTAATCGGTTGATGACAACTCGTAAAGATTATAAATTGAATTATGATAAACTACGCACGGGAAATTACGACCCAACAAATATGTCTATTTCGTGCACCCCAGAGGAATCATGTCTCAACGCGAAACTTATTCCGTCGAAATCGCAGGCCTGAAACGGGACCTGCGGCTCTTCGAGATCAAACCCGGCCTGAAGATCGCCATCCTTAACATCCTGGGCGACACCGAGCTCGTTCAGGCGTGTGCCAGGCAGCTGGCCGAAAAGCTCAAAGGGGTCGAGTACGATGTGCTGGTTACGGCGGAGGCGAAGTCCATTCCTCTCGCATACGCGCTGTCGGTGGAGACAAACAAGCCCTATGTAGTCCTGCGCAAGACCTACAAGCCCTACATGGGCGATGCGCTCCAGGCCGAGACCCTGTCCATCACCACCGGCCAGCCGCAGACCCTGATCCTCGACGAGAAGGATGTGGAGATGATGAAGGGCAAAAAGGTCGTCATCCTGGACGATGTGATCAGCACCGGCTCCACTCTGCAGGGGATGCGCATGATCCTGACCAAGGCCGAGTCTCACGTGGTAGCCGAGGCGGCGATCTTCACTGAGGGAGACCGCGCCCAGTGGCAGAATATTATTTCATTGGGACATTTGCCGTTGTTTACCGATTAATATGGGGACGGGCGGCTGCCCGTCCTTACGAAATTAATTTTCGTTTTCCCTCGCGCGTCATCCTTTTGATGGCGCGTTCCCTTTTTAAGGCAGCGGATACATCGGGCTGCGGCTCTACATACACCAGCCGCACCGGACGTCGTGTTCTCGTATAGCGCGCCCCGCGTCCCTGGTTGTGGACCGCGACGCGGCGTTCCGGGTCCACGGCCCAGCCGGTGTAATACGTCCCATCCGCGCATTCGACGATATAACAATAACAGGGTCTGTCCATCATTTTTGTGGAGACGTTGCGGTGCAACGTCTTTACTTATGCGGTTTACGCGGCGTGAACATCGACCCGAACAGCATCTGGTTGACGCGGTCGCCAAAGGAAGGCGAATCCACGGATTGTCCCTCCTTGTTCAGCCAGTCGGCTACATTTCGTTCGTCGAACCAGCGGATGCGTCCCCGCCAGTTGTTTTCCAATTGATCGAGGAGCCCTTCCTGGTCGTTCTCTTCGATTTCATCCCTCAGATTGAGCAGGGACGTAATGTAGGTATTCAGCAGCCGCACGATATTCTCTCGGTTTCCCACAACGGCATCCCGCAGGGATAAGGCATCGTCGTGATACGCCAGCCCCGCGGTGACCGAGGCATACGGCCGCCCGGCGAGTTTGCGAGCCTCCTGCCAGCCAGGTTTCTCCAGGGTGGCGTCCAGCAGGGCAGAGGCTGCCAGCTGCGGCAGGATGTGCACGGCGGCGAAGATCCCGTCGGCTTCAACGGTATCCAGCAGCAGGGGCACGGCGCCGATCAAACCCACGAATTCCATGCCAATATTAAAGACATTGCCGGGGATCCCGCTCGGAGTGGTAACCCCCATCAATCCCTTGTTGAACAGGTCGGCGCGGGCCGCTTTCACTCCGAAGTCTGTGCCATGCAGATAGTCCGGGTTGATGGCGGGAGAAAGGCCGATGTAATACCGTCCCTGGGGCAAAAGCTCCTGAGCCCAGGCGGTGATCTTCTCTTTGGAAGGAGCCGTGTCGAGGAGCAGAGACCCTTCCTGCAGGTCGAGGGCAATGACCTCCAGGGTTTCACGGATTCCCGAAAAAGGAAGCGCCAGGACCACGATTTTCGAGCCGCGCACCGAGGCAGGCAGGTTGTATTTCACATCGTCCACAGCGCCCAGCTTCTGCGCTTGCCTGGCCGTTTCCGCATCCTTATCGTGTCCCACAATCCGCAGGTCCAGGCCGCGCGCCTTGAGCGCCAGCCCCATCGACGAGCCGATCTGTCCCAGTCCAATAATGGTAATTTGTACGGTCATGGCATCCTCACAGGAAGAGATATCGCGATTATTATAGCTGATGACGCCCCTTTAAAGTGCGAGAACCGCGGACGCCGACCGCGGCTCTCTTGCGAAAGGAGGAGAAGAGAAATCACCTTACTGGCTCTACTTTATCATAACCAACTCAAACCTGCTTGACGTGAAACCTACGATTGCCCTACGAATGATATACAACATACAGGGATGTAAATGAATACTTCTGCCTCCCCCATATATGTCGGTGAGCTGTCCGGCACCTGCCTCGGAGACCTGCGCCTCGCCGCCTCGGACCTGGGACTGGTTGCCGTCGAGTGGGCGGATTCACAGATCCATTTTGACAACTATCTCCGCCGGCTCAAGCGTTCCCTCCAGCCGAACACGAGGAAGCTTGCTCCCTATGCACGAGAATTAAGTGAATATCTGCAGGGCAGGCGGAGCACTTTCACCATCCCGATCGACTGGTCGATCTTCCGCCCGTTCCAGCGTGAGGCGCTGCAGGCGGTGTACCGCATTCCGTACGGAGAGACCTGCACCTATCACGATATCGCCGTCGAGATCGGCCGGCCCAACGCATCACGTGCCGTCGGACGGGCCAATGCCACCAATCCCATGCCGCTGGTGATCCCCTGTCACCGGGTCATTGGCCGGGACGGTAAGCTGCACGGCTACGGCGGCGGTGAAGGATTACAGACCAAGGAATGGCTGCTGAAGATGGAAGGGGCGGTGATGACGTAACAACCACAACCTTCAGCGCGTCAAAAGATTATTGGATGTTTCAACCCTTGCGAGGAGTCCCCTTGGGCTTCGCAAGGCTTTTTATTAATAGGAGTACGCATTGAAACCCAAACACTGGCTTGTCTTTATCGTCCTCGGTCTGATCTGGAGCTCGTCCTTCCTGTGGATCAAGATCGGCGTGCAGGAGATCGGCCCCATGGCACTGACTGCCTTCCGCATGCTGTTCGGCGCTGTGACGGCCGTTCTAATCGGCTTGTATCAAAAGGTCCGTTGGCCGCGCGATGCGAAGACCTGGCGCGACTTTGCCATCCTCGGTCCGGCCAGCCTGGCCATCCCGATCTTCTTCATCTCCTGGGGCGAGCAGACGATTGATTCTGCGGTTGCCTCCATTTTGAATGCAACGGTCCCTCTCTTCACAATTTTCATCGCACACTTCTTCCTGCACGATGACAAAATGACCCTGCAAAAAGTCCTGGGGCTGCTGATCGGCTTCGCCGGCGTGGTCGTCCTGATGAGCGAAGACATCACCAGCGGCGCACAGAGCTCCATTCTTGGGCAGGGGGCCGTGATCCTTGCCTCGCTCTTTTATGCCGGCAGCGGTGTGTTCGCCAGGCGGGTCACACGGCATATTAACGGCACGGTGCGCGGCGCGCTGCCGCTCGTTACCGCCGCGCTCTTCATGTGGGCAATCGGTCCATGGGCAGAGAAGCCGTTTGAATTTCCCTCCCTGCCGCTGACCTGGACGGCCATTCTCTGGCTGGGAGTCCTGGGCTCGGGTGTGGCAGTGCTCATGCTCTACTACCTTATCCATGAAATCGGACCGACGCGCACTTCGATGGTGACCTACCTGTTCCCGGTCGGCGGGGTGATCCTGGGCGTGGTCTTTCTGAACGAACATCTCTCCTGGCAGCTGGTGGCCGGTACAGTACTCATCATTCTGAGTCTGGTGGTGGTAAACTGGAAAACAGGTAAAAACACATGAATGATTTTCGCTCCGGATATATCGCCATCATCGGCCGGCCAAACGTCGGCAAGTCCACGCTGGTCAACGCCCTGCTCGGGCAGAAGGTGGCCGCGGTCTCGCCCAAGCCGCAGACCACGCGCAAGCGCCAGCTCGGCATCCTGACCACCGACAAATACCAGCTCGTCTTCGTCGATACGCCAGGCATCCACAGCCCGCGTCACAAGCTGGGACAGTTCCTCAACCAGGAGGCCCAGGAATCGCTCGAAGGCGTGGATGCGATCCTGTGGCTGGTGGATGTCTCATCCAGGCCAACCGAGGAAGATAAGCAGATCGGCTCTCTGCTCAATACTACCCCGCGCCGGATCCCCCTTGTACTGGCTGCCAACAAGATCGATCTGGTCCTGCCCGAGATGCTCGAGGAGCGTGTCGAAGCGTTCAAAGCAACGGTGAGGAAGGATGCGCACGTGATCCGCATCTCCGCCGCGCAAGACCAGAACCTGGACGAATTGACCGAGCTGCTCGTCTCCCTCAGCCCTTTCCGCGGACCGGAGTTCGACGAGGAGCAGGTCACCGACTCGTACGAGCGTGACATCGCCGCCGACCTGATCCGTGAAGCCTGCCTGTTGAATCTGCGCGACGAAGTGCCGCACGGCGTCGGCGTGCGCGTGGACGAGTTTGCCGAGCGCGAGAACGGCATGCTCTTTATCGCCGCCACGGTCTTTGTGGAGCGCAATTCGCAAAAGGGCATCCTGATCGGCGAGGGCGGGAAGATGATGAAG
>DASUOS010000570.1:0-5243 GCA_036276515.1 Anaerolineales bacterium | reverse complement strand
TCCGAGGGCTGTATCGGACGGGTGGATGTTCGTCCCTGTCGTTGCCGCGCAGGCAGCAAGCATCAAGGCGGCTAAAACTACCAGAAGTAATTGGGCTGAGCGTTTCATGGTTTTTCTCCTTTTCGTGGGAATAAGGTGTCTTTGCCATATCTATATTTCACATGTCGTGCCAACGTTTTTTCTTAAACAACATATTGATATTGCTTATTATTTTTTACAAACCCTTACAAGAGGCCTTTCAATTTGAAGGATATTCTCATGTGTCTGAAGACTATTCTGAAACCTGACCGTTACTGACCTATTCGTCGCCGCTCACAGCGCGGCAATACTGAATGCAGAATATTCTTCAGAACCTGTCCGATATTCTTCGATTATTTCTGTTTTGTCCTCTTGCTGCCCAATCCTATCTAATAGTTTCAGATAGATACATCGTTGGCACAAAGATTGATTATAGAGATAAGGCCGCTAGAGATAACTCAACAGGAGCATCGAATTGCGGGTATGGAACAGTCGTATGAAAAACCGAAAACTGGAAAATATGGTTTTGGCTCTGACGGTGTTCTTGGTGTTGGGGGTTTTCGCCTTTGCCATCCATGTCAGGCCGACTGCCGATCAGGTGGCGGTGGTGAAGGCAACTGGCATCAACTGTGGCGTTATAGTCGAAATTGAAAAGAGTCTTTACGCCAAGCAGGGGGTTGTGACGGTGGAGGTCAATCCCAACGATGGCAAAGTGATCGTCGGCTATGATTCAAAAACCATACAGCCGCAAGCAATCGCTGCTGTCATCGCCAAGATGGGCTACGGGCTCACGGTATTGGAGACACTTGAGGTTGAAAAGTTCAGGGGAATAACCGGCATGGGCCCGGATGCAAATACTTCTTCGGTTGGCTGCGGCGGGCTCTGTGGCACCAGAAAATGAGAAAAGGAGCAACAACATGATGACAGCGCGAATAAAGGAAACCCTGAAATTGGTCGTCGTAGCGATCATTGCCCTGGCAATTGGCGCCGGCGCTGTTTTTGCCCTGAACCGACCGGGTTCAACAGTCGAACCGGATTCGGTCGTCATACTCAAGACTCTTGGCATGACTTGCGGAAGTTGTGCTGGGAAAATTGAAAAAGCGCTTATGGGGAAACCTGGCGCGGCCGAGGTGAAGGTTGACGTCGAGGCAGCCCAGGTCATTGCTTCCTACGATTCAAATATGATCACGCCTGAAGCTTTAGCCGAAGCCGCCACCTCTGCTGGCTTCAAAAGCGGTATCGCTCAGAATCTGTCGATGGAGCAGTATCAGAAACTTACCGGCCGCAATGTTTCCGCTAAAGCTCCGTCAAAATCTGGTGGTTGCGCCTGCTGCAACTAACACAAACCGCTTTCGCGAGGAGATCCCAGCAATGAACAGATCAAAACAGGTGTTTTTCAAGTGGGCGGGCTTCATCGTCGTTGCCGTGTTTTTCGGTTTCGGTTCGGTGCTCGCTTTCAGCCTCCCGGGCTTCAGCAAAAACGAGGCAGTCAAGCCGATCAATGGTGTGGTCACCATTCCCGTGGGACAGGTTGAAGACGGCAAGGCTCATTTTTACCAGTTTGCCGACGGTGGCAAGGAAATCGGTTTCTTCGTGGTCAAGGGCGCGGATAGAGCGTTCCATGTCGCTTTCGACACCTGCGATGTTTGTTTTCAAGAGAAGAAAGGGTACTTCCAGGAAGGTGATTTCATGGTCTGCCGGAATTGCAGCAAGAAGTTCGCCACGAACAAGATCGGTCGGGGAGCTGGCGGCGGTTGCAACCCATCACATTTGAATTTTGCCCAGGATGCAAAAGCTATCACCATCAAGACCGATGACTTGAAGTTGGGCGCACGGTTTTTCTAACCCATTAAGAGGCCAGAGATGAAACTTCATAACATTGCCATCAATAACCTGAGGCGCCGCAAGGCGAAGATGGCGTTCCTGACTATCGGGTTGATGGTGGGAATCGCCACCATTGTCACACTGGTCACCCTGACCAAATCCATGTCCAGCGACATTGAACGAAAGATGGACGAATTCGGGGCCAATATCCTGATTACCCCTCACAGCAATGACCTCTCCATGACCTATGGCGGCATCAGCCTTGGGGGAGTTTCCTTCGACCAGAAGGAGATCCTGGAAGAGGACTTGGCCAAAATCGCCACGATACATAACAGCAAGAACATCTCCGCTGTGTCTCCAAAAGTACTCGGTGGCGTCAAAACCCTGAACCGGGAAGCACTCCTTGTTGGGGTCGATTTCGACAACGAACTGCGTATGAAACAGTGGTGGCAGATCTTCGGTGAAGCCCCACAGGGGGATGCCGAGGTGCTCTTGGGCAGTGACGCCGCCAAAACCTTGAATGTCATGTCCGGCGAAGAGATTCAACTCAATGGGGAGACATTCAAGGTGGCCGGAGTCCTTGATCAGACAGGCTCCCAGGACGATGCTCTTATCTTTGCTCCGCTCAAAAAGGCTCAAAAGCTGCTGGGGAAAGAAGGCAGAATCACCCTCGTCGAGGTGGCTGCGCTCTGCTCTGGTTGCCCGATTGGCGACATGGTCGTCCAGATTGCTGAAAAACTTCCCGACGCCAAGGTGAGTGCCATTCAACAGGTGGTCGAATCACGGCTGCATGCATTGGATCAATTCCGGCGGTTTGCCTTCGGGGTGGCTGCGGTCGTGGTGTTCATCGGTGCCCTGATTGTGTTCGTCACCATGATGGGGAGTGTTAACGAGCGGACCACCGAAATCGGTGTGTTCCGGGCCATCGGCTTTCGCCAGAGCCACATTATGCGGATTATCCTGCTCGAGGCGTTTTTGGTAAGTCTGCTGGCTGGGTTGTTAGGGTACGCCGCGGGCATGGGCGCCGCCAAATTTGCCCTGCCGGCCATGGCTGAAGGCAAAAATGCCCTGCTTGTCTGGGATACCACGGTTGCCTTTGGCTCTGTCGCTCTCGCAATGCTGGTCGGCACGCTTGCGAGCCTCTACCCGGCACTGCACGCCAGCAGGCTGGACCCGACCGAAGCGCTGCGCGCGTTTTAGGAGAAAGATAATGTCGATGATAAAAATCACCAACCTGACCAAGCACTACAGCAGCGGCGAAGAGACTGTCGAAGCGTTGCGCGGTATCGACGTCAGCATCGCCGCCGGGGAATTTGTCACCATCATGGGCCATTCCGGCTCCGGGAAAAGCACTTTATTGTCGGTGCTCGGCGGGATGAATCATCCCACCACCGGAGAAGTCGAGATGGCCGGAATCAAGCTTTACACCTTGCCCGGCGAAAAGCTGGCCGACTTCCGATCACAAAACCTTGGCTTCGTTTTCCAGGCGTTTCATCTGATCCCTTATCTCACCGCCCAGGAAAACGTTATGCTCCCCCTGGTCGTGTCCTCCCTCAAGAACGAGGCCAAACGGGAGGCGGCCCGCAAGGCCCTCGAACAAGTTGGGTTGGGAGCGAAGATTGACCGACTGCCGAATCAGCTCTCGGGGGGTGAACAGGAGCGGGTAGCCATTGCCCGTGCCATTGTCAATAATCCGCAAATTCTTCTGGCCGATGAGCCGACTGGCAATCTGGATTCCAGGATGAGCAATGAGGTGATGGCACTGTTCAGGGAACTGAATGGTGGTGGGCAGACCGTGGTCATGGTCACGCACAATCCGGACAACTGTGCCTATGCAGATCGGACGATTTATCTGAGGGACGGTCGGGTTGTCGATGGGGATGGCAACGAGGCAGATTCTGCCAGTCGATCTCTCGCAATAGCCTCATAAGTTAAAACACGCTCGTCTTGGACTTTGCAAATGCGGGCGTTTTGTCTGGGCGGATTCTCTCGTCTGGAAGCGAAAGGGGCTTCGACGATGAAACTCAAAATTCTGGTGTTCGATCAAAGACAGGTCGTGAGGGATTTGCTGGAATTCTATCTGTCCAGGCTGGGACATGAGGTCATGACCTTCAGTGATCCGACGGTCTGTCCTCTCTACCGAAACTTGCTGAATGAGCAGTGCTGCTGCACCAAGGAGACCCCCTGTGCTGATGCCGTCCTCATCGACATCAACATGCCGAACATCAACGCTCTCGACTTCCTCAAGCTACAGCGCCGCCGTGGTTGCAAGGCCCTCGAGGCGAACAAGGCGTTGATGAGCGCTGGTATGACTGAGGCGTTGGAGAAGGCCATTGAGGAATACGGTTGCCACCATATCGAGAAACCCTTTCGCCTTGAGGAGATCAGAGGCTGGATCAAGGGCTGCGCGGAACGACTCACTGCGAGCCAAAAGTCGTCGTCCTGAAATGCCAATAAAGATACTCGACTCCCCGGAGTGCCATAGACAGCTATTGCAGCGCCAAAAGCTGATGACGCCAGGGGAGGCAAATTGGATGACGATTGACAGTGTCTGGTATAATTCACTTGGGAAGGGAAGACCGATCCATTTCGGCTATTGTGCCAGACTGGAAAGCCAAGCTGTTTCAGCCACCATGAGGAGAAAGCTATGAAAGCGATTGTTAACTTCAGTGTTCTCGCGTTGATGATTGTTGGCCTGACAATATCGGGATGCGCCTCTCTTCAGACAGCGAGGCATGAGTACATCATGAGAGGCCAGATTCTTGAGGTCAGTGACGGCGCCGCCTACCTGTGCGTGGGGACCAAGGACGGAGCTCAAGTTGGCCAGGAGTTCACTGTCTATCGGTTTGAAAGGGTTCCCAGTGTGAACCCGAAATCCACAGCGCCCAGCTTCAAGCGAGCGGAGACGGGTAAGATAAAGATAACTGAAATCGTTGATGAGCACATGGCAACTGCGAAGATACTGTCCGGTAGTGTCAAGGTAAGCGATGTTGCAGAAATGAATCCGTAGAAGTCTTTGTATGGCTCATCTAAGCCAATCGGAGATTGCTACGGTTCGAAGAGGCGTTCGGTAGTTGGAATGCAGGAACAACGTCGCTCAAGCAATGAATTGCCGCCGGAAAGCCACGGTAAGATATTTTTAAGATGCTTATGCTAATACTATCAACCTTCTATTGAAAGCAGCTCTGTGACTTGAGCAAAACAGATGAAGTTCCTTGGGAGCCAGAATGGTCAACTGTTTGTGCGAAAGGGGGTTTCCGATCATTGCATCGCTGCGCCCTCACGACGCTGACTACTTTCTGGCCGGTCATTGCTGTTCGCATTGCCGGGCTCACCTGTTCGAAGTCGAATTGAAGCCGGGGGAAACGATTATCGCCACCAATGACATCACGAGCGATGAT
>DASUOS010000569.1:0-6545 GCA_036276515.1 Anaerolineales bacterium | reverse complement strand
CGGACTAAAGTCCTGCCTCAGGACGTGGAAGCCTGCGGGCTAGGAGATTAGTCCGCTTCAGCGGACTTTCATGCATTGAGGCAGGGATTTATCCCGCACCGGGTGTCGATGTCATCGATAAACTCCGCGAAAACCAGCCGTAATTCGGCGGACTAAAGTCCTGCCTCAGAAAGTGGAAGCCCTGCGGGCTGAGGTGTGAGTCCGCTTCAGCGGACTTTCATGCACTGAGGCAGGGATTTATCCCGCACCGGATGACCCCTCTCCCGTCTCCCCTGAAGGGGAGACGCCAATGCCTTCCTGAAAACGCAAGGCTAGTAGTAGGTCACGTCTGCCGCGAAGCGCCCCCATGAAGCGACGTGACAGTTTTATTCCAACTGCATCCTTAAGAAGATCACACTACTGTTGCAGCCGTATCTGATTCAGCCCCTTCATACCTGTGCAGTCTGTTTCGAGTCGCCAGGAAGAACGCCATCCAGAGAACGAAGACCAGTACGCCGAGCCACCCAAACGTAGACGAAACTCTAATCAGCGACCATTGAAATACATCCTGAGTGTATCCCGCCGCAAAAACAGACAGTGATTCTGTCAGCGTCAGGGCGGCGAACTCAAATCCGAACACGCGGCCTTTCACCTTGTCTGGCACCATGATCTGCAGCAGCACGGCGGAAAATACCCAGATGGTTCCCGTTCCAAAGGTTCTCATAAAGGTGGCGCCCAGAAAGGCGGGTAATGTGGTCACCAGTCCAAGGGCCAGGATGCCAGTTGCAGTCAAAAAGAAACCGATAGATATCCCGGCCATGAGGCGTTTTGTGGAGTCACCCAGCCAGCGGCGCATCAATAAGGGTCCCAGGCCGGTGCCCAGGCCGCTCGCAACATAGATCAATCCCAGTGTTGCCGTGCCGCCGCTTTCAATGGACAGCCATTGTGTCAACGCGGTGCCTGATAATGGAAATACATTGTCAGCGTACGAAACTTCCAGCACATTGATGGCACCCCATACAAAGGAACCTGCTGCTTTGACAAAACTAATCGTCAATAAGAATGGGAGACCCCACAGGTAGCGCAGTCCCTCATTGAGCTCGAGCCAGCCGCCGCCTGAGGTGGATGCGGTTCTCACTTCACGTTTAGGCATGACGATGCGGCTGATCAGCCAGGCTGAAACCAAAAACGTGGCTGCATCCATCACAAACGCTGTCTGGTTGCCGAACAGGGTGGCAATCACCCCGCCCAGGAAGGCGCCCAAAGCGAACATCGTGCTCCAGGTAAAACTATCCAGCGCGTTGGCCGTGACCAGGTCCTTTTGCTCGACAATATTTGCCAGCGCCGCCGAGCGTGCCGGGACGAACAGCGCGCTCAGTATAAATTGCGTGGCTGTCAATACGTAGAACAGCCACAGCTGGCCTTCTGAACGGATGAATAGGAAACCCAGGACGGTGACCGCCCGCAGAAGGTCGGCAAGGATCATGATCTTCCTGCGGTCGTAACGGTCTGCGATCACACCGGCAACCGGACTGAACAGGAACTGCGGTAAAAAACGGACCAGGAATAAATAACTGATCGCCACGCCGGAGCTTGTCAGTTCTGTGACCAGTGCGGCGGAGGCAAGTAAATTGAACCAATCACCCAGCAGGGAGACGACATTTCCCCACCACAAGTAGCGGAAGTTACGATTGCGTTTTAGGAGGTCGAGATATTCGCCCATGGTAAGGGCTAATTGTAAATCAGAAGATAATCAGCGCTCGAATCCTGGCAAGTGACAGTAAGGCCGGACTAAAGTCCTGCCTCAGAACATGGAAGCCCTGCGGGTTAGGAGATTAGTCCGCTTTAGCGGACTTTCATGACCTGAGGCAGGGATTTATCCCGCACCGAGTGTCGATACCAGCCGCAATTCGGCCGGACTGAAGTCCGGCCTTAGAACATGGAAGCCCTGCGGGCTAGGAGATTAGTCCGCTTTAGCGGACTTTCATGAGCTGAGGCAGGGATTTATCCCGCACCAGGTGTCGATACCAGCCGCAATTCGGCCGGACTAAAGTCCTGCCTCAGAACGTGGAAGCCCTGCGGGCTACTTTTGCGAGTCCGCTAAAGCGGACTTTCATGCACTGAGGCAGGGATTTATCCCGCACCGGGTGTCGATACCAGCCGCAATTCGGCCGGACTGAAGTCCTGCCTCAGAACGTGGAAGCCCTGCGGGCTACGTTTGCGAGTCCGCTAAAGCGGACTTTCATGAGCTGAGGCAGGGATTTATCCCGCACCGGGTGAGATTAGTCCACCGTCAATGTCTTGGATAAATTCCTCGGAAAATCAGGATCGTAGCCTCTTAGCACGCTCATGTGATAAGAAAGCAACTGCAGCGGCAGGACGGCGAGCAGGGCATTGACCTGCGGGTCAGACTTCGGAATGACAACCAGATCGTCACCGTTGGCGCGCAGGCGGGCATCCTCTTCGCCAATGACAATGGTCCGTGCGCCGCGCACTTTGACTTCGTTGATGCCGCTGATGATGAGCGGCACATCGCTGGGACCCGCTACGAAGATAATGGGAAAACCTTTGCTGACGGCAGAGAGCGGTCCGTGTTTGAACTCGGTCGAGAGCATGCCTTCGCAGTGGGCGTAGGTGATCTCCTTCAGCTTGAGCGCACCTTCGAGCGCAATCGGATAGGTGGCGCCGTAGCCGAGACAGTACATATCGTCCCACTCGTTGATATCTTTGGCGAGCGCTTCGATCTGAGGTCCAACCATTTCCAGCGTTTCTTTCATCAATTCAGGAAGGCGGTCCAGCTCGGCGGTGTTTCTACCGGCCATGCGGTAGGCCAGGTGCAGGAAGGTCACGACCTGGTTGGTGAAGGTCTTCGTGGCGGGCACACTGATCTCATAACCGCAGCACAGAGGTAAGGAGAACGAAGTTGCTTTGGTCAGGGTGGAGCCGACCACGTTGGCCAGACCGAAGCAGGCCATGTTATGTTCTTCGGCAGCTTCCAGGGCGTTGAGCACGTCCTTGGTCTCACCAGACTGGCTGACGAAGATACCCACGTCATCGTGACCCACCGCCGGAGCATACTGGGCGATGAACTGGGGCGCCAGCACGGGGATGGCCGCCCGCCCGGCCAATTGCGCAAAGAAGACCGCGCCGGCCGTGGCAGCGTGATAACTCGTCCCGCAGCCGATGAAGTACAGGTGACGGGCCTTCTTCATCCTTTCGACCAGTGTCTCGACGTCACGATTTCCATTGAGCACGTGCGACAGCTCACGGGCGACCTGCGCCTGCTCGTGGATCTCCTTCAACATGAAGTGAGGATACCCGCCCTTCTGGACCGCATCCATCGACTCGGTGACCGTTTCCGGCTTGCGATCGACTTTCTTCCCATCCCTGACCGAGCGCACTTCCACCCGGTCCGCCCAGAGCGTGACGATCTCCCCATCCTGTGGGCGGATCACTTCACGGGTCAAAGGCAGTATCGAAGGCAGGTCGGACGAGACACAGGTAAAGCCATCGCCGAGCCCCACCACCATGCCCGAGCCTTTCTTGAAAGCATAGAGCTTGTCGTCGTTGGCGCGGCCGATGACAAAGGCATAGTCGCCTTCGAGGTCCCCGTAGGCCAGGCGGATCGCATCGATGAACTCGTAGCCGCGATGGATGTAACGCGCGACGGCATGGACACAGGTCTCGCCGTCGTTCTGCGAGCGGACGGTCATGCCCTCAGCGATGAACTGCTCGCGCAGCTCGATGTTGTTGACCACGTTGCCGTTGTGCGCGCCGACCATGTCGCCGTCCGAATCCAGGTGTGGCTGGGAGTTGACCTGCGAAGGCTCACCAAAAGTGGCCCAGCGTAACTGCGTGATGCCGCGCTGGCCTCGCATCTCGGAGAAGTTATATTTATCCGAGACCGTATCTACCTTACCCACATCCTTGCGCAGGTCGATCGTTCCATTGCTCAGCGTGGCGGCGCCTACCGAGTCATAGCCGCGGTAGGTGAGACGCTGTGCCGCTTCGATCAGGATCGGGCCGAGTTGTTCTTCCTTGCTGGTTACGTATCCGAAGATACCGCACATACATCGTTCTCCTTATGGGTTTGAAATGCAACGAATGAGGCTTGTAGGTCACGTCTGTGACGTGACGGTTGGATCTTTGCTTCTGTTTTCTTGAAACGGTCACGCTGTCCCCTTCGTGGATCTTCAACAAGCGTGACCTACTTTTATTCCAACTTCAGGTTTCCGTTTTCATCGTATGGAATGAACGGGTTGTAGGCGACTTCCCAAAGATAGCCATCCGGGTCGGCGAAGTAGGAGCTGTAGCCGCCCCAGAAGACCTTTTGCGGCTCTTTGGCGATCTTCACCCCTCTGGACTTCAGGTCACGGATGATCTCATCCACTTCCGCTTCGCTGCGGGCGTTGTAGGCCAGGGTGAAACCGGAAAAGCCCTGTCCGTCCGGCTGTACCAGAGCATCTTCTGCCAGCTTCTCACGCGGGTAGAGCGCCAGGACAACGCCGCCAGCCTGAAAGAAGGCGATGTCATCATTACTGTTGGAGGATGCTTTCCAGCCAAGAATATGATCGTAGAACCGGAACGAAGCTTTGAAATCGGCGACTCCCAGTGTAATGATATGAACGTATTGATCCATGGTCACTCCTTTTCAGAGATTATATTCCACCCGCCCGGCCCGGATAAATGATATTGTTCACGTTCCTGTCACCATTTCCTGGAGGGACGTCCGCGCCCGCCGATTGGTAATTCAACGGCAGGGCGCCCACCTGTAAATAAGAAGAGACCCCGTCTTTCAACGGGGCCTCACGGTCAGGTCTGTTCGACCTTGTTTTCCATCTTCGGGTTCCACACTTCCCAGACCCTGCCTACCAGCGCCGGTCCGGGTTTGAGCACCATGTCACCGGGCATCCAGCCTGCCGGGGTTGCTTCAGTGCCCTTGCTGGCGCGTACATGCTGGAAGGCCTGGATCTGCCGTACCGTCTCTGAGAAACGGCGGCCCACGGGCGGCGTCAGTACTTCCATGGCCTGGATCACGCCGTCGGGATCGATAATGAAGCGCCCGCGTAATTCGATCCCCTGGTTTTCGTCCCAGACACCATAGGCGCGCCCCACATTGCCTGCCTGGTCAGATGCCATATGGAAGGGGACGCCTCCTTCCACCATCCTGGACAGTTCGTAATCGTTCCACATCTTGTGGACAAAGTGGCTGTCCACACTGACCGAGATCACCTCAACGCCCAGTTCCTGCAGCCGGCAGTATTGATCGGCGACCGCCGATACCTCAGTCGCTCAGACAAAGGTGAAATCGCCGGGATAGAAACAAACCAGAACCCATTTTCCTGCGAATTCTGAAAGTGTTACGCTTGTGAAGCCGCCTTTGAAATAGGCCGGCGCTGTAAAATCCGGGGCTTTCTGCCCGACACGGGCTGTCATGGTCATCTCCTTCCTTTCGCTGAGTTTGGATGCCGGTTGTTCCACCGGTTTCACGCCTGCAATTGTCCCGGTGATTCGTGCGCATCCGATAGGTTGATCCGTCATAGCGCCTCCTTTCCAGAATGGGAATGCAGCTTCCTGTATTGTACAACATGTAAATTAAAAAGGACAGGTGACTGTCCTTTATCAGCAGGGCTTTCTCAAAGTCGGACGGAGGAGGTTTTCTAAACCTAGCCATGGGCGCACTAAACACTACACCTAACCACTGAGACACAGAGACACAGAGTGCTTGCAGCTTTTTCTCAGTGTCTTCGTGTCTCAGTGGTTCAAGAACAAGTGAATTGCAGATTCTTTTGAATATTGAGAAAGCCCTCTATCAGCGTGCATCCGGGACATCGCTATGCATCCCAGGGAGCCTTTCCACGCCCGCCTGCGCCACCCAGCGATCCCTGGATGGTTTCCGCCAGATCAGGCAGGACTTCCGCCGTTGCTGCCAGCAGCCCGAAGCAGCCGGCGATCATCATGTCGCCGAAGGGGACGGCAAAATAGGGACGGAGGGATTCTCGATTGTTGATTTCAGATTGGTGATTGAAGATTGAGCGCCTTGGGCCTGTGACGACAATATCGAAGTCATCTGTTCCGAACTCAAATATCTCATCGGAGTACATCAATGCCCCGTGGCCCATGTCGTCGAAGACGTCCTGGTGTTTCAGAGAGCAGTCTGCCAGCTTACGCAGCAGGGTTTCCAGCTTTGCCAGGTCGATCTCTCCGGTGTGATGCTCGAATACGCCCTCGATACCAATTTCGCCGAGGCGGAAGGCCAATGTATGAAAGTTCCCCACATTGCAGATGATCTTCTGTCTGCGTGCAGAGACTAGCGGGTCAAAACTTGCGCCGAGCACAGCCGCAGGCGCGGTATCCATCACCACCAGCGGGCAGTGCAGCGTTCCCGCCGAGTCTGCCACCGACTGCAGGCGTGTCATGATCTCTGGGATGTCGCTGGAAAGAAAAGCGAACGAAGAAAGAGAGTTCCTGGCCCGGATGCGCTCGTCCAGATAGTCAAAGCGAAACTGGCGGTCTGAGACCCCGGCGGGAGCATTGCCGTGATCGAAGACGGCGACAGCGATGGC
>DASUOS010000568.1:0-3723 GCA_036276515.1 Anaerolineales bacterium | reverse complement strand
TCAGGTGAATAATCTACACCCTGCTCAGGGATCAGACGCACCTGCTGACCGGTCTCAACTTCCCATACCCTGGCCGTAGAATCCAAGCTGCCAGCAAATACGTGCTTGCCATCCTGCGAAAACGCCACAAGCACTGTACGTTCTGTGGGCCCGGTGAACTGCCGTATTTCTTTACCGGTTTGAATATCCCACAACTGGGTGATACCATCCGCGTTTCCCGTGAGAATATATTTGCCATCGGGTGAAAAAACGGCATCAAAAAATCTAGAACTAGAGGGGTAAGGAAATACCTGCACCGGATAATCCAATCCTGCTGCAGCTGCCATCGCCGCATCGCCTTCGGGTGTGTAGTGCATCTTCATGGACCGCAGGCTGAGCAAGGCAATCTGCTCCGAACTGCCATCTGACAACAAGCGGTTTGCCTCCAAAGCAAGTCGCTGTGCATCTGCTCTTTTAAAATTGGCTTCGGCCTGCATAGCATGCCGGTTCGATTGCACGCCGAACATCCCCGCCAGCAATGCCAGGATGAGCGCGATCGAGCCGACCGTTGTGATAACACGGTTGCGCGTCCGCAGGCGATTGGCGGAATGAGTTTGCTCTTCCGCTCTTGCCCTTTCAGTTTCCGCAAGTTTTTGGGCAGCTTCCAGCTCCCGTTTCTGTTGCTCTTCCCGTTCCTGTTGCTCATGCTGTTCCTGATTGATCGAGGCCGCCAGGAATTCGCGTTCCCCAACATTGAGCGCGTTCGGGTGCAGGGCTGCCCACTCGCGCGCCTGTGCCAGATGCGCGCCGCGATACAGTGCGCCGGGATCGCGCCCGAGCAGCTCCCATTCGTAGGCTGCTTCGGTGAGATGGCGGTGCAGGCGCAGGCCTTCACGGTCCTGGCTCAGCCACTCGCGCAGCGTGGGCCATTCGCGGATCAACGCTTCATGGGCGACCTCGACAGTATTCTCGCCCAAAGTAATCAGCCGCGCCTCCGCTAGTTTGTTCAGCACCGAGCGCACTTCGCCTACATTTTCGGTATGGGACAGCAGTTCCTCGAACGAGACGCGCCGGCGGGTGTCCTCCGTCCCTTCGCCCAGCTCGGTGAGGCGCAGGAAGATCACGCGTGCGAGCGCCTGTTCTTCGAGCGATAGATTCTGGTAAATGCTTTCGGCGGTATGAGCGATCGCGCCGTGCACTCCGCCCGCATCCGCATAGCCTTTGAGCGTCAGGGTGTGACCGGCCCGCCGTTTCCACGTCTCCAGCAGGGCATGTGAGAGCAGGGGCAGCGCGCCGGGCTCATCGCCTGCATCACGCAGGATTAAGTCCACCAGGCCCGGCTCGAATTCCCAGTGTCCGCGCCGGGCAGGCTCTTCAATGGCGCGCCGAAGCTCTTCCGTGGTCATGGGACCGATGTATTCCTGCTGTTTTGCGACCGCATCCCGCAGCTCGGGATACTGAGCAAGGTGCGCGTAAAAATCGGCGCGCAGGGTGATGATCAGGGTCGTTTTGTTTTGACCGGGGGAGACCAGGTTGAGCAGGTTGTCGATGAACGCTTCGCGCTCGAACTCATCCCGGCAGAGCGTGAACAGCTCTTCGAACTGGTCGACGACCAGTACCGTATGGCGGGTGGCATGAGTGCGGGCAAGGAAGAGCGCCAGGCTGCGCGGCTCCTGCGCCAGGTCATCGATCAGGCGCGCGGTCGCGCCAACGGAATCCGAATCGCGCATCAGCTCGGTCGCCAGCGCTTCGAGGGGATGGGCAGTCGGGGTAAAGATATGGACTTGCCAGTCCGTGCTTCCCTCGGGCGGCTTTGTCCCGTCCAACAGCGTGCTGCCCTGTTTGAGCGCAGGGATCAACCCGGCGCGTACCAGGGAGGATTTGCCACTGCCCGAGGCGCCGATCACGACCGACAGAAATTGTGTGTCCTGCAGCCGCCTAACCAACTTGGCGGTCAGCAGCTCGCGGCCGAAGAACAGGTCTGAATCGGCTTCTTCAAAATACTGCAAGCCCTTGAAAGGGGGATCACCCGGAAGCGGCGCCTCGCTGCCGGTAAATTTTGTCTTGAGGGGTGGAAAATCGGCCTGCAGCCCTTCGATCACCAGCTGGTAAATCGGCGTCGGGTATTTCATATCCTTGAGGCGGTGTTCGCCCAGCTCCTTGATAGTGATCCCCGAGGGCAGATCCTGCATCACCAGGTCGCGCGTCGTCTGCGAGAGTACGACCTGCCCGCCATGACCCGCATCCCCAATCCGTGCGGCGCGGTGGACGTCCATCCCCACATAGCCCGTCGAGGCGAGCAGGGGCTCGCCGGTGTGCAATCCCATGCGCACGCGGACCGGCTCATCGAGGGGCCAGGTGTGGCCCGCCAGCATACGCTGCGCCTCGGCAGCACACTGCACAGCATCCAGCGCCCGGGTGAACGTGACAAAGAAGGCATCCCCCTGTGTGTCCATTTCCGTCCCCCTCCATTTCTGGATGGCGGCGCGCAGGATGCGGTGATGCTCTGCCAGGGAAGTGGCATACTGGTCGCCCAGCTTATCGAGCAGGCGTGTCGAGCCCTGGATATCGGTGAAGAGAAATGTAACAGTGCCGGAAGGCTGGGCAGGTGTGATCCTGCGCGGGACCTTGGCCCCTTTGAGCAGGCCGTTGAAGAGGGCATGCGTTTCTGCAGACGGCTCAACGCCGAGGCGGTCGTGCAGGTCCTCCACACAGCGCTGGTACACGGCGCTGACCTTGGCCATATCCCCGCGCGCATTATAGGACAGCATGAGAGCCCGGTAGGCGGGCTCGGCGATAAAACCCAGGGACAGCCAGCGCTCGCACTGTTCCTGTACAGCCGTCCAGCGCTCGGCATCCACCAGTTTGTCGACGAGCTGCTCCATCTTTGATTCAAATAGTGTCTGTAATCGTTCCCGTTCCAGCACCACCCAGTCGTCATAAAAACCAGGCAATAGCTCGTCCTGGTAGAGAGAAAGACCGGAGGTGAGAGACTGGATGTCAGGGTCCGCGTTCTCCAATATGGAGACGTCCAGCCAGTAATCGGCATTTCGGTTAAACGTCAGGGTGAATTCGTCGGCAATCAGGTACTCATCTGCCTCGGGGAGATTCTGTGCCGGGATGGCTTTGCGAATGCGCCACAATTCCTGGCGCAGGTTCTTGCGCGCATTCTCCTCCGAGGAAGCCGGCCAGAGTGTGCCTGCCAATTTTTCACGACGGTGGGGTATTCCGGCAGTCATCGCCAGGTACGCCAGGAGGGATTGACCAGCCCGCGACGAAATCACGATTCGCTTTCCATCCAGCCGGACATCGAATTGACCGAGGAGTCGAATCTGCAGCATGTCAGCCTCCTATCCCTGCCCTCGTGTGGGCTTACCTGCAACGGTTAAGTGAATTAAGTATAGCATTTTATTAATACTAATTTACCCCGTCTATGTCTTTTTTGCGTCTGTAGATTTTCTAATCTGCCAAATACGGTAAAAAGACGCCTATATGCAAGAATAGATACAGATTTTCGACCAGGCGTTGCTTAGGAAGCCATTCCCCAAAGGAGACCTGTTCTTCCATTTTCAATCGTTTGTATCGGTTTTTGTATCAGTTTTCGCCTTATGCCAATCAGATGATTAAGGTAAATTATACAAGCATTCGCTTGGACAGGGGCAAACATCATCCAGGCGTTGGAACGAGGGACGCAGTAAAAAAACTGCGTCCCTCAGGGCGGAACACGGGCCTTTGCTATCCGTG
>DASUOS010000567.1:0-5684 GCA_036276515.1 Anaerolineales bacterium | reverse complement strand
GTCCCATTCATAGGCGGGCATTTGCAGCCGGAGCAATCCTGTCCGCCTGCGAAAGGCATACCCGGCTCGAAAGATCAGCCAGCGTGAGCCGTGTGACCAGAAGAGAGACTGTAGATTGCGAAAATTGTTGAGCATGAGGCCCGGAGCTGAATTATCTGAACCGATTGTAAGCGATGACTTCCATCCCCACTCCCTCTTCGAACGACAGGGGCCGAAAGCCAAAATCCCGCTCCGCTTCCGAGGTACTGAAATTCTTGTTTTCATTCAACCGCTGGACCTGCTCGACCTTGATCGGAAGTGGAATGCGCAAATGCTCAAAGAATGACAGCAACGCGATAACAGGAGCCGAAGGGATGTGCCATTTCCAAACCGGTTTCTTCAGCTGCCCGGCGATCGTATCGATGACCGCGTTATATGTCAGGGGGTGCTTTCCGGCGATGTTGTAGCTTTTGCAAACTGTTTTCCCGCTGGAAAGACAACCGACGACCGCCCGGGCAACATCGTTCACATGAATGGGCTGCTGCAGGGATAGACCATCGCCAAAAACAGGAATAACCGGTGAGTAGCGTAAAAACCGGATCAGCCGCCACATATTGCGGTCACGCGGACCCCCGTAGATCATGGTCGGGCGCAGGATCGTGTACTGCATTCCGCTCATCTCGATAGACAGTTCCGCGGCAACCCGCACTTTCCTGCTTTTGGCGTCCAGCCGGGTAAAAATGGCGGTCGTGCTGATGAAGATCGCCCGCACGATGCCCACCGTCTGGGCGGCATGCAGGATCGAGTCGGCGTGACCGAAGCCAAGGGATGCAATGTTAACAAGTACATCCGACCCATGCATGGCCGAGGCAAGTGACTGGGTGCGGGAAAGATCCCCCTCCACCCACTCGATATCCGGGTGAGCGGACAGCAGCCCGGAACGGTCGCTGGTTGGTCGATAGAGACAGCGTACCTGGCAGCCCTCCTTAAGGAGAAGGGGGACGAGCTGCGAACCGGTAAACCCCGTCCCACCTGTGACGAATACCCTCATGCCTTCACCAGGGACTGCAGGAAGCGCATGGTTTCAGCCAGCCGGTCGCTGCGATTGAGATGCCTGACCAGGTACTCGCGGGCATTGTTCCCCATCTGCCGGACCCGCTGCGGATCCCTCGAAAGATCCAGGATCGTCCGGGCGAGTTGCTCGTCATTACCCGGCTCGACGAACACCCCTCCCCCGGAGGTCTCGATCACCTCCCGGATCACACCGTCGATGACCAGCACTGTGGCCCGTCCGGCTGCCATGTAATCGAAGACCTTGTTGGGATAGGTGGTGCGGAACATCTTGATATTCTGCAGGATCGCCAGGCAGACATCGGAGGAGGCCAGGACGAATGGCATCTCCTTTTTGGGGTGCACCCCGGCGATGATCACATTATCCAGCTGCTTCCGGCGCGACTCTTCCTCGATACGAACGCGTTCCTTGCCATCTCCAAACAGGACGAAGCGAATATGGGGTTCATCCAGCAGGCGCTCGGCGGCACGCAGCAGAGTAAAAATGTCGTTTGCCTGTCCCAGGGCGCCTGCATAAAGGACAACAAACTTATCGTCCACACCCAGCTTACGTCGGACCGGCGAGCCGTCCACCTGCGGGTTGAACATCTCGACATCGGTGCCATAGGGAATGAAAGTGACCTCTTTTTCCGGCAGGCCTTTATCCAGCAGGTATTTCCGGTAGGCCGGTGAATTGACGAGGATATGGGTGGCGCGGGCATACAGGAAGTTTTCGAGCCAGCGTGCCAGGGTAATAATGATGGGGTTGGTCAGAACGCCCATCCCCACCCCAAACTCCGGCCACAGGTCGCGCACCTCCAGCAAAAACGGTTTGCGCCGCACCAGCGCTACGACCCAGGCCGAAACCGCCTGGAAGATCGGCGGCGTGGTACCCATAACAAGGTCCACATCCCTGACGTGCAGGGCGGTCCAGACAGAGCTGAACATAAAGCTAAAAAAGGAGATAATGCGCCAGAAATAACTGCGGTGCAGGGAAGGATAGACATAGGCTCGCAGGATCCGCACGCCGTCGATCACCTGTTCCACATCTTCGAACACCCCCCGGCGCTTTGTGGTCGGTCGTCCCGTCTGATAATTGACATCGCTCCCGACGATGATCAGCTCGTGTCCATGTTTTTTGAGATATTGAGCCATCTCAAAATGGCGTGTATGGCCGGGTTCATCAGGCGAAACGAATGACTGATTGATCAGAAGGATTTTCATCGATGTGGATGACCTCATTCAACGTATGATTATATTATGGATTATTGATATAACTGTACCTGGTGGAGCGAACCGCCTGGAAGCCTGGATTTGTCTGCCTGGCTTCAATCTGCTTTAATCTTCCCTTAACCTGTTCTCTTTCAGAAACTCTCTACTCCAGCTAACACTTTCGAAAGGAGAAAGGCTGAGAGTCTTTGAGAGTCAGGCGGGATAGAATTACGCTTGCAGAAAGGAACTATATTATGGAAATTCCACGACACTGGAGACTTAAAAAACAACGCTATGGGCTGGTCGGCGAAGTCTGCCCCCACTGCGAATACAAAATCTTTCCTCCGCGCGACGTCTGCCCGAACTGCGGCGACGAGGCCAAGGATCTTTATACCTTCAGCGGCAAGGGTGAGGTGTATTCCTATACCACCGTTTATGAGGCGCCCAGCGGTTTCGACAGCACCGCACCCTACACGGTGGCGCTCGTCAAGCTGGACGAAGGTCCCATGGTCACCGCCCAGCTGACCGATGTGGATAATTCCGCGATAGAGATCGGTATGCCGGTCGAGATGGTTACCCGCAAGATGCGCAATGACGGGGATGAACGAGGGTTGATCGTATACGGGTATAAATTCCGTCCTGCAGTGCTGCATACCACCGCATACCCCCAAATCTGGGATGAAACAACATAAGCAGGGATAAATTTCTTTATAGGGCGGAATACTCATATATGGGTATTCGTTTCCTCTTCCATAAACATTCATGCCTCGCTCCCCTGCTTTCAAGGCAGGGGCAATTGTTATTCATAGCAGGGCGACTCGTTTTCGAGCTGCCAGCCATAATATTAATAATGTTCAGATTCCAGAACGGGGCCTGCTTTTGGAAGCAAGCCCCATCCTTAATACTCCTGTAGGATGACTCGGGGTCTACTCCACGACCGAATTGTTCTCATATCCCAATCGTCCCTTTGTGATAAAGATCAGGGCAATTGCAATCATCCAGATCACCAAAACAGTGAAATAAAACGGACGGGCGCTGTTATCGGACAGCAGATTGGACCAGGCATTCTGCGAGGCATGCATCAGCGTTACGATGATGAGACTGCCCTTCGTCATGTTGAAGACGTACACGTAGATCACCACCGCTGCCAGGGAGAATGCTGAAAACCAGTACACTCCCACGGTTTCATAGAATGGATTTCCACGGGTCCAGAATAGAGGCAGGTGCAAGCCCACCTCGGGGATCGCGATCAGCAGCGTTGCGATGAGAGCGCCATAACGGGTTTGGAGTCGGGGTACGGCAAAACCGCGCCAGACGGTCTCTTCCGTATTGAACAAAAAGCCCATGACGATGAGCAAAACAAAAGTCAATACGATCTCCCATAAGGGTTTGCCTGCCACGGGAATAACAGGCATCACACCGCCGAACAGCACGTGCAGCCCGATCCCGCCAAGGATGATACCGGCCAGTAGAAATCCTCCGACGAAATACCACTTCAGGTCAATTTTCCAGATCAGAAAGCGACCGAATATTTCACGGACACCCACACGACCGGCCACAATCGCAGAGACGATGAGGGCCGCAATCCCTGCCGCCCAACCGATGAAGATTTCAAAAAATACAGGCAGCGGGGCGGAGAGCATTCCCTGGGAATAGAGTGCCTGTGGGATCATGACGGACCAGGCGATGCTGAACATGATGATATACATCGCGGCCAATGGACGGCGCTTGATCAAAGCCGAAACACTTTTTTCTTGGGCGAACGTACGGGTAAATGCGGACATGCGCGGTTTCTCCTATCTCTAGTCCGTGGCTATATAGTCATTGCATAAAGGAACGAATGACTTGTTTTTCTAAATTACGTGATCATCATTGGTCTTCATGGGGACACCTTCGAACAGAACTCTGAAGGTATCCCCATGAAGCTTCTACACCTACTTCATCTAATCGGGCTGGTACCCCAGCCTGCCGCGAGACACGATCACGAGGATCACTGCCACAACCCCAAAGGCAATGAGGTTGATCCACCCTGAGTCGAGCACATTCAGCCAGCCGGAGAGTACGACATCCTGGGGGATGAGCTCGCTCGTCAACTTGACAGCGGCATTCCCGGCAGAGTGCAGCACGATGGCGAGCCACACATTCCCGCCCGTGCTGTTGAATACCCAGGTGTACAGGAAGCTCGCAGCAACGGCCGTCAGGACGAATTCAATGAACCCGGGAATAGAGAACGGCTCGAAAAGCGGCGTGAGCAGGGCAGGCAGATGCCAGATCCCGTGCAATGTGCCGAGGACCAGGGTGCCCAGAATGGGTCCGTAGAGTTTCTGCAAACGGGGAAGTGCAAATCCCCGCCAACCCGGCTCCTCGCCAATGGAGGGGATCAGCAATCCGAACAACACATTGGGCAGAAAGATGGAAAGCAACAGGGACGGGTTCGAGATCAGCTCCATGAGAGGCGCCCCGTTATAGAGGAAGCTGTAGGCGCCGATCCAGATCGTGAGCGGCACGAACAGGATCACCAGATACCATTGCCAGCCCGCCCGCACCTGGAAAGTGCGGCGGAGCAGGAGCCGCATGCCCGCCTTGCCTTCCAGAATGCCCGTAACCCAGAAGGCCGCCACAGTAGGCCCCAGCAGGGAGCTCAGGAGCCAGGAAATCAGGCTCACTGCATCGGGTATGTTTGCGATTTCGAGGGCGTCCACCACCATGGGGGAAATGACCAGCCACATAATGCCGTACGCCAGCAGAAAGTAGGCAGTCAGCGGATGGCGTTTGGCAAAGGCTTTGAATCCGCGCTCCTGAGCAGGAAGGACAGAAGTTATCGTAGACATTTTTCAATCTCCTTTTCTGAATATGCAGCTAGGATACAATTCTCCGTTCCCAATGAAACGAGGCAATCCTCACAAACTTCACGGGAGATTTCATCGGAAACTTTCCCAGACTGAACAGGAACACACTCCCGTGACACTGGGAATAGAACGCGGTATGCTTGCTAATCACAATGAAACCCGTGACTTTATCCCACCCAGCTACCCAGTCCATCGGGTTGACGCTTACCCGCATCTTGCAGGTAGCGGTGATTTGTCTTGCCATAGGATTATTTGTTGTAAGCATTCCCATTAATTACGAACAACGCAGCATCCTCTGTCAAACAGAACCCTGCCCGCCAGGAGAATTTACGCCCGCCAGCGCACAGGCTTTGAGCGGTCTGGGGATGTCTGTAGATTCTCTTGCGGCCCTGACCATCGCACTGGATATCCTCGTGGCTTCAACGTACACGCTTGGCGCTGTTGTCATCTTTTTCCGCAAGCCAGATGAGCTGTTGACCATCTTCGTCACGATCATGCTGGTGACCTTTGGAACGTCGACATTTACAGGTGGAACGGCGGGCATCTCCCTCATCTATCCGCAAATCGAATGGCTGACTCTTACCCTCGCAATGA
>DASUOS010000566.1:0-5073 GCA_036276515.1 Anaerolineales bacterium | reverse complement strand
GGTCGCTGCCGAGCATGAAGCGAACATCGTCATCGGCTTTGCTGCGGGAGACCATGGCGACGGCGACCCGTTCGACGGACCCGGGGATGTGCTGGCGCACGCCTCCTTCCCCAATCCGTACGATGACCGGCAGGTGTTCCTTCACCTCGACGACGACGAGCGCTGGGTGAACAGCGACTCGCGCAATGTGGACCTGTTGACCGTGGCCGCCCACGAGATCGGTCACACGCTCGGGCTGGCCCATAGCAGCGACCCGGGCGCGCTGATGTACCCCAGCTACGATGGACCGCGCCGCTTCCTGGGGGAGGACGATATCGCCGGGATCCAGGAGCTGTACGGCCTGGCCAGCAACCCGGCTCCCGCGCCTGGCGTACCCCAGAACGAAGCGCCGCCGCCCAGCGTTGGGTCCGATAGCGACCAGGACGGCATTGCCGAGCAGGATGAGCTGCTCATTACCGGCACCGATCCGAATAACCCGGACAGCGATGCAGATGGCCTGAGCGACGGCGTCGAGGTGCAGAACCGGATGAACCCGCTCGACCCCGACATGGACCGGGATGGCATCGACGACGGCCAGGAAGTGGCCCAGGGCAGCGACCCGTTCTTCCCCGAGCAGGCCGATATCTCGCCCGAACTCGAGGAGGATGTCAGCGACTTTCTCACCCAGGCCATCGAGCTGGAGATCGAAGCCTATCGCCAGGGGTCTGCGGATGTAGCCGCTTCGGTCATGGCGGGCAACGCCCTAGCGTCCCTGCAGAGCGCCATCGATGCCCTCAACCAGCAGGGACTGGTGGTGATCGCCGAGGTCGATTACTACCAGAGCTACATCGACGATATTCGGGTGATCGGCAGCACCCATATCGAAGTCGATACCTGCGAGGTCTGGACGGATACCACCTACAGCCTGTCGGATGGCCAGCCGGTGAGCAGTGAAGGCCCGGCGCTGGTCCCTCAGACCATTACCATCCAGCAGGTCGATTCGAGCTGGTTTATTACGGATATCCAGTTCTACGAGGCGCCGGCGTTTTGCAGTATTTAGCGGCTTTCCGTCATTGCCCCGGCGACGACCAGCCTGCCTTTCAGCAAGCAATCTCATGACGGGTAAAGCGAGGAGATTGCTTCGGGCTACGCCCTCGCAATGACATTACTTACTATTTTATAATCCCCTCACATGAACAAACTTGTCTCCATAGTGGGTGCGAGCGGGGTGGGCAAGACGGCCCTGGTCCATGCCCTGAGCAGGACGGGGCAATTCGCCACAGCGTATGAGCAGCATGCCGAGCGCCCGTTCCAGGCCCTCTTCAAAGAGGATGCACGCTATGCCCTTGCCAACCAGGTGGACTACTTCCTGCTGCGCGCCGAACAGGAATGGACCCTGCGCGGCACGCGCATCGGGTCGGCGGCCGGGTTGATGGACGGCGGCCTCGACCTCGACTTCCACGGCTTCACACGCCTCTTCCACCGGCGCGGCCTGCTCCCGGATGCAGAGTTCGAGCTGTGCCGCCGGTTGTACGAGTTCATCCGCGCCTCCCAGCCGCCGCCCGAGCTGATCGTCCGCCTGTGGGCCGACGAGGCGACGGTGTCCGAGCGCATGTCGAGACGCCAGCGGATCAACATCGCCAGCGCCGAAGATACGGCCCTGTTCAACTCCTTCCTCGACGAGTGGCTTGCTTCGGTCCCGGCGGGGCAGGTTTTGAGCCTGGATGTAACGTACGAAACCCTGGAGTACAACGAGAGTGTGAAGATCATCCTCGAGCACCTGAGCCGCTGAGCGGGAACCCGCCAGGACCCGGCGGTGTATCGATTGGTACGAACTCCAACGCTGAAAGGAATTCGCGGCCAATGATATCCGGTTCCCGTTTGATTCTCCTCCTGTTCGTGTTCCTGCTGGCCGGGTGCTCGGCATCTCCTGCCTCTACTGTCATCCCACCCTTCACCGAAACACCAACAATCGTTCCCTCCCCAACAAACGCAGCAGCCGAGCCCGGACCTGCCCTGGTCGCCGGGCAGTGGACGACGATGTTCTATCATCCCGTTCTCGAGAAGGTGATCCTCGTCAATGGCGGCCCGGACCGCGGCAAGCCGGCTACCGATCCGCTCGAGCTGTGGGCCTGGGATGGCGCCCAGTGGTCCCTGTTGAGCGCCGACCCCGAGGGCCCTTCGTGGCGCAACTTCGCCGGCGCGGCCTTCGATACGCAGAGAAACGTGCTCGTCCTGCACGGCGGACTGCAGAACGCCGCCAGCCGTATGGACGAGACCTGGGAATGGGACGGCCAGTCCTGGAGGCGGTTCGATGTGCCCGGGCCCGGGTTCCGCGAAGGGGCTGTGATGGCCTACGACGTGGCGCGCGGCGAGATGGTCCTGTTCGGGGGAGGGGGCGAGGATTTCGAGATGCTGGGCGACACCTGGACCTGGGATGGAAACGAGTGGACCCAGGCCAGCACGTCCGGTCCCTCGCCGCGCTTTCCGAGTGCGATCGCCTACGATGCGGCCCGGGAGAAGGTGCTGTTGTTCAGCGGCCACTCTGTGGACGGGAACGAATTCATCGACTACGATGACTTGTGGGCATGGGACGGCAGCACATGGAGCGAGATCGTGGTTGATAGCGAAAAGCCCGGTCCCCACAATATCGCCCAGATGGTCTATTATCCCACGACGAAGGAGGTGCTGCTATCCGGCGGTGGAGAGGCTGAATTCCTGGGCGATCTGTGGGCATGGAATGGAACTTCGTGGAGGCGGCTCTTGGAGAGCGGCGCACCCACCCGCAGCGGCCTCAGCGCCGCTTATGACCCCGTCCGTGACCGGCTGGTGGCCTTTGGCGGCGTGGAGCGGCCCGGCGGCACAGCGGTCAGCGACACCTGGGAATGGGATGGGCAGACGTGGGAATGCGTATGGGGATGCAGCTAGAACCCGCCTGTAAGCAGCAGGCAATCGGTTCGATACCGGTGCGAGGATCCTAGGCACATCCTATAGATATCTTACGGATATCCTATACATATCTTATACATATCCTATACATCAATGAGGGTTTTGGTGGAATAGAGCAATCCTGTAGATCGTCCCCCTGCGCTTGCGGAACAGGCACCATCGCCTATTCCAACGGATACGGCCCGGAATATAGCAGGCCCGGGCCGTATCGCGTCCCATATCACAGCCAGAAAGGCAGGATGAGTGTACACCTGTTTCCAGGCCGTCTACCTTACAGGTGGTTTACGGCTGCGACGTGATGGATCCATGATGCCAGGAGGTGTCAAGGAACCGTCACGCTGCCCCCTTCGGGGACGCTTCTCGGCAAGCGTGATCTACTTCCCATGTTTTGTAGGTCACGTCTGCGACGTGACGGTTGCATGTGGCCGCAGGATCTTCAAGCATCCGTCACGCTGAAAGCGTGACCTACGTTACCTGTAATATGCAGGAATACGTGATCGAGACGTTTCCCCGGTTCCACGAGATCATCGAGCAATACGATGCCCGGACCGTGATCTACCGCGGTATAAAATCGCTGGAGTACCCGCTGATCCCAAAGATCGGGCGGGTTGTGCCTCCCGATTCGATCGGATCGCGGGAGGAGAACGAGCAGGAGATCCTGCGGCTGTTCAAGGAGCGCGCCTTCCAGTACCTCGATTTCACGCCCGCTTCCGACTGGGACTGGCTGGCGCTCGGCCAGCAGTACGGCCTGCCCACCCGCCTGCTGGACTGGACGGACAACCCGCTTGTGGCCTGCTACTTCGCCGTGGACCAGGACCACGACAGCGACTCGGTGATCTATGCCTACCGCAGCGAATCGTACATCGACGTGAGCAAGCATCCCGACCCATTCCAGTACCGGGAGGTGGGCAAGTTCATCCCGCAGCATCTCACCCGGCGCATCACCACCCAGGGCGGGCTGTTCACGGTGCATCCCAATCCCTATGAGCCGTTCGAGTCGCAGGATATGGATAAGATCGTCCTGCCCCGAGGCATGCGCTCCGAGTTCAAGAGGACACTCAACAAATACGGGGTCAACAGGTTCGTCCTCTTCCCCGGCCTGGACGGCCTGGCGGCGCACATCGAGTGGCTGCAGTCGAAGAGGGAGTGACGTTTTATGTCATTGCGAGGAGGGCGATAGCCCGACGAAGCAATCTCGTATTCGGTATGCATACAAGAAACGGAGTGTGAGATTGCTTCGTCGCCCTGAAGGGCTCCTCGCAACCCCGGCAAATTGCGCCGGGGTAATGACGAGGCCGGGGTAGGAATTGGAACCCCACACCTGCAAATAACGTCTGCTCTGGAATAGAGGAGAGCCTGAATGAACCGAAAACTGATCCTGCCCATCGTCACCTTGCTGGTGATGCTGGCCTGTACCTTACCCGCCGTTGCCGGGACGCCCACCCTGGATGTCTCTGTCATCTCTGCCACGCAGACGGCCGCGGCGCTGCTTACCGCAGTCCTGCCAGGGGAGGGCGATGCGACCGCCGTCGTCCCCGAGACGGCCGCGCCCCCTGAAGGCGGTGAACCAACGCCCGGCCTCCCCCCTGAAGGGGGCGGGCCGTCTCAGGATGGCATCCAGTTCATCGCCTACATCCGTGACGGGCAGCTGCTGGTGACCGATGTGAGCAACAACGTCCAGGGCGGCACCACGCAGTACACCCTGGCCGGCGAGAGCGACCAGGTCTCAGACCTGGCCTGGTCGCCGAACGGCGAGTTCGTGGTGTTCGTCTCGTCGGCGGGGAGTGAGCCGCACGTGTTCTACATCTTCGCCCTCGGCCAGAGCTCGCCCGTCGACCTGGGCGCGGGCAGCGCACCCGCCTGGTCGCCGGACAGCCAGTCTGTGGCCTATATCGGCGCTTCGCCGAATGAGAACATCTGGGTGACAACGATCGAAAATCCTGCCCCGCGCCAGCTGACGTTCGAGAACAACTTCGCCTGGGGCCGGCCGGTCTTCACGCCGGACGGCGAGTCGCTGATCGTGGCGGGCACCAGCCGGGACAACCTGGGCGCCTCTGGCAACACCAGCTTCAGCCTCGAGTACCTCGAGCTGGACGGCAGCGGCATCCGCTCGCCCCTGCCCGGCCTGGAGCCGTTCGATGGCGG
>DASUOS010000565.1:0-5552 GCA_036276515.1 Anaerolineales bacterium | reverse complement strand
ATGCCGCCCGGTCGCTCACGGCAAAAACGGCGGTCGGCGGCTCGGGAAGGGCAAGGAGTTGTTGCATCTGCACGTACCCCTTTCTTGGGTTACCAGAGACGGGGCTCGGCTGTAGACGGGGGTCAACCTGCAAACCATTTTCCATCATGGCGGTACGGTAGCCGCGCATTCGATCGCGCAGGCTACTGTATTTATCCGGTCCACCCAGTGCGCCGATCCGCCGGTGCCCCAGCTGGATCAGATATTCCGTCATAACACGCCCGGCAGTAAAATTATCGGCGGTCACCGAATGGATCGGGAAATTTTGAAAGTTCTCTACCAAGACCATTGGAATACTAGCTTCGGCGATGTTCTGGATCACTTTGGGCGTGATATCACCATCGTTTGCAATAATCAGTCCATCCACATCGCGCCCCATCAACTCACGAATGCTATTGAGAGGATCAATTGCCGGGCGATAGACATGCAGTAAGACCTGGTAACCCAGTTCATATGCAGCTTCCTCGATTCCCGAGACGATCCGAACGTAAAATCCCTCGCTCCGTGAAGCTTCGGACAGAGATTCCATCAGAAGCCCAATGATTTTAGTCTCCACAGCCGATTTTTTGCGTCCCCCTGTCATGTAATTGAGCTCTTCAATGACCTTTAGAACTCTCTCACGCCGGTTATGACTCACGCCCGGTTTTCCGTTCACCACCAGCGAAACGGTCGAAAGGGAAACATCTGCTGCATCAGCTACATCGCGCATCGTCGGCGCTTTATATGATCCGGTCTTGGCATCATTAATCAAGGTGTTTTCACTCCTCCCCAAATCAAAATCCATCCGGGGTGATCCATTTTATTTGGGACAGAAAGATACCACAATTAATTAAAATTAATAATGAACAACGATGAAAACATTTTAATACTTTGTTCGACTAAATGCAATAGGTCTCCTGAATCGAAATTGGTCAAATTACTAGAAAGAATAAGCTGAAAGGATAGGATGCTTTCCTTGTAGGAGAAAATCTCATAAAATTAGCAAGTTTTGCCGGAAAAAGAGCCTATTTCCTCCTCAAAACAGGAGATATTCTCCCTTTGCAGACAAAAAAAGCTTGGATTAAACACGATCGAAAATGTTCGAAAAATATATGAACAAAAACAAGAAATTTAGTGTTGACTTTCGATTTTATGCATGATAATATTTAAGAAATTTCTAAGTTTCCTATCCATACAATTTAAGAATTCTCTCTCGAGTCCATACTTTATGTTTGTGAAAGACGAGGTTGTCAAGGGAAAATCATGTTCCTGTGCATTTTGCTACACGGTGGGAATGATGGTTATTTCAACCAGGCGGGCGGGTTCGATTTTTCCTTTTTGAAGGCAGCTTGCATGTGGCAAGCGTAGCCATTCGGTCCAATTCACAATCCATCCATGGAGGAAGAAATGAGAAAGCATGCCACCACCAGACGAGAGTTCTTAAAGCTAGCTGCCGTGTTTACAGCAGCTGGCGCCCTGCAGGCTTGCAGTCCTTCCATCCCGGCGACAGAGGGAGAACCAACTGCGGCTGCAGTGAAGGAGGTACAGCCGGGCGTACCCAGGAATGAGTGCCTCATCCTGGAGAACCCATCAGGGACTGTGCAACCGGCAGATGACTTCAACCGCTGGCGGAGCGGCTACGGCGCCTTCTGGGTATGTGGACTCCAGCAACTGGCCCTGGATGCGCTGTGGTACATCGACCCGGATGCAGGAGTCGACGGCGTATGGGATAATGCCCTGGCAGCCGAGAAGCCGCTCTACAATGCCGACTTCACTGAGATGACCATAAAAGTCCGCGAGGGCATCTATTGGAGCGATGGCGTGGAGTTCTCGGGGGATGACGTGTTCTACACCATCGACACCATTATGAAGACAGAGGGACTGTCTGGTAATGGCCTGTTCTCGGGCAATATCGACAAGCTGGAACAGCCAGATAAAAACACGGTCGTCGTTTACCTGAAGGCCCCCAACTCGCGCTTCCACTCGGCCTTCACTGTGCGCTGGGGCGCCACCTACATGATGCCCAAGCACATTTTTGAAAAGGAAGCAGACTTGGTGGCGTTCAAATTCAACCCGCCGGTCAGCCTGGGCGCCTATACGCTCAAGGACATTGATCCCAACGGCAAGTGGGTTCTGTGGGAGCGCCGCGAAGACTGGAAACGGACCTCGATCGCCCGGCTTGGCGATGTGGATGTCAAGTATGCCATGTACATTGACCCCGGCCCTAGTGATAAGCGCGTTATCGCCCAAACGGCACACGAGCTCGATGTGATCCACGACATCACCCCGGAAGGCCGCATTACCCTGGCCAAGGAGAACCCAAGCTCAGTCGGCTGGTTCCCTTCGTTCCCCTGGGCTCATCCGGATCCCACCCTGCCGGCGGTCATCTACAACAACGAAAAACCCGGGCTGGACAAGAAGGAAGTCCGCTGGGCGCTGACGCTGGCGATCGACATTGCCCAGGTAGCCCTGGCCTCCTACAAAGGAGCGGCAACCATCTCCGCCATCCACGTCCCACCGACCGGTATGTACCCACAGTTCTATCACGAGCCGCTGGAACCCTGGTTGAACGACTTCACCATCAAAGTTGGTGGGCAGGACTACAAGCCCTACGATCCAACCGCCGCCCAAAAGATTGCCGATCTAGCCCGCCAGAGCCTGGGTGACCTGGTGCCCACTGATCCCGACACCATCAAGAAGTATATTGGAGCCGGTTGGTGGAAATACGATCTCGAGGCTGCCGAGCAGTTGATGCTCGACGCCGGCATGCAAAAGGATGGGGACACATGGGCCTTGCCTGACGGCTCGCCTTTCAAGTTGCCGTTGATGAGCATGAGTGAATCCAACCCGACCATGAACCGGGCTGCCGCCGCGATCGTCGAGAACTGGAAGGCTTTTGGCATCGACACTAGCCTCGACGCGCAGGCCAATCCCTGGCCCATCATGGACAGCGGCGAATACTCCGCCAACCTGGCCTGGACGATCGAGACCTGGGGTGGGGATCCCGACCTGTTCTTCTTCCTCCAGTCCTGGCACTCGAAGTTCTACGTACCGAGCGGCCAACCCGATACTGGCACCAACAGCATGCGCTGGAAGAACCCAGAACTCGACAGGATCATCGAAAGCATCCAGGAGATCTCCTTCGACGATCCCAAAGGCGTCGAGCTGGGACTGGAGTACTGCAAACTCGCCGCACAGGAGATGCCGATTACCCCGCTTATGGCGTACAATGTCTTCACAACTATGGACACCACCTACTTCACCGGCTATCCATCGGTGGATGACCCCTATACGGATCCAGTGCCGAACTGGGGTAACACCAAGTATATGTTCGTCAAGATTAAGCCGAAGAACGCATAACATCGCCGCTGCAAAAGTTGCGTTGCTCGTTGGGCTGGTGCCAATGAGTTGAACGCGATAATCGATGAAAAAGGCAGTAGCAACATTCTCCCCCCTCCACAGCGGTTGTCCGAAACGGTAGCCACTGTGGGGGGGCTCATGTTGGAGATAGTCCAGATGCGAAGGTTCATACTCCGTTATTTAATTCCGCGCTTCCTCCAGTTCCTAACGATCATTTTTGTCGGGATCACGGTCACTTTTATCATTCCCCGGCTCTCTCCCGCGGACCCGGTAGAAGCGCAGATATCCATGATGATGGCGAGGGGTGGGGCCCTCGACCCCCAATCCATCGCCTCCATGCGCGCCGCGCTGACAGACATGTACGGCCTGTCTGGCAGTCCGGTCCAGCAGTATTTCGCGTTTTGGGGTCGCTTGCTCCGGGGTGATCTCGGTCCTTCACTCGCTAATTTTCCCAACCCGGTGTCTGGGATGATTGGGCAGGCCATGCCATATACGCTCAGCCTGTTGATCCCCGCGGTGCTGATCTCGTGGATTTTTGGCAACCTGTTCGGCGCCCTGTCCAGCTACTATCCCAAGAATAAAGCCTTGAACGTGATCGAGGTAGTGGGACAGGCAGTCCGCCCCATTCCATACTACATTGTGGCCATCGTTCTGCTGGTGGTGTTTGCTTTCTTCATTCCAATCCTGCCCTTCAGTGGCGCTTATCCGATCGGGACTCGTCCCAGCTGGACATTTGCCTTTGCCTTGATCTACCTGCGGCATTCCATACTCCCGGCAGCTACCCTGGTGCTGGTCGGGTTTGGCGGCTGGTTTATCGGCATGAAATCCCTTACCTCCAATATCATCTCAGAGGATTATGTGGTCTATGCCGAAACCACGGGTATGAAGGAAAGCAAGATCCTCTCGCAATATATCATGCGCAATGCCCTGCTGCCACAGCTTACAGGGCTAGCCATGTCGCTTGGGGCAGTCTTCAGCGGCGCCCTCATCATGGAGATCGTCTTTGGATTCCCGGGGCTTGGCATGCTGACCATGGCGGCGGTCTTAAGAAACGATTATTCCATGATCATGGGCATCGCCATTTACTCGATCATCGGTGTGGCTGTCGCCGTATTTCTCATGGATTTAATTTACCCACTGTTCGACCCGCGAGTGCGATATCAATAGGAGCCAGCCCTATGTTCAAAGTCATACGCGATCTTTTACAATATGACGGACGCTTCCGCATTGCCTTTATTTTACTGCTTGCGGTTGTGGTGATGATTCTCCTAACCTTTGTCTCCCCGTATGAGCCGAACAAATCATTTCAGGTACCTATGGATGCGCCTCCATCGCTAAACCACTTCTTCGGCACCGACTCTCGTGGAAAGGATATTTTCTGGTGGCTGACCTTTGCCGTGCGCAATTCGCTGATCATGGGGCTGATTACTGCGGCTATATCTCGCGTGATCGCCATCCTGGTTGGTCTCACCGCCGGGTATCAGGGCGGATGGCTCGACAGGGTGCTGATGTCAGTCAACGACAGCTTCGTGATTATGCCCCTGCTGCCCCTCCTGATCCTGCTGGGTTTCCTTCTGCGCGACATGATGAACCTGTTCCTGCTGGGGGTCATCCTGGGATTCTTTGGCTGGCCGTATGACGCCCGCCTCATTCGCTCCCAGGTGCTGAGCCTGAAGGAGCGCTCATTTACACGGACCGCGGCTTATTCCGGGACCAGCGGATTTTGGATTACGATCAACGAGCACCTTCCCTTCGTGCTGCCGATCGTGTTCGCCACCACCATCAATAATTTGCTGTGGTCCATTGGAATGGAAGTCACTTTGAGTGTTCTGGGGCTTTCGGATCTGACCACCCCTTCCATCGGAACCGCACTCTTCTGGGCCAATCAGCACGGGGCCTTGGTGGCGGGGGTGTGGTGGTGGATCGCTGCCCCGGCTCTGGTGGCTATCATTCTATTTCTCGGTCTCTATCTGTTCTTCGCCAGCATCAATGAGTACATTGATCCACGAACGCGCCTGCGCTTGATTGGAGGATAACCCGTGACACTATTAAGCGTAGAAAACCTAGCTGCGTATTACAAAACCGAGATTTATGGGATCTCACGGACCGTACGGGCCGTCGACGGAGTTTCTTTTGAGCTCAAGCCGAATGAGATTTATGGCGTGGCAGGCGAG
>DASUOS010000564.1:0-4045 GCA_036276515.1 Anaerolineales bacterium | reverse complement strand
TGGACAGTGCCGATCCGTGCGATCCGGCCCAGGTCATTGCGAATCATGTCCACGATCATGACATTTTCGGCCCGATTCTTTTCTGAATTCCTCAGCCAGTCGGACTGGAAATGATCTTCGCCGGTTGTGCGCCCTCGGCGAGCAGTCCCTTTCATGGGGCGACAGGTGATCGTTGTGCCATCCAGTCGAAAAAACAGCTCCGGAGATGCACTACATAGGATATACCGTCCGGTATTGACATAGGCAGCGTACCGGTTCTGGTTTTGGGCAAGATGCAGAAAGAGATCCCAGGCGCTGGCATCGTACTCGGACTGCAAGCGCATGGTGTAATTGACCTGGTAGGTTCGGCCGTTGGCGATATAGTCTCTGACTTTATCGACCGCCGAAGTATAGGTATCCCGATCTACCGTGGGGGTCCAGTCCACCTTTTTCAGCGGGGACAGGGATGCAGGAATTTTGACGGGTTTTGGCTCAGGGTACAGGCCAAACCAGAGATACGGGAAGCCTGTCCCTGTCCGGGAGGGAACCGCCGGTTCGAAGGCCGGAGCGGCTTCATAACTGAGAAAACCCGCGGCGTGCCAGCCGCCGGTCTGCACCTGTTCTTCGACCTGGGTTAAGGCGCCGGCTACATCCTCCAGCTTGTCGGCAACCAGGATTGAATGTGGATCAGTAAAGTGGAGCCAGTCATCTCCATCCTTGAGTACCACTTCGTTCTTCTGCGGGGATTTCATCATCGAGCCCATTGTAACGGGTTGTCCGTCTACTGGGTGATTCGCGCGTGGCGCCCTGCGGCTATTATTCGAAAATATCACTGCCATACCATTCAGCATGGTCTTCGACGGTGATCCGAGCGGCAAAGCGGTTATCGTCCAGAGCGTGGAACTCGGAGACGGCAGCCGGACGATCGCGGTCCGGCTCGAGGATATTTGATCTAATGTCGGATCTGTCAAGCCATCGCCTTCCTGGCCATGGCTTTTTGTTATATAGTTAGAGGATGAGCTCGACGAAGAGGACATTCTCGCAAAACGGAATATTCCGCTGGCTTCCCGCCGCCTTGATGATGCTGGCGATCTTCCTTTACTCGGCCGGTCAGGCGCTGGACATGCCGCAGAGTGGGCTGCGCCTGCTTGTTAACAAGACTGGACATATCATCGGTTATGCCATGCTTGCCCTATCGTACTGGCGGGCCTTCAACTTCAAGGCGAACAGGCGCTGGGCAGCCTGGCTTCTGGCCGTTCTGTATGCAATGACCGATGAATTTCACCAGTCCTTCGTGCCGGGGCGGCATTCGAGCCTGTTCGATGTGCTTGTCTATGATAATCTGGGCGCCTGCTTTGCCATGCTGCTGGCAGGCTTGTTCCTGAAACAAAAACAACCCGTTCGTCAAAGAAGGGTTGTTGAAGATAAATCAATAACAGCGAAACGCCAATAGCGAACTACTCAAATTCGATCTCGATCTCTTCGTCCTCCCGCCAGTCTTCCATGCGGTCGAGCTCGATCTCGCCGAACAACCCCTCCTGATAAGCGTGGATGCGGTAGCGTTTGACCAGCTCCAGCATGGCCAGGAAGGTGACCACGATCTCAAGGCGTGAGGCCCCCTGGGTGAGCATTGCTTTGAAAGAGGCGCGCTCTACTTCCTTGAGGGTTCTGGCGATCAGGTCGATCTTTTCCCGGATCGTAATGCGCGGGGCTGCGATGATGGTTCCAAGAGGCTGCTTGTTTTGCTCCTTGGCGAAGGCTTCCGATGCGGCAATGACAAGTTTTTCCAGGGTGATGTTCGAAAGATCGAGCTTTGCTTCTACCTTTGGTGGCGGAGCGATGCGCAGGTAGGTGCGCAGGTTTTTGTCCTGGCGCTCGTTCATCCAGGCCCCGATTTCCTTGAAGCGCTTGTACAATTTCAACTGGTCGACAAGCGACCGCCCCAGGTCCTCCTCGCCATGTTCGCGAGCAGGCGGGCGGGGGAGTAAGGCCTCAGATTTGATCTGCAGTAATTTAGCGGCGATCAACAGGAAAGCTGAAATCTCATCCGGGTGGACGTGTTCCAGGCTGTTGATATAGACCAGGTACTGATCGGTGACCGATGCCAGTGATACCTCGGTGATATTCAGCTCGGCGCGCTCGATCAGGCTGAGAAGCAGGTCGAGTGGACCGTCATAGATGGATGTATGGACGGTGTAATTGAGCTGGCGTCCCAACAGGTTTTCCATAGGCAGGGAATTATACTCCGGTACGTTATAATTTCAGCATGACGAACAAGCTGACCCATGTAGACGAACACGGCCGCGCCAGCATGGTGGATGTCGGTCACAAGCCGGATTCCGAAAGGATTGCGGTCGCCCGCGGCGAGGTCCACATGAAACAGGAAACACTGGATCTGATCCGGGCCGGGCAGATCAAAAAAGGGGATGTCCTGACGGTTGCCCAGATCGCTGGGATCAGCGCCTCCAAACGGACCTCGGAGCTGATCCCGTTATGCCATCCCCTGCCTCTCACAAAAGTGGATGTGGACCTGGTAATGGATGACTCCCTGCCGGGTGTGGTGATCACGGCCACAGCGAAGACTGTTGGCAAGACCGGCGTGGAAATGGAAGCCCTGACGGCTGTTTCTGTTGCAGCGCTGACCATTTATGACATGGCCAAAGCTGCCGAGAAGACGATGCGCATCCAGAACATCCGTCTGATCGAGAAACACGGCGGTCAGAGCGGTGATGTGGTGAATGAGTGAATATGGAGATTAACGGCCTGTCATTGACAGGAAATAGTATGGAACATCAACCCATTAACCTAAACGAAAAGCTTTCCAAATTTTCCGAGCACTGGTCTCCCAGGATCATTGCCCAGATGAATGATTATCATTTCAAAGTGGTCAAGGTCCAGGGAGAATTTGTCTGGCACGCTCATGCCGACACAGACGAAGTGTTCGTCGTGCTGAATGGCCGGCTCGAAATCCAATTTCGCCAGGGAAATGTCGTACTGAACAAAGGTGAAATGTATGTCGTTCCGAAAGGCGTGGAGCATAAGCCTGTTGCCGAATCTGAATGCCACATCCTGCTGGTGGAGCCGGCCGGGACGGTAAATACGGGTGATATAGTTGACGAGAAAACGGCGCCCAACAATGTCTGGATCTAGGAATCGATGAATAGAATCAAACTCTTGTTTTTTGCCACCCTGCGCGACCGCGCGGGAACCCGTTCCATGGAGCTGGAGATCCCCGCCGACCTGACCGTTCAAGGATTGAAGGATAAAATCGCGAATGAATATCCGAATCTCAAGGATTCCATGTCGAGCGTTCTGATCACCATCAACCGGGAATATGCATTCGATGAGGCGGTCATCCCGCCCAATGCGGAGCTTGCCATGTTCCCTCCGGTCTCGGGGGGGGCATGATGGAATATCCGACTATTTTTTCCATCACCGAGGAAGATATTGACCTGAATGACCTTCTGGCCAAAATCACCATGACCAGCACGGGAGCCGCAGCCATCTTTGCCGGCATGGTACGCGGGGAAACGAAACGCGGAGATTCTCACGTTACCGAGTATTTAGAATACGAAGCCTATGCCCCCATGGCGGAGGCCAAGATGAAGCAGGTCGCGAATGAGATCCGTGCTCGCTGGCCGATCGTCGAGGGGATCGCTATTGTCCAGCGCATCGGCAGACTCTATCCTAAAACGCCGACCGTCCTGATCGCCTGCACAGCCGCTCACCGCGACACGGGTGTCTTCGATGCAGCCCGTTATGGCATCGACCGCCTCAAAGAGATCGTCCCCATCTGGAAAAAGGAAGTCAGCCCGGGTGGGGAGTACTGGGTGGAAGGGGAATACACCCCAAAAGCCGGGGAATAGAACAGGCCAACCGGTCAGCAAACAGCGTGACGTGTGAAAGAATCAGGGGTTTTATTGAGTGCTATATGAAATTCATGTGAAAGAGGAACGAATGGAGAGGATTGTCATTACTGGAATGGGGACAGTGAACCCGCTCGGGTTGACTGTGGAGGAAAGCTGGAGAAACGCTGTGAATGGCGTGTCGGGCGTGGGACCGATCA
>DASUOS010000563.1:0-14736 GCA_036276515.1 Anaerolineales bacterium | reverse complement strand
AGGCGTGCACGATCCGATCTCCATCGTGCGCATGGCCGTCGACGATGCCTACGGGGCAAAGGAATGGCGTGAGACCACCGCCGGCGGCGATGAGATTGCCTACCGCACCTCGAAGATCAGCCGCAGCATCTGCCGCTGCGTGGCCGACTTCTCGTTCCAGCTTGCCGAGCGGACCGGGGCGCGGGTCTTTGGCGGGCCGAAGTTCACCGTCAGCCCGGTGTATGAGGGCATGTTCAAGGAGGAGCTGGACGCAGCGGCCGCCCGCCATCCGCACGTCGCCTACGAGCCGTTACTGATCGACGCCACGCTTGCCCTGCTGCTCAAGATCGGCGGCGAGGCCCTGGTCATCCCCACCCTCAACCGCGACGGCGACCTGCTCTCCGATATGGTCCTGCAGATGTTCGGCAGCATCGCCGGCTCCGAAAGCCAGGTGCTGGCCTTCGACAACGCCGCTCACATCAAGGTCGTGATGACCGAAGCCCCGCACGGGACGGCGCCCGCCCTGGAGGGCAAGAACGTGGCCAACCCGATGGCGATGATCCTGGCCGGGGCCTCCCTGCTGACCTACTTCCAGACGCCGCAGGCCGATAAGGCGTCGCGGGCGATCTATGAATCGGTCTACGAAGCCGTCCATGCCGGGCAGACCACCACCGACCTCGGCGGCCGCCTCTCGACCACCGAGTTTACCGACGACGTGATCGGGCGCGTGAAGAACAAGCTGGAAGTCTGGAAAGGCCTGAGGGGCTGATCCTTTGGGACAGCCTGGAGTTTTCTGTTTTGCAGCAGAAAGGGTAAAATCCAGATAGCGATGAAAAGGAGTACGCATGGCCGAAGAGCTCAAACCCGGTGATTATATTGGCTTGTATATCGATGATGTTCTCCTTTATACAGGCGTTTTAAAGGATCAAGGTGTGATGGCGAGTGGCCGCAAGATCTACCAGGTGCTGCTGGTGAAAAACATCTTCCAGCGCAACTTCCCGGAAATTCACTTCGACGCCGACATTCGCCCGGTGACCTGGGAACAGGTACAGGCGGAAATCAAACGCCTTAAGATCAATTTGCAGAAGAACATCGAGCAGTTGGAGGTCAACATTGAGCAGCTCCTCTCCGAAAAAGAGCTCCATAACATCATTGGATGAATATAACAGGCTGCAGCAGCTTTATCACGACGCTTATGATCGCGTTCAGTCGGGAGGCACGGGTGCAGGATACAGCGGCATCCATTATGAAGTAATGAATGAGCTACGACGATATGGCAAAGCCGCCAACAGCCGCGAGGATGCCCTGCGCATGCTCAAGGAGTTGCTGACTGAATATGAGAAAACAGAGTTCGGATCCAGCACAACTACATCCGAGTCTGATGAGGAGTATCTCAAAAAGTTTGATGACACCGAATAAATATCCAGTGTTCATTCGATAAGAATCCGCTCCGGCGGATCTTTTATTATTGATCATTCGATCCACAACATCCTTTTGGCCAGCAGGGCGTGGGGCAGGTCGTGGTCCCTGTGACAGGCGGCGACCTGGCCGTCTTTCATGACGAGCCGCAGGTGTGATTTGTCCGCCAGCAGGCGCAGGTCGTCGAGCGGGTTCTCGTCGAGGACGATCAAATCGGCAGCTTTTCCTTTTTCAAGGGTTCCCAGCCAACCGTCCCAGCCGAGCAGTCGGGCGGCATTCCCTGTGGCGGCGGCGATGGCATCCAGCGGCGAGAGACCTGCCTGTGCCATCCAGTACACTTCCAGCCCGTTCTCCCCGTGGACGTTGCGCGGCGTGCCCACGTCTGAGCCCATGGCAATCGGCACGCCGGCATTGTAGGCCAGCTTCAGGCTGCGCTCGGCGTCGCCCTGGGTGGCGCGGTTCTTCTCCAGGATCCACTCTGGGATGGTTGGATCATCTGCATGGATGATGTCCCAGTCTACTTTCAGGGTCGGGACGAGGAAGACTCCCTTCTCCGCCATGAAACGGATGGCGGCGGGATCCTGGTGCAGGAAGGTGCCGTGCTCGATGGAGTACACGCCGGCCTTGAGCGCCTTGCGGATCCCGTCGATGCCGTGGGCATGGGCGGCGGCGCGCCGGCCGAACTTGGCCGCCTCCTCCACCAGCGCCCGGATCTCGTCCATGTTGAAATGCGTCAGGCCCGGCTCCCCGCTCTCCACCAGCACCGCGCCGGTTACGCCGATCTTGACCAGGTCCGCCCCGTGCTTCACCTGCTCGCGCACCGCCCGCCGGACCTCGTCCACGCCGTCGGCCACGCGGTACATGCCGTCGTAATGGTCGGCGCCCGCCTCGCTGATCGAGATAAAGCGGCCTGCCAGGCACATGCGCGGCCCGGCGAACTCACCCCTGCGGATCCACTCCCGCACCACGAACTCCAGCTCGTTCCAGCCGCCCAGGTCGCGCACGGTGGTGATGCCGGCCGCCAGGTTCCTCTGGGCATTGCGCAGGATCTTGAGCGCCATCGCCCCATCCGGCGCCCGGAACTGGCTGTCCGCTTCGCCCGAGCCGCAGAGATGGACATGGGCATCGATCAGCCCGGGCAAAACGAAGCCGCCGCCCAGGTCCAGCTCGGTCGTTTCTTCATCTGTCCCCGTCCAGCCGGAGGCCGGCCCTGCATATTCAATCTTATCTCCCCGGATCAAGATGCGCGCGCCTGGAATGGGCGGCTGCCCGGTCCCGTCGATAAGGGTGAAGTTTTGGAGAAGGAAGTCCATGGCTGATTCCTTGAAAGATGCTTGCGAAGGTCTAGCCCATTCTATCGGAAAATGAAAAACCCGCCTCCAGGGGAGGCGGGTGACTGTCCATCGTTTTCCTGCGTATTGCAGGTGCCGTACGCGATTTCAACTTATAGCAAAATATCCTCCTCCCGAAGCACATCTGGACGATGTGAGCCTTGTCCCGAGCGGAGCAGTGGATCTTTTAATTCTCCTTTCGTGTGACGATTTCTAATTGCTGCAGGGTCATTCCGAGGCCGTGCAGCCTGCGCACCAGCCCAATAATGCCTGATTGATCGGTGTGCACGCTCAGCACAGTGATCTCTTCCATCTCTCTGGCCTCATCGAGCAGGATCTCTACCGAGCTGTCGAAGCTTTGCAGCCACTCCACATCGACTCGACCCCGCACCTCGATCCGGTAGTGCGTCGTCGAGTCGAATAAAGGCTGAGCATCATTCATGGTTTCTCTTTGTTTACAACGTATCGGTGTTGCTATGCGAGTCCAAGGACCAGGCCCAGCATCAAAAAGCCGAAATAGAACGCCTGCCCGGAATGGAGGATGATGGGGAACCAGTTGCTGCGGTAGCGCTTGCCGGCGAATGCATACAGGAAACCGGACAGGATATTCCCAGGCAGGCTCCACGGCATGTGCAGATGGTACAGCCCGAAGGCAACACCGTTCGCGACCCAATCCCAGCTTCCAAAGACGCCTTTCATTCTGGGCAGCAGGACTCCCCGGAACAGGAATTCCTCGCCCAGGAAGTTGTTGAATACCGACAGGACCAGATAGATCGCCAGCAGGTCCCATGCGCCGATCCAGTTCGCCCGTACCTCAGGCGCAAACATGGCGTCCATGCTGCGGCTCTGGGGTTCCGCCAGGAGCGGGAAGAGCCCTGTCCATATCTCGTTGAGAGGAGGTGCCAGACCGAGTTCCAGTGCGACGTTCAAAAGCATCAGCGGGATGAGCAGCCACCACAACCGGTTATTTTTCTGACCGGTTTTCGGCGAGACCGGGTTGTTCAGCCAGAACCGCCGGCGGATCGTGCTGAGGCGCAGGTTTCCTTCTTCTCGATAGAGGATGATCATGGACAGCACGAACTGCCAGACCAGTCCCATCATGAGAAGCTTCATCAGCAGCAAACCGGCATCCGCTGCAGGGAGGTCCCGGCTCACGGCCGGATAAATGAGCCAGGCGAGAATCCACATCGGGGCGCCTCCGGCCAGCCAGATCCCTAAAATCTGCCAAAGGCTGTATTGGTCCATTCGTTCCGCCTGAGTGCGGTTCATGCTATCTTGAATGGCTTCGTTTGGAAGTGTATTTGTTGTCATTTTATTCTCCATCTTATTGTTGGCTGGCAAGGATATAATCCGTCCCCGCCAGCCTTGAAATGTTTGCCAGCTAGTACTGCCAGCCCAACCAGTTCCAGTAATCCAGGAACCAGACAAAAGCGGCTGCCGCGATCGTCACCAGTGTGTAATAGGCGCGGCCGGCAATGCTCCAGTAGCCATTCTTCCAGGCCAGTACCGTGTAGACCAGCGCGCCGACCGTCAGCACGGCAGACAAAACGCCCAGCCCCAGCGTGATCTCAGTGATCAATGACAGGCTGTGCAGTTCCGATGGTTGGACTGGAGGAAACTTAAGCGCCACGCCGACCAGGAACAGCAGGTTGAGAAGGCAGATCGCCAAGATGACCCAGCCAGCCATGCGGGTGCCGCGAGAGGCGGCTCTCCCAGCACCACCCAGGCGGCGGTTCCGAATAAAGCGGATCACTGCCACTGGGACCATGGACAGGAATACCAGGACGCAACCCAGGGCCAACGCCATGTTGAAACCGGGCGTTTCGTACCAGTCCAGCTTTACAAAAGCATATTGGGGCTGGATGTCGGCAAACAGGTGGGTGATACGCCCCCTGCCGTCCTCACGGAAGAAGAGGGCAAACGGACCGTCTACCTGGCGGAAGTAGAGCGGCTCCACTTCCACAAATCGCAACTCAAGCCCCTCCACAGGAACGAGCAGTGTGCCGTCGCCGGGATCGCTGACTTCAAGTGCGCCCAAGAGCCCTATGACTTTTTCCGGGGTGGTCGAGTTGCTATTGGACAGCCTATAAAGGCCCACGAACCGACTAGCTCGCTCCGCGAAGTCCACCGGAGGTTGGATTGGCGCGGCTGCAGCGGCAGGATAGTAATGGTCGAAAAACGCTCGCTGGAATCCCATATGTTGCTTGGTCAGTCCTCCGTCCCTGGCACCCAGGCTGTTGTAGACCACAAAGATACCCAGGCGCTGGTCGGGCAAAAGCAGCAGCTGGCTACTCATCGGCGGGCCATACCCTTCATGACCAAGCGTTCGCTGGCCGTTGTCGCTCATGTCGAAAAAGCCGTAGGCGGTGCCCAGGAGACGCGGGTCGGGAGTGTACAGGCTGCTTTGCATTTGCTGTGCAGTGCTTTCTTCCAGGATGGGCGCCTCGGGGATGTTCTCATCGCTGTATTGGCCATTCTCAAGGTGCGCGATCATGAAACGCGCCATGTCCGTAACGCTGGCCTGGTGCATGCCGGACGGCAGTCCCGCCGGCTGAGCCGTGTAATCCGGGAAGGGCTGGAAGGCCCCATCGACATACGTATATCCCACGGATGCATAGGGGCGCAGGTCTGGTGGTATCGGCGACTGGGCAGTTGAGTGCGCCATGCCCAGTGGATCAAAGATATGTTCCTGGATGTACTGGTCGTAGGGTTGGCCCGATACCCGCGCCACGATGTACCCCGCCAACATGGCATTGTAGTTCGAGTACCCGGCAGCTTCGTCGGGCGGACGCACCCGCCCCGGCGTATTAGAGATCAGCCATTCGCGCGCGGGTACAAGATCCCTGGCATCCGCCACCACCGTCTCGAGCCACCGGTCTTCGAACCCGGACGTGTGAGTCATCAGGTGCTTCAGGGTAACCGGTTGGGGATAGGTATCCGGGATACGAAAGTCGAGATAGGTGTTGATATCCGCGTCCAGGTCCAGCTTTCCCTGCTCGACGAGCTGCATTATGGCCGTCCATGTGAACGTCTTTCCGACGGAACCAATACGAAAGATGGTTTGTTCAGGATCGACCGGGATACCTTTATCGATATCGGCGTAGCCGTAACCTTTAGCAAAGAGCAGCTTGCCATCCTTGACGATAGAGACGGCTGCCCCAGCGATGTGATACTCTTCCATCTTGCTGCCGAAATAATCATCGAGAAAGGCCTCCAGCTCGGCGGGTTCGCTCGGACCCTGTCCTTGCGATGGCACAGTATGTACATTCCTGTCCACTGCAGCGCTGTTTTTCTGGGCTGTAGCCGGTCCGGCGATTGAAACCAGGATCACCAGAGTCAACATCATCGTCATCGAAAACAGCAGCGGTTTCCTGAGAATGATCAGGTTATTCATTTTCTTCCAATAATTTGTTTTCATGGCATTTCTCTCCTTCTTGACTCCAAATGGTTCTATATGCCCTGCATTCTATGACCCAAAATAAAAAAAGGAACCACATGAACATGTGATTCCTGGAAAGAGAAATATGGGATTTGACGCCGCGCTCAGATCAGGTTCAGCTCCCGGGCTTTCTCGATCGCCTGAAGCCGCTTGTTGACCAGCAGCTTGCGATAGATGCTCTTGACGTGCGACTGGACCGTGTTCAGGCTGAGGAAGAGCTGCCGGCCGGTCTCTTCGTAGCTCAGCCCCCTGGCCAGATGGCGCAGCACGTCAAGCTCACGCCGGCTCAAGGGGTCCGCAGGCGAATCGCGAGTCTCGGGTCGTTCCGCTCCATAGCGCATCGCTTCCAAGAGGCGGTCTGCATACGTGACCAGGGCCTCGTCTCTCAAGCGCGTCCGGATCGGCCCCAGCAGCGGTTGTATGGCCTGCCCTTCGTCCACAAAGACTCGGAAAAGACCCGTGGGGGCTGCGGCCCGTACGGCCCTCTCGAGGGTTTCGAGCGCTGCCTGCTGCTTCCCCTGCGCCTGATAAAGCAGGGTGCGGGCAAGGGCGACTTCCACGACCCAGCTCAGGATCCCGTGCGTTTCGGCGAATTCCGCCTGGCGCTTCAGGAAGGCGTGAACCTTCGCCAGCGGGTAAGCGCCCGGTCTCTCGTTTGCCAGGCGAGCCAGCACGTACGCCGCGTCGAGATAGCCATGGAAGCCGGCAGCGCCGGTGTAATCGAGGCTGTCTATGACGGCCAGCTCACCGAACTCGATCCCCGACCCGTCCAGCCAGGTTTTGGCATCCTTGCCAACCTCCCGGTCAGCGGGCCAGTGACACATCGACAGGCGATGGCGCAGCGCCTGGGCGAAGAGCGCCTCCTCGGGAATGATCTTTTCCAGGGTATGTACGGCTTCGGACATAGCCAGGCGGTCTCCCTGGATGGCGCGCAGGCGCGCCAGGGCCTGATAGCCCGTTCTCTGGACCATCGTCTCCCCCGTCCAGCGGATCAGGTCGAGCCCTTCCGTCAATGGCTGTTCGGCCTCCGCCAGCCGGTCGTGTTCTACAAGGATACTGCCTTTGAGGACATACAGGGCGCCCATGGGCGGGAAGTATTGACCGGCAAGGAGCTGGTTGAACCGTTCGATATTCGCATCGCACAGCTGCAGGGCTTCCTTACGGCGTCCTACCAGGAGTGCGATCAGGATCAGGTTGATCGGTCCGTAGATGCCGGCGTAAAAATTGCCTCCAGCGAGGCCGTACTCCAGGGTCTGTGTAAATGCCTCGTTGGCCGCTTCCAGGTCAGCCAGCGCCAGGTATCCATAACCGATATTAAAAGCGTTGACGCTGCGGATCCCTTTTTCATCTTCCGGCAGGAGCCGCTGGGCTTCCTGCGAAAGGGCGATCAGCTCTTGCGCTTTTTTATCCTTCAGTGCAGCGATCTGCATTGAAAATGCCCGGACGCTGGCCGCATGGCCGGCGACCCGAGCCCGCAGTGCTTCTCCCGCCTGGGTCCGGTCGAGGGCATGATCTGCGGCGTGTAAGGCCTGCTCCACTTCTTCCTGGCGGGTTGTGAGGCTCTGCATCACCGCAAACGCCCACGCCTTGCTGATGCACAGCAGCGGGGCAGTCTCCAGGACGGCCCCCGGTAACCTGCCGAACCAGCCGATGACCATGGCGACCTGGCCCTGGTACAGCTTCGCCAGGGCATGCTGCTCGATCAGCCGGGCGGCCTGGGTGAGATCGGTATCCTGCAGGGCATGATCGATGGCAGCCTGGATCTCCCCCTGTCCGGCGAACCAGCGGCTGGCGCGCCGGTGCAGCCCGGGGATCGATCCCGGCTGGGTGCGGGTCAGCTGGCTGCGCAGCAGGTCGGAGAAGAGCTGGTGATAGCGGTACCAGCGCCGCTCTTCGTCCAGGGGGATGACGAACAGGTTGGCGGCTTCCAGATGGGCCAGGACCCTGTCGCTGTCGCTCCTCTCCAGCAGCGAGTCGCACAATGGACCGCTGAGTCGCTCGAGGATCGATGTTTGCAGCAGGAACGCCCGGATGCTCTCTGGCTGCCCCTGGAGCACTTCGCCGGTCAGGTAATCGAGGATATGCCGGTGGCTGCCCGAAAAATCGGCGATGAACAACTTCGGGTCGCTCTGCTTTTGCATCGAGAGCCCGGCGAGCTGTAAGCCTGCTGCCCAGCCTTCGGTGCGGCCCTCCAGGGTGACCACATCCTGTTCGGAGAGGGCCAGGCCCATGACGTCCCGCAGGAAGTGATCCGCCTCTGCCTGCGTAAAGCGCAGGTCCCGGGCGCGGATCTCGGTCAGCTGATCGCGGGCTCTCCAGCGCGCCAGCGGCAGGTCCGGGTCTTCGCGTGTGGTGAGCACCAGGTGGAGCTGGGGAGGCGGGTGGTCGAGCAGGAATTCCATCGCCTCCACGATCGCCGCCTCCCTGAGCAGATGATAATCGTCCAGCACCAGGATGAGCGGCTTGGCCCGCAGGGCGATCTCGTTGAGCAGGTCCGCCAGGAGCTGCTCGATCGGCGGGAGCTGCGGGGATTGCAGTGCGCTCTGCAAGGGAATGCCGATCTCCTCATCCACCTGCTGGAAAGCGGCGACCAGGTACGACAGGAAGCGCGGCAGGTCGTTGTCGCTTTCCTCCAGGGACAGCCAGGCGGCCGGCGGGGCGGTCTGCCTGAGCCAGTCGACCACCAGCGTGGTTTTTCCGAACCCCGCCGGCGCCGAGATCAGGGCCAGCCTGCGGTTTGCAGCCAGCCCCTCATTCAAGAGCTGGACCAGGCGGGGGCGCGGCACCAGGCTGGGACGGGGCGGGGGGATGAATAACTTGGAGGCTACCAGCGCGGCCGGCATAGGGAATCGCCTGTCCCCCTCTCAGCGGGATCGGTCATTCTTCACGCTCCTGCAGCTCCTTTGGATGGGATCCAGGCGGGCGCCAGAACCGGCACTGAGATCCAAACAAGCAGATGTTCACGATGCGGAAATTCTATCTCAGTATAGACCCTTGGTAAAGAAAGTCAATTCTGTGAATTACGGGATAAGCGCCGCGGCTTCATCCTCCTGGCGATCGTTCCCGGGATAGACTTCCTGCGGCCGGGATGAGATGCTCTGGACCGGACGATCCGCTTGCCGACACGAAGGCTTCTCCGGGAAGATGTGCAATCCAAATGTAACTTTTTGCTTATTGAAAACGGGCCAGGGTAGACGTATACTGATTACGGGTAATTTAGACATAATTTGACAACATAACAAACATACGTAAGGCCCAGACGTACACCTGAGCGCTTTCGCACCTGGCCTGACCGTTCCTACTACGATATTGGCTCCTGCGAACCAGCTCATTCTGCCGTTTCAATACAACCCAGGAGGTGCAGCATGAAACGTCGAACGGCATTTGTCGCCCTTGTCTGTCTTTCCTTGCTCATCACTGCAGCGGTCCCGGCCGGCGCGGGGAGCCTGGCTGCCAAGCTCCCCGCCAAGCCTTCTCGAGCGGTGACCGCCGGGCTGGCGGATTTTATCAACACCCTGCCCGAGGGCTTTCATGAATTCCACTCCGAGGGCAGGCAAAACCAGTTTTCCTGTCAGGCGATCGGCTGGGCAGCCGACCCGGACGATCGAGACGCGGACCTGAACATCCGTATCTTCTCGGATGGCGTGGAAGTCACTCAAACCGTGGCCGGACTGTACCGGCCGGACCTGGAGGAGGCGGGCGTTTGTTCGGGCGGCACATGCCACTTCATCGCCGACCTGTGGGGCCTGATCACCCCCGATGTGGACCACGTCATCCTGGCCCAGGCCCAGGATGCCCAGACGGGCGAATGGGTCGATCTCTCTTTGAGCCCCCGGACGTTGAACTGCTTCGAAGAAAATTTCCCGGTGGAAGGCTATCATGACGCCTGGGAAGGCCTGCAGAGTCCCTTTTACTGTCTGGCCGAGGGCTGGGTGATCGATCACAACGATCGCGACCTGGATCTGACCGTCAGGGTGCTGTCGGACGGCGTGGAGGTTGCCCAGGCGGTCTCGGGCCTGTACCGTCCCGACCTGGAGGAAGCAGATGTCTGCCCGGGTGGAACGTGCAGCTTCTATGTGAATTTAGCCAGCCGGATCACACCCGGCGAAGATCATCTGATCACCGTGCAGGCCCAGGATGCGCAGAGCGGAGAATGGGCCGACCTCTTCAATACACCCAAGACGCTGAACTGCCTGGACGTGGGCGCCCGGCCTATCGCGATCGATGGCTTCGGCGACCCCGGTAACTTTGCCGTCGAAGCGCTGGAAGTCTTCAACGGGAATCTCTACGCCGGAGTCTCGAATTTTGACGCAGGGGCCAGCCTCTGGCGCAGCGAGGACACTGAAACCTGGACCCGGGTCACCGAGCCGGGCTTCGACAGCGCCTACGCGGCCAACAACGGGATTGTCTTCGACATGTTCGTGTTCAGGGGCCAGCTGTATGCCGGCACCGGGTTCTGGCAGCCTACCTCGACCGCCGGACAGATCTGGCGCTCGTCCAATGGAACCCGGTGGAGCCTGGTTGCAGCCGATGGGTTGGGCGATCCGAATAATACGGGCTTTACGATGTTCACGAGCTTCAGGGGCATGCTCTATGCCGCCGCGTTGAACGATGCCGCCGGGGCAGAGATCTGGCGCAGCGCGACGGGGAGTGAGGGGGACTGGCAGCCCGTGGTTACCGGTGGGTTTGGAGGCGGTCCGGCCTACCACGTGATCACCAGCCTGACCGTGTTCCAGGGACAACTGTATGCCGCGCTGGAAGCCTCGCCCGGAACGGGTGCGCAGGTCTGGCGATCGGCCAACGGCACAGATTGGACACAGGTCGGCGAGGATGGCTTTGGAGACGTCGACAATTACCAGACAGGGGGTTCCGCCGAATTTAGAGGCCACCTGTATGTGGCCACCCTGAACGACGTCACCGGCGCCCAGTTGTGGAGGACCCCGGATGGCACCCGCTGGGAACAGGTGGTCGGCGATGGCTTTGGGGATGCGATGAATCGCAAGATCGAGTCGGTTGCCGTCTACAATGGCGCCCTGTATGCCGCGGTGAACAACCCCGTGGCCGGCGTCGAGATCCGGCGCTCGACCGATGGCCTGAGCTGGACCCAGGTCAATGTCGATGGCTTTGGCGAAGGCGGCACCTTTAGCGGCCTGTGGTCCAACGGCACAACCGTCTTTCGTGGAAAATTGCTGATAGGCTCGAGCGGGCCCTCCGGCGGGGCCATCTGGCAGTTCGAGCCGTAGCCGCCTTCGCGTGTATTTAGTCACGTCTGCGACGTGACGGTCCCATGGGAACAGCACGTTTCCATGAAACCGTCACGCCAAAGGTATGACCTGCTTTCTCGAATACGCATCCCATCAAGACAGCGAAACATGAATCAAAAGAACCGGCCCAAACGCCGGTTCTTTTTCACGTATTCCGCCCTGGCAGGTTTGTCATCCAATCAAATGAGCCGCTATTCTTCCTGCCACATTGAAATATCTACATCGCCTAAAAATACCGCAGAATCAAGTTTTCCGGCCAGCGGTTGGTCTGCCGTAACAAGATGGATCTCTAATTGTCCGGCGAGAACAGCATAACATGCATCATAAGCGGATAAATCGAATTTCTTTGCAAGCAATAAAGACCTTTCCATCAAATCAGCTGCAGATGTGATTCTCAATGCCAGACGGCCCAGGTCTGCCAGGTCGGCTTGTGAATCTTCAAGCGACCGGCCAAAACGGCGCGTATATTTCAATAAAATATTCGTGCACTCAATATAAAACAGATCTGGAACGTATAGTTCTGCCGGCGGATCCGCAGCAAGGTGTGAGAACAAAGCATGTGCCTGTTCAGAGAACTCTTCTTCTACAAACAGCTTAATCCCAATGCTTGCATCAACGACATACCGCACCGGCGATCGCGTCATCGCTTGCGATCCTCACGAAGCAGTTCAAGGCTCGAAGGCGATTTTAGGGGAGCGGAGAAACGCCGGCGGCGAATCGATTCCAGAGCTTTGGTTTGAGTCTTTCGGCTTTTCTCCTCTTCCAGGGCCTGCGCAAGCATCGTGACGACCTGTGCGCTGAGTGAGCGGCTCCGTTCTTCGGCAAGTTTTTGGATTTCCTGATACAGGTCTTCAGGGACACTCCTAACATGCAAAGTAGGCATACAGCCTCCTTTCACCAGCAGTATATCACCTGCGGTTGCGTTATGCAACACAAGTGATCGTCTTAAGAGGAGAGATGTACATACCTTACCGGAACACCTGTGATAATGGGAGTGAGCAGGGAACGGCCTGGAGGCTGCCCGCCTGTGGGAAGTTCCTGTACGGTTGTTACATTGATCCACGCTCCCGGGGCAGGGAGCGACTCGGCCTTTGTTGTCCAGGCGCGGGCCAGCTTGTCCAGAGGAAAAGGCCTTTCAGGCGCCTAACAATTCCCTTCCGGCGTACAGGACCGTTTCCCTATCACCTCGGATCATAAAAGGATCACACTTTTTACGCGGAATGTACGCATAGTAAAATGAATGACGATGTCCGCTGGCAGCTCTTCCGTTCAAAGCGTCAAACTCACCGGGTCCAGGCTGCGGGCCGCCCGCGCCGCCTGGACCGGCATGGCGGTCTTTACGATCTTGCTGTTCATCGCCGGCATCCAGCCCTCGTTTGAGATCGGTTTGCGCCTGCTGCCTCCATCGCAGGATGCGCTCAGGGCGGCCGGTCTTTCCCTGCAGCTTCCCGCCTACGTGTTTGTCATCATGGATATCCTCACCGTCCTCTTTTTCGGGATCGTGGCGCTCATCCTCGTCTGGCGGCGCGGGGACGAGCTGGCGACCCTGGTGGTGGCAACCATGCTGCTGTTCACCGGCGCACTGTACACGGGTCCCACCGCCAACGCAAACGTACCGCACCTTGCGCTTGCCATCCTGCCGGGCATGGCAGAAAGCATGCAAATCTGGTTCGTTTATCTCTTCCCGGATGGAAAACCGCTCCCGCGCTGGATCTGGTGGATCCTGATCCCACTCCCGGTCTGGCGCATCGGGATCTGGTTCGCGGACTACATCCCGAACTACAAAGCGCAGTTCCACACGGCGGAGAATTACGGTCACACCGCCCAGCAGGCCTGGGATATCGGTCTCTTCCTGCTCCTGCTTGCAGGAGGGATTGTGGCCCAGGTGGTTCGCTATCGCAAGCTCTCCACACCCGTGCAGCGGCAGCAGACCAAATGGGTGTTGTTCGGCATGATCATCACGGTCTTGTTCGTCGGCACGTACGTGGTGGTGTTCAACGTGCTTGGCTATGGAAAAAACCCGTCCCTGGTTGTTGCGCTCGCCGCCCGCGTCCTGCGGCAGGTCTCGCTGATGATCGTGCCGGCGACGATGGCGATCGCGGTGCTGCGCTATCGCCTGTGGGACATCGACTTTGCGATCAACCGCTCGCTCGTCTACGGCTCCCTGACCACCATTCTGCTGACCCTGTTTGCCCTGAGCCTGCGCGCCATCTCGACGCTTGCCCAGGGATTCAGCGCCGGTCCCCTCATCGCCATGCTGGTCTCGATGACCCTCTTCGCCCTCATCTTTCAACCGCTCAACCGGGGCCTGCAGAAGTTCGTCGACCGCCAGTTCTATCACATCCATATCGACTATCAAAAAGCGGGGCGCTCGGGCCTGCCTCCCCTCGAGCCTTCCACGTTTCCGAGTGCGCATTTCGACGAGTACACGGACCTTCAGATCACCGGGCGGGGCGGCATGGCAGAGGTCTACAGGGCGACGCACCCGACCTTGAAACGGGTCGTGGCAATCAAGCACATGCGCGAAGCCATCCAGGACGATCCGATGACGCGCTTGTTCTTCGAGCGTGAATCCCGCGTCCTGCGCGGTCTCGATCATCCAAACGTCATCAGGGTCCTCGATACCGGCACAGTGGAGGACCGCCCGTACATGGTCATGGAGTTCATCCAGGGGGATGCCCTCGGCGAGCTGCTGAAAAACGGGCGGCTCGATCTCGAGACGACGCTCCAGTTTCTCAGACCGATCGGCGCGGCGCTGGACTATTTACACGCGCACAACATCGTTCACCGGGATGTCAAGCCGGGCAATATCATGCTCGACCAGGCAGGCGGGGATGCGCGCCCCATCCTCACCGATTTCGGCCTGGCGAAGGTTCTGGGTGATTCGTCCCTGATCTCACAGAGCGCGGTGGCAGGCACATTTGCCTACATTTCCCCCGAACAGATCCAGGAGCGCAAGGACATCGACGGCCGGGCCGATATCTACGCCCTGGGGGTGATGACGTATCAAATGTTGACCGGGGAACTGCCCTTCAAACACGAGAACCAGGGGGCGCTGTTGATCGCCCACATGCTGCACGAGCCGCCCGACGCCCGCGAAAAAGCACCAGGCTTGCCCGAAGACACGGCCAGGGCGATCCGGAAGGCCATGTCTAAAAAACCTTCCGAGCGCTTTGGGACGGCAGGGGAGTTTGTGAGCGCGCTGGAGGGTCGATAAATTCCAATCAGGGGATGTAATGCAGTTTCACCGTTCCTCTTCAGCCGCCTTGATTGCAGGGGAACGCTTGACATGTTTCGCGTCCCC
>DASUOS010000562.1:0-3121 GCA_036276515.1 Anaerolineales bacterium | reverse complement strand
CAAACAGGCTGACACCTGGAAGAACGGCCTGGCAGGCTGGAACCAGAGCGGGGAACGGATCCAGCGCCTGCGCGACATGACCGACATCCGCATTTACACGCCCGGCAGCAGTGCAGGGATCCCGGTCTCGATCCTGAAATCGTTCGCCGCGCCCGTACAGGCGATCCGCGATGACAATGACATGCTGCGTGAGCGTGTCAGCAGCACGGCAACCAGCCTGCTCGGCCTGGTGGGGATCGAAGCCGATCCCGTGCAGAGCCGCGAGCATATTCTGCTTTCCACCATCCTGGATACTGCCTGGCGGCAGGGACAGGACATGGACCTTGCGTCGTTGATCCAGCAGGTACAGGCTCCGCCCGTGACCCGGATCGGTGTGCTTGACATCGAATCCTTCTATCCATCCAAGGAGCGCTTTGGGCTCGTGATGGCATTGAATAATTTGCTCGGGTCCCCGGGTTTCAGCGCCTGGCTGCAGGGCGTTCCGCTCGATATCGGGCAGATCCTGTACACGCCCGATGGTAAACCGCGTATTGCCATTTTCTCGATCGCTCACCTGAGCGATGCTGAGCGTATGTTCTTTGTCTCGCTGTTGATGAACCAGGTCCTGAGCTGGATGCGCGGCCAGACGGGCACCACCAGCCTGCGGGCGCTCGTGTATATGGATGAGATCTTTGGGTACCTGCCGCCGCTGGGCAACCCTCCCTCGAAACTGCCCATGCTGACCCTGCTCAAGCAGGCGCGTGCCTTTGGTGTCGGCATGGTACTGGCAACCCAGAACCCGGTCGATCTCGATTACAAGGCGCTTTCCAACATCGGTACATGGTTCATCGGCCGCCTGCAGACCGAGCGTGACAAGGCCCGCCTGCTGGATGGGCTCGAAAGCGCCGCAGCCGGCGCGCAGTTCAGCCGCTCACAGATCGAAAAGATCATTTCCAGCCTCGGGAATCGCGTGTTCCTGATGAACAATACCCACGAGGACGCACCCGAGCTGATGCAGACCCGCTGGGTGATGTCCTACCTGCGCGGCCCGTTGACGCGGGATCAGATCAAGGTCCTGATGGACCCGCTGCGCGCGGATACGTCTGCAGCTGCGCCGGCCGAGACTCCTGTGATGACCACCGGCGGCGCAGCGGTGGCCGCGTCCGCGGCCTCGGCCGTTTCGACGAGCCAGCCGGCGCTCCCGCCGGGTGTACAGGCCTTCTTCCTTCCCGCACGGGGTTCTGCCCCCGCGGGCACCCGGCTTGTCTACCGGCCCAGGATCGTCGGCGCGGCGAAAGTGAATTTCGCTGATACAAAAACAAAAGTCAGCACGTCACTGAGCAAGGTCTATCTCACGCCGATCACGGATGACGCAATCCCTGTCACCTGGGATCATGCCGAAGAGATTGCCATCCCGGCTGCGGACCTGGAGAAATCCGCGCAGGATGGCGCCCAATTCAACGACCTGCCTTCCGCCGCGAGCCAGGCGAAGAACTACACGGCCTGGAACAAGGATTTCACCGGCTGGCTGTATGGCACGCAATCGATCCAGCTGTTCCAAAGCCCCAGCCTGAAGCTGGTCTCGCAGCCCGGCGAAGACGAGCGCGACTTCCGCATCCGTGCGGGGCAGGCCGCCCGTGAAAAACGGGACGAGCTGGTGGAAGCACTGCGCAAGAAATATGCACCCAAGATCGCCACCCTGCAGGAGCGCCTGCGCAAAGCACAGGCTGCTGTTGAGAAACAGCAGGAGCAGGCCCGGCAGGCGAAGATGCAGACCGCGCTTTCCTTCGGTGCGACCCTGCTCGGCGCGTTCACGGGGCGCAAGACGTTCAGCAGCGGCACGATTAGCAGGGCTACCGGCGCGGCACGCAGGGCCGGACGTGCCATTGAGGAGAGCGGCGATGTCTCGCGCGCCAACGACACGGTCGAGTCTGTACAACAGCAGCTGGCCGATCTGCAGGCACAATTCGAATCTGAGTCCAATGCACTGGCTGAAAAAGTGGATCCATTGACGGAAGTCATGGAGACGGTGACGGTCAAACCCAGGAAGACCGACATTCAGGTTCAGCTCGTCACCCTCGCCTGGGCTCCCTACTGGCAGGATGAGCAGGGCAATGGAACCCCGGCCTGGTAGCGGCTGGCCGTTCGGCGATCATTTGCCAGGTCGCCCATCGAAGAATCAAAAAGAAGCGGCTCATCACCGCTTCTTTCGATATCGTTCCAGGTCATGCCCGATCTCGTTTGGGAAATCGATGATCAGTCATCCCCGTAGGGTTATCCCATCATACGCTTAAAGCGTTCAACCCGTTGAAGAGGGGTTTTGTCTCGATCGTCCGCCTGGTTCAGCATCGAAACCAGCATCGTATCGGGAAGGAGTTTTGCATTTGCAGGCTCGCCCGAAATCACCGCCCGGTACTCGGCCAGTTTTGCCTGCAGGGACGCCCGGCTTTCCGGGTCGGCATACTGACCAGCTGCCCAATTTCCGCCGGAGCGCATCGCCTGCCGCACGGCCTTGAGCTTTGGCGCCAACGTCTCTTCCGCCGCCGCGTCATCCATCCCTTCTGTCTCTTTCACAAGCGCGGTGACTGTTGCCGTTGCCCATTCCATCATCTCGGTCGCGGCGTCCGTATCGAGCATTCCCAGCAGCGCCTCATTCCCGGCCATTTGACTTACGTATTTTTGGATGCGAGAGTTGATATCTGCCATGGAAAAAAGTATATCATGAACGAAGCCGGCAATCACTCTCAGGAATTTGGGTACGTGCCAGAAAAGATGTGCTGACGTGTACATGCATCGACTTCCTGCATTTCCCGATCCCCGCCAGGCTCCCATCACAACTGGAAACGTCATTCCTCATCACTGGTAGAATAAGAGTGCCAGGAATTCTTCAACAACAAGCACGCTCTTGATGGCACGAAAGGAATACATCCATGAATGGAACATCGGTAAAAAGATCATCTCGACCCGCCAAGCCTGGAACAGATCTCTCCGCCTTGTTCGGTGCAGCAGCGCAGGCGCTGGCTGCAAACCAGTCATCCCTCAATCAGGCGGATACGGAGAACCAGAACCACGGCGATAACATGGTACAGGCCTTCAACATGATCGCCCAATCGATGGCCAACCAGCGCGGCCGAACGCCGTC
>DASUOS010000561.1:0-4118 GCA_036276515.1 Anaerolineales bacterium | reverse complement strand
TGGGGATTACAATGAGTTGCCAAATCTGAGAACAGCGGATTGTACTCCACTGTATTCCGCTGCTGATGAAAAAAAACAATTCCTACAGTTCGGACATAGTATTCACAATAACTACCTTTTGCCATTCAAAGGCCGCACTCGACTGCATTCTTAAGATAAAAACCTGCGGATTTTGATGGGGATACTTTTCCAAACTCCGATGTCTTTATTCAATACATTCATTCCACCGGATCTTCGGGATGCTCTCTGTTCCAGCGGGCATAGACCTCCTCGGCCGTCATACCGATGTTCTTCTTGTTGCGGATGCGGCCGCGGAATGCTTTGGAAATGTTCAAGTCCTTCTTTAGTCTGCGGTCGAGGCGGTGCGCCACATCGAACACGCCCCTATAGTTGATGTTCGGCAGGTAGGTCCCCAGTCCTTCAAGCTTGACTCCTCGACCTAGCCGCAGGAAATAGACGATCGTCACTTGCAGCTCGAGCAGCACGCGGATCACATCCGATGGCTGAAGGCCGGTGCGACCGGCGATATGCTCTGCCACTTCGCGCCAGTCGGCGGTCTCGCCATATTCGATCTGCGGTCGGTAATGGTTAAGGGCAGATATTCGGGATGCCATGAGTTTGCTCCTTGGGAGTATCGAAAATCAACAGGTACTTTTTAGCAAGCAAAGCGGTTAAACTTTCATTCTTCTTTATAGATTTTACCAACATCCCGTCAGGATCTTGGCCATATCCTGCCAGGATATGATAATTTGGCTGGCAGGATAGGATTGGTCATCCCTATAATCCAGGGAATCTTGTTGATAGGAAAGAGAGAAAAACACCTGATCAGAAAAGAAACTTCTTCCCCGCTTAGTACACATGCTCGGAGCAATCGTTCATTTGGCCGGTTTGGTTTCTTCCTTCTTTAGAAGTTCCGACACCTGCTCACGCGTAGGCAAACCTGCCTGTGCGCCCAGCTTTGTGGTCGTGAGTGCGGCGGCGGCACTTGCCAGCGCGCCGATCTCCGGCCAGGGACGCTCCTCGAGCAAGCCGACAGCCAGCCCGGCGGCAAACGCATCCCCCGCGCCCGTTGCGTCGATGCTCTGGACAGGTATTCTCGGGAACCAGTACTCCTGCTCGGGGGTGAGGATCAAATTCCCATCATCGCCGGCCTGCACTGCGACAGAACCCACCCCCCGCTCGATCAGGCGCTGCGCCGCCTTGCGCGCCGAATCCCGGTCTTTGCTCAGGATCCCCGTCAGGGCTTCCGCCTCACGTGCATTCGGCTTGATCAGGCTGACAAGCTGCATCAATTCATCGGGCAGCGAGGTAGGCGGGGATGGATCGAGCAGCACTTTTGCCCCTGCTTCCCGTGCGAGCCGGGCTGCCAGTAGAAGAGTTTCCAGCGGCACCTCCAGCTGAGTAAGCAAAACCCGCGCCGCTTGGATCGCGGCCGCCGCCCGACGGACCTGGTCTACGCTGAGCTCATCGTTCGCACCCGGAACGCTCAGGATCTGCTTTTCTCCATCTCCACCGACCATGACCAGCGCTACACCGGTGTGGTCTATCTGATCTCGAACGATGAATTTTGTATTCACCCCCTCCTCTTTAAGGCGTTTCACAATCTCCCGGCCCCGCCTGTCTGCTCCGACCCGTGCGATGAAGGCGACGCGGGCACCGAGCCGGGTCGCGGCCACCGCCTGGTTTGCACCCTTCCCGCCGGGCGCCTCCTGGAACAGATCGCCCTTCGCCGTTTCTCCAGGCTGGGGCAGTTTCTCGCCACGAATAAGATAGTCCATGTTCGCCCCACCGATAACGACGATATCAGGTGTGTTCCTACGGCTCATAATGATCGATCAACTCCTCTAGATATTGCACCTCAACGGGACAGAGCGGTGTATCACAACGAAGCGGCAGCAGCCTCAATTCCTTTAACGATGGGGCTGGCGTCATGTGCCGAATTGGGACTGCGTGGCACCGGTTATCTTTTTCAATTTCCCTGTTACGATTCGGGGGTCTTCTGGAACCTACAAACGTCTACACAGGAGATACATGACCACCCTCATGACCCTACGACGAACCCAGTACCCAGCGATGGAGGATGCCCGGCTGGCCGTGGAGGCCCGAAACGACCCGGAGGCATTTGCCGAGCTGTACCGGCGCCACGTCCGCAGCATCTATCGCTACCACCTGGCACACACGGGCAGCGTCCGGGACGCGGAGGACCTGACCTCCCAGACGTTCATGGCTGCCCTGGAGGGCATCCGCTCGTTCCGTGGGACGGGTCCTTACATCACCTGGCTGATCGGGATCGCCTCCCGGAAGCGCGCTCTCTATTTCCGCGGCAGCCGGCCGGAGGTCCCCTTGGACGCGGTCCTTGACATCCCGGCCTCCAGCCTGACCACCGATAAGGAAGCCGTCCGCCGGATCGAAATGGACCGTGTCCTGGGCGCCCTGCGAACCCTCAGCCGGGACCGGGCCGAAGCGCTGATCCTGTGTTTCTTCAGCGGACTCACCCCCGCCGAAGCCGGAGCGGTTCTCGGTAAAAGCGACACGGCCGTTCGGATGCTGATCTCACGCGGCCTGCACGACCTGCGGACCCGCACCTCCCTTTCCCTGGAAGTGGACTATGAATAAAGACCTGATCCACCAGCTCCCGGCTGACGAACAGCCAGTGGCCTCAAAACTGGGCTCCGTTGCAGAGGATATGCAGCTTTCGCCCTCCTTTCAATCGGACCTGGAGACACAACTCATGGAAAAAGCAAAGACGCAATCCCAGCCTGTGTCAGGCTGGTTCACAAAGATCATGCCCGCGATCGGATGGGCCGTCCTCGCCGTTGGCGCCGTCTTCCTGCTGAATTGGACGATCCGCTCCATGGCCCCCGATCTTCCACCGGCAGCCGGAGAGACATCCCTGCCCGTCGCCTCATTTGAGACCCGCGTACGACAAGGCGAACTTTGCGCCGGTCCATTAGCTGTGGGACATGGATTCAAAGTATCTATCACCAACGCGGATAAATCTGAATTCGTTTCAATCGGTAAAGAAAACACCCTCGAGGAGATGCGCTCCTTTGACTGGTCCCCGGATGGCACGCGGCTGGCTATCCTTGGCAATACCACCGGGCAGGGCAAGATCCATATCATCGATCCGGCCGGAGGACCGGTCATACATCTGCTCTCCGGCTCCGATCTTGGCTATTTGATGGAAGCAGCCTGGTCCCGCGATGGAAAGAAATTTGCAGCATGGTCCGGACCCAACAACCGGGTCCTGGCCGTGATCAGTACCGATGGCACTCCTCCAGTCAAAGTGAACCTGGGCATCCAGATCTTGGGATCCATCCAGTTCAGCCCGGACGGCGAAAGTATCGTCTTCCATGGTGCAGACACGTCGACAGCCGGCCTGTTCGAAGTCCGCCTGGATGGCTCACGGTCCAGATTGATCAGTTCACAGGTGGAGGACGGGAGCGGATATGCCTGGTCCCCTGATGGCACCCGGCTGGCGTATTTTGAAATGGACCGCGAGCTGGGCGAAGCGCGGCTGGTCTCACGGGAAGGGACCGCGGGCAGCAAGACGGTGCTGGCGACACTGCCTATCCCGAAAGGGCTCGGCTCTTCGATCCCCGAATCGGCTCACCTGCGCTGGTCGGCAGATGGAGAGCTCCTGGTCTTCGAGTTTGGGCAGAGCGCCGCGAGCCGGGCCGTGTATATCGCCTACACAGATGGTTCCGGGCTGGTCAACGCCGTCAACTCCGGCCACGCCCCTGCCATCTCAACAGATCGGCGGTGTCTGGCTTATATCAGCCGCAGCCAGGTGTACCTGATGGATCTCGCCGGACTCTCGTCCACATCCTTATCCGGGACGCCCATCTTGCTGGCAGACCTGCCTGCCGGAAGAGGCAACGCAGACTTCCGTCTGGATCAGTTACAGTGGAAGCCATGAGTTTCAAAGGAATTGAAGGAACGTGGACCTCCTGGATAACCTGGAGGTCTTTTTTTTGGAAGCAGGTTAAAATGTCAGCGGCAAGGTCTGTTATTTTCAAATACAGGAAAATCAGATAAACGATGAAATCAGGTAACTGGGCTGGCAACTATTTCTACCGCGCTGCACAGATCCATCATCCGGATACAGTGGAGCAGGT
>DASUOS010000560.1:0-9076 GCA_036276515.1 Anaerolineales bacterium | reverse complement strand
CCCGTTCGATGTGCTGATCGTATTCTCGACCAACCTGCCGCCGAAGGATCTGGTCGATGAGGCCTTCCTGCGCCGCCTGCGGCACAAGATCGAGATCGGCGATCCCTCCTACGAGGAATATCGCGAGATCTTCAAGCGGGTCTCTGCCGATAAAAAGGTGGAATACAGCGACCAGGGACTGGCCTACCTCCTGCAGGAATGGTACATCAAGCGTAACCGCAAGCTGCGCGCCTCGCACCCGCGCGACCTGTGCGACCAGATCCTGGATATTTCCAGCTACCTGGCCATCCCGCCAACCATGTCCCGCGACCTGCTGGACCGCGCCGCGCTCGCCTATTTCGTTGATATTTAGCTCGTGTTATATTATGCAGTACGGATTACGCATCACGGGTCGTAATGCGTAATCCGTATTTTTTATGATGCTTAACTCACTGCCCCAACCTGTTATCTTTGCTCATCGCGGCGCATCTGCTCACGCACCGGAGAACACCCTGGCCGCGTTCGAGCTGGCGCTGGCCCAGCAGGCGGATGCCATCGAGCTGGACGTGAAGCTCTCGGCCGATGGACATGTGGTCGTCATCCACGATGCCACGGTGGACCGCACAACGAATGGAAAAGGCCGGGTCAAGGACCTGTCATTCGCAGAATTGAAGAAACTGGACGCAGGCAGCTTTTTCTCGGAAACGTTTGCCGGAGAAAAAATCCCTGCTCTCGATGAAGTATTCGAAACCGTCGGAAAGCGAACCTTTATTAACGTCGAACTGACCAATTACAACACGCCGCGCGATACCCTGGTGGAAACGGTCTGTATGCTTGTCAAAAAGCATAACCTGCAAAAGCGCGTGCTGTTTTCGTCCTTTCTCGCCTCGAATTTGTCGAAGGCCCGCAGTTATCTGCCTGACGTGCCGCGCGGACTGCTGGCGCTGAATGGCCTCCTGGGAGTCTGGGCCCGCTCGTTCGGCTTTGTGTTTGGAAAATATGACGCGCTCCATCCCTACCTACAGGATATGAACCACCAGCAGGCGGTGCGGGTCCATCGCCTGAATCGGCGCATCCATGTCTGGACGGTGAACGAGGAGGCGGATATGCGCCGCCTCTTTAACTGGGGTGTAGACGGGATCTTTACCGATGACCCCGAGCTTGCATTGAAAGTGAGAGCAGGAGCGAAATGAAGCTGTTATACCGCCTCCTGCTTTTGCTGACCGTTCTCGTCTCACTGCGCGGACCCGTCCCGGCGCGTGCCGAAGAATCGTACCAGTCCTCCAAGGTCCAGGCGGTGCTCGCCTCGATGACGCCCGAGGAGCGGGTGGGACAATTGTTCCTGGTAACATCCCAGGGTACGAATACCGATCCCGAATCGCAGATCTACGATTTGATCGCCAACCACCACGTTGGCGGGGTTATTTTGCTGGCAGAAAATGATAATTTCGTAGGGGAACCCGATACGATCACCGGAGTCCACCAGCTGGTCAATTCACTGCAAAGCATCGAGGCCCGGGTTAACCTGGAAACTACTGCACCCGAACCGAACAACCAGGCAAGCCCGCAGATCTATGTCCCATTGTTCGTCGGCATTTCACAGGAAGGGGATGGGGTGCCTTATGACCAGATCCTGAGCGGTATGACCCCACTTCCGGATGCGATGGCGATCGGTGCAACCTGGAACCCGTCGCTGGCGCAGGAGGTTGGTTCCGTCCTCGGGCGTGAGTTGAGCGCCCTGGGCTTCAATTTATTCCTTGGCCCCTCCCTGGATGTCGTTGAGTCTCCCAATCCCTCGGCGCAGATCGACCTGGGTACGCGTGTTTTCGGAGGTGACCCCTTCTGGGTGGGTGAGATGGGGAAGGCGTACATCTCGGGCCTGCATACCGGCAGCGAATCGCGGATGGTGGTGATCGCCAAACATTTCCCGGGCCGCGGCAGCTCCGACCGGTCGCCGGAAGATGAAGTGGCAACCGTCCGCAAGTCGCTGGAGCAGCTGCAGCAGATCGAGCTGCCTCCGTTCTTCGCCGTGACAACTTCGGTTGAACCGGAAAGCAATGTGAACGGACTGCTGGTGTCCCATATCCGTTATCAGGGATTCCAGGGCAACATCCGGGCGACCACCCGGCCGGTTAGCTTCGATGCCTCGGCCCTCTCCGCAATTCTTGCGCTCCCCGAATTGATGGCCTGGCGAGAGAATGGCGGCCTGATGGTTAGCGATGCCCTGGGAAGCCAGGCGGTGCGAGATTTTTATTCACAGGGAGGCGAGAGCTTCCTGCCGCGGCTGGTGGCGCGTGACGCATTCCTGGCCGGGAACGATCTTCTTTATCTGGGAAATATTGCCTCAGATGAAGCGGAGGACGATACCTACACTGCGACGGTCCGTATTCTGGATTTCTTTACGCAGGAATACAACAGCGATCCGGCCTTTGCACAATTGGTGGATGCGGCCGTCGCCCGGATCCTGGCTCAAAAGTTTGAGATGTACGACCTGTTCACTGTGTCCAATGTGCTGAGCCCGCCCGAACGCCTGGCAACCCTTGGGGCCGCCCGCCAGGTGGTGTTCGAAGTGGCCCGCAATGCTGCAACTCTGATCAACCCGGATCCCCAGGAGCTGAACACCCTGCTGCCGGCCCCTCCCACCCAGAACGACCGCATTGTCTTTCTAACCGATACTCAGAGCTACCAGCAATGCCGTCTGTGTGTTCCGCAGGAGTCTTTTTCGACTTTCGCCTTCCAGGAAATGGTGCTGCGGCTGTACGGCTCTACCGGAAGCGGACAGATCTTTGCAAGCCGGTTAAATTCCTTCCCGTTGACGGAACTGGAGCTGATGCTGAACGGCGAATCGGAGGAGAATATCGAACCGGCGCTCGAGCGTGCAAACTGGGTTGTCATCGCTTTGACCGACGTCAGCCGCGGCCAGATCCCATTGCTGCGCCGATTTTTCTCAGAACGCCCGAACCTCGTTCGCAATAAGAATGTGATCCTGTTCTCATTTACAGCTCCTTACTATCTGGATCCAACCGATATTTCCAACCTGGACGCTTATTACGCCCTGTACAGCAAACAGCCGGCCTTTCTCGAGATGGCCGCCCGCCTGTTGTTCCAGCAGGTCGGAGCCCTGGGCGACTCGCCGGTATCCATCCCTGCGATGGAATATAGCATTATCAGCGCCACCTCTCCGGACCCATCCCAGGTCATTCCGCTGGCCCTTGCCGGAGAAGATATTTCACTGACACCCACGCTGGATCTGACACCCATCACGGTTGTGCCGACCCCCATCCCGCTGTATCGCCTCGGCGATACGATCGAAGTTCAGGCCGGTCCGATCTATGACCAGAACCAGCACATCGTCCCGGATAAGACCGTGGTGCGCTTCACCATGTCTACGCGCGAAGAGAGCGGAGGCATCCTGAATCAGGTCGATGCCACCACGATTGACGGCGTTGCGCGTGCCTCCTTTGCGATCGACAAACCTGGCAAAGTGGAGATCAGCGCGGCAAGCGAACCGGCGCTCATTTCCAATGTGCTTCAGTTCGATGCCTCAGACGTGGGTGCGGCCGTCACGATCGTTGTGCCGGAGGTGAGTGTGACACCCACTCTGGTCACCCCGACTCTCACTCCCGTTCCTGAAAACGATCTTATTTCGCCGGATGGTCATCCACGAATTGGCGTCTGGCTGCTGGTTTTGATCTCGCTCTTCGGTGGGGCTTTGTTGACCTTCTGGGCGGCCAGCAGGATTTTTTCCATGCGCTGGGGATTACGCTGGGCATTATGTGTATTTGTTGGAGGACTGTTGGGATATAACTATCTGGCGCTGGATTTCCCAGGTGCAGCAGAGTGGATCGCTCTGGAAGGGGGCGCCTTCGGCGTACTGCTGCTGACTTTTTTGGGTCAGATCGCGGGGCTTATGGCTGCCTGGATCTGGATGCGCTGGGTCAGCGAACCAGAGTCGCGAGCAGGCTAATCAGGAGAAGCACGGCCGCGCTCCAGGCCAGAGTAGCCTCCGCCGGATTGCTAAAGTAGTCGACAAACGGAGCCGGCTGGCTGCGGCGGATGGAAAGAGGCATGGCGGGGGTTTCACGGTATCCCAACAATGCCTCGCGAAATTCGTCGATCGTGGAAGGTCGTTCATCCGGATGCAGTGACATGGCCCACAACACTGCCCTCTCGGTGCGCGGTGAAACATCGGGGTTGATCTGCCGCAGGGGGACCAGGCTCTCGGGGTGCAGGAAGCGCTTGCGTGCATCGGCGGGGGACTCGTTGGTGAGCAGGTGATAAAGGGTCGCCCCGAAGGAATAGATATCCGAGCGAATATCCGTATGGACATCACTCCCGCCGTATTGTTCGAGCGGAGTATACAGCGCAGTCCCCTGGCCCTGGATGATCGTAATGGTGACCTCCTCCGGTGCCAGGATCTTGACCAGCCCGAAATCCACAAGTTTGATCAGACCGTTGGGCATAAGCTTGAGATTGCTGGGCTTGATATCCCGGTGAACGATGGGAGGCTCCTGTATATGGAGAAAGGCCAGGGCATTGGCGAGCTGCTCACCCCAGGAAAGCACATCCTTCTCCGGCAGGAAGGTCTTATTGCGGCGGGCTTCCAGCAGGAGCAGGCGTAGATCCTTGCCAGGGACATAGTCCATGACCAGGTAATCGCGGGGACCGTTCGAGAAGAAATCGGAGACTTTTGGCAGGTTGGGGTGATCGAGACGCGCAAGTACAGTTGCCTCGCGCAGGAACTGGTCGCGGGCTTCCTCTCGGATGTTTTCCGGGAGAGCGCGGTCGTATTCAACTTCCTTCAACGCACACTGGCGCCCCTTGAGACGCATATCGTCCGCAAGGTAGATGGATCCCATGCCTCCCTGGCCAATGCGTTCGCGGATCTTGTAGCGGCCGCGCAATACCTCCCCGCTCTTAAGGGGTGGGAGCACTCTTCTCCTTTTTCTTTCTGGGCATACTTCAATGCAGAATTATTTCGGCGTAGTCCTGCACAGAAATACATGTTTATGCTATAGTATTATAATCGACTCCGTTGACTTCATCTTGATAACACTTCTACATGAGACCTTCATGAATAAGACGTTGGAAGAATATCCATTGCTGGTCGCCCAGGAGGGACCCTTAAAAGGTCAGCGCTGGCAGGTCAGTCAAACAATTGTTTTGGGACGCGAAGCCACATGTGATGTGGTGGTGGCCGACCGCCAGATCTCACGCTATCATGCCCGCATCACGCCCACTCCGGAGGGTGTCATTTTGGAGGATCTGGGCAGCAAGAACGGAACGCATCATAACGGCATGCCACTGACGGGTCCGGTTGTCCTGCAGGATGGGGACCTGTTGTCGGTGGCGCTCGCCCAGCAGTTTCTGTTCCTCACCTCAGATGCAACCATGCCCCTGCTGGAAGGATCCGCCCACCCGGGCCGCTTGATGATGGACCAGAAATCCCGGCGGGTGTGGGTCAACCAGCAGCAGCTCGTCCCACCGCTCTCTGCCCAGCAGTTCAAAATGCTCTGGATGCTGTACGAGAGCCAGGGACAGGTCGTCAGCCGGCCGGAGCTGGTTGCCACGGTCTGGGGGGATGAACAGGCCGCCGGGGTCTCCGACCAGGCGCTCGATGCCCTGATCCGCCGCCTGCGCGACCGGCTGGCAGCCCTTGACCCGACCCACCAGTACATCTCCACCGTGCGCGGCCATGGCGTACGGCTGGATAATCCTCCGGCCTGATCCTTGAAAATTTCTCTTCCCGGCCTCCCATACAATGTGTGGGAGGTTTTTGGTACCCGTAACTTTTTCGCCGCAGGAGCGACTGTTCATTAGATACATGGAATATGAGCACTCCGCAATCAGCCTTCTGCACCGATCTACCGGCCCGAAAACCTGTTCACCGGAATGATATACTCAACGTGAAAGAGACCCATTTTTCAGCTACCACTCCCACGCGGGGGGCCGCGTATATCATGACCGAGTTCAACGAACAGAATGCACTCGAGGGACTGCGAAACCTCGATTCCCAGGCCATTGGGGCCGTTTACGATCAATACTTCCCCGAAGTATATCGGTATGTCCGTTATCGCCTTGGCGACGATACCCTGGCAGAAGATATTGCCAGTGATATCTTTGTGCGCCTGATGGAAGCGTCCCAGAAAAAACAGGGACCCCAGACCAACCTGCGGGCCTGGCTGATCGCTACGGCCTCGAATGCGGTCAACGACCATTTCCGGCGCAGCTACCGCCGCCCCGTAGAAGCTCTCTCCGAGGCCATGCCTGACGGTGGACCCAGTGTCCACTCAGAGATCGATGCACGCGAAAAACAACGCCTGGTACAGAAAGCCATGGCCCACTTAACGAGCGAACAGCAGCACGTGCTTGCCCTGCGGTTCGGGCAGGGATATTCCATAGAAGAGACGGCCGTGTTCCTGGAAAAAAATGTAAATGCTGTAAAAGCTCTCCAATTCCGCGCGCTGGCTGCGCTGCAGCGCCAGATCGGGGAGGTGAATTATGAATAATGTCTATGATGCTTTAGAAATTTGTTTGCAGGAGATCGAAAAAGGCGCCGACCTCGAGACGGTCCTGCGTCTCTACCCGGACCTGGCGGACGAGCTGCGCCCGATCCTCGAAACCTCTGTGGAAGCGCGAAACATGGCAGCCGGCGGTCCCACCCCAGACGTGCTGCGCCGGGGCCGGTCCAGGGTTTTGCAGCAGGCGGCGCAGATGCGCGAGGCAAAAGCGCAGACATCCCGCCGGCTGTGGTCTGTTCCTCTGCGGCGGACATTGGTGTCACTGGCCGTCATTGTCGCGCTGTTCGTCAGCAGCACCAACCTGGTCCGTGCTGCCACAACGACTCTTCCTGGCGACAACCTCTACCCGGTCAAACGGACCTGGGAGGATGTGTTGGTGATGTTCACCTTTAATATGCAAGCCCGCCAGTTGCTGGAAGTGGAGCACGAGAACGAGCGCCTGGAGGAATTGTACGAACTATTTGCCGAAGGACGGCTGGCAAAGGTCGATTTTGCGGGAACAGTGACCCGCCAGAACGGGGACCTGTGGCTGGTTTCGAAGGTTCCGGTGGTGATTTCGGCCGGGACCGATCTGCGTGACCCGCCAATTCTGCCGGGCGACGCGGTGCGCGTGCGCGGCGTGACACAGGCCGATGGGACGGTATTGGCGGAGCGCGTGGAACGTCTCTCCGAAGGCACACCGCTGCCGGTCGTGGACGAGGATGACTCGCTGGAGAACGCATCGGAATTATCCGGGAATGAAAACGAATCCGAGGAGCAGGACTCAGACGACGACTCCTCCGGCCCTGGAAGTGCTGGCACGCCGCGGCCCGCCCCTGCCTCTGAAAAAGTATCTTTGGATGGCGTCGTCGATTCCATCCATGGCACCCTCGTGGTCGTCAACGGGCAGCCGATGAACATCTCCGGCGCTGAGATCAAGGGAACTCCGAGCACAGGAACCACTGTAAGAGTAGAAGGTTATTATGATGCGAGCGGCCTCTTCATCGTGACGAAGATCGAATTTCGGGATGGAGGCTCGGACGGCGGCTCCGAGTCGGATGACAACGACGATAGCAACGGCAATGACAACGTTGATGGCAACCAGGCGAACGACAACGACAACAGCGCAGGAGATGACAACGATAATAGCAATGACAGCGACAACAATGACGACAACGCCAACGATAACAGCGGGGACGATGATTGATCGACAACTTCCCGGCTGAACCAAAACATCCTGCGGACCATAAAGCCCCGCAGGATGTTTTATTCCAGGTTCTTCCTTGTAAGATGCCTGAAAATAGAGTACATTTGGTGCTTAGCACGTTCGTTCTAATTCCACTTGTCCAATGCTGCGCCTTGTAAAGGCTCGGGTCCATTTCCTTGGGTACAAGGCGGCATGTTTAGGAGAGATCGATGACCGACTCACGCTTTTATCTCGGACGCGCCTACGATCCCATTGCCAAGACCCCGACAACTGAATCCGTTTACTACGATCCGGCCGACCTGACCACCCATGCCGTCGTAACCGGCATGACCGGCTCGGGCAAGACCGGCCTGTGTATCAACCTGCTCGAGGAAGCGGCCCTGGCAGGCATTCCTGCGATCATCATCGATCCGAAGGGGGACCTCACAAACCTGGTGCTGCATTTTCCTGATCTTGCGCCGCAGGACTTCCAGCCGTGGATCGACCCTGAGATGGCGCGCCGCGCCGGCAAGTCTCTCGACCAGCTGGCGGTGGACGCCTCCGGCAGCTGGCGGGAGGGGCTGCAGGAGTGGGGCATTACCGCTGAGCGCGTGCTGGCGCTGAAAAACGCTGCCCAGTTTGGCGTGTATACACCCGGCTCCGATTCGGGAATCCCTGTCAGCGTGTTGTCGTCTCTCTCAGCTCCGGCCCTGGCCTGGAAGGATAACCGCGAGGCGCTGCGCGAAAAGATTGCCAGCACGGTCACCGCCCTGCTCGGCCTGGTGGGATACGAGGATATCGATCCCATACGCTCACGCGAGCACATCCTGCTTGCGACTATTTTCGAAAGCTCCTGGAGCCAGGGCAAGGATGTGGAGCTGACCGAGCTGATCCTGCAGACGCAGACGCCGCCGTTCGATAAGCTTGGCGCGTTCCCGGTGGATACCTTTTTTCCGGCCAGGGAACGCATGGACCTGGCGATGGCCTTGAACAATATCCTCGCCGCGCCTGCCTTCGAAGTCTGGCGGGAAGGCCAGGCGCTCGATATCGAGTCGATGCTGTTCACCGCCGACAACCGGCCGCGTCATAGTATTTTTTATCTTGCTCACCTGGCCGATTCGGAGCGGATGTTCTTCGTCACGCTTTTGCTCTCTGCCGTCGAGTCCTGGATGAGGACCCAGAGCGGCGCGACCTCCCTGCGGGCGCTGCTGTACATGGATGAGATCTATGGGTACCTGCCTCCCCAGCGCAACCCGCCTTCCAAACAGCCTCTCCTGCGCATGTTGAAGAGCGCTCGCGCCTTTGGACTTGGACTTCTGCTCGCCACCCAGAACCCGGTCGACGTGGATTACAAGGCTCTCTCGAATGCCGGTACATGGTTCATCGGCAAGCTGCAGACGGAACAGGACAA
>DASUOS010000559.1:0-11738 GCA_036276515.1 Anaerolineales bacterium | reverse complement strand
GAAACCAGCAGCGCGGACAGGCCAATGGCGGTTGCATTGACTTCCACTGCCCTGGTGATGATCGTCTCGGCTGGGACCTGCTTGCCCAAATCGATCACCGTGTAGCCGTTGTTGGAAAGAATGGTCTTGACCAGGTTCTTGCCGATATCATGCACATCCCCATAGACGGTGGCGATGACGACTGTGCCTTTCGTTACGCCCTCCATCTTCTCGAGATAGTTTTCCAGATGGGCTACGGTCTTCTTCATGACTTCAGCCGACTGCAGGACGAATGGCAGGATCAGCTCGCCCGAGCCGAACTTATCTCCGACTTCCTTCATGGCCGGGAGCAGGACGTTGTTCAATAGATGGACCGCCCGGACATGGTTTGATTCTCTTTGTTCCTTTTCTATAACGCCATCAGGGGACAAAGGATAGGGGATGAGCAAATCGATATCGGCTTCCACCCCGTCCTTTTTGCGGTGGACGATCTTCCAGTGCAGGCGCTGCTCGGCGGTCATGCCTTCGGTGGGATCTGCCAGGGAGGATTCAGAGGTGGGCGTGACCTTTTCGTAATATTCGATGTATCTCTGCAGCGCGTCGGCGCGGCGGTTGAAGATCAGGTCTTCGGCAAGATCCTTTTCATCCTGTGGAATATCGGGATAGGCCGTGACATGGGCGGGATTCACGATTGCCATATCCAATCCAGCCTGAAGGCAGTGATAGAGCATGACCGAGTTTAGAACAGGACGGGCATGCGGGGCAAAGCCGAATGACAGGTTGCTCACGCCGAGCGATGCCATCACGCCGGGCAGGTTTTGTTTGATGAGGCGGATGCCTTCGATGGTCTCGATAGCGGATTCAACGAATTCCTGGTCGCCGGTGGCCAGGGTGAACGTCAGCGTATCGTAGACCAGGTCTTCCGGCTTGAGGCCGTGATCGTTGACTGCGATGTCATAAATGCGTCTGGCGACCTCCAGTTTTTTCTCTCGGGTCTTGGCCATGCCGTTCTCGTCGATCGTCAGCACGATGATGGCGGCGTTGTGTTCCTTGGCCAGCTTGAAGATCTTGTCCGCTTTTTCGCGGCCGGCTTCGAGATGGGTCGAATTGATGAGGCAGCGTCCCGGCGCGGTTTTCAAAGCGACTTCGAGTACATCCAGCTCGGTGGTATCGATCACGAGCGGGACGTCCACGCCCATCTCCAATTTCTTGACGACTTTGCGCATCAGCTCCACTTCGTCCGGGCGCTCCGTGACGGCGCAGGAGATATCAAGGGCATGCGCGCCGAAGTCCACCTGCTCACGGGCAATTTCCAAAATGCCGTCATAATCCTCTTCGAGCAGGAGCCGCTTGAACTTGCGCGAGCCCTGGGCGTTCAACCGCTCACCGAGCAGGGTGGGAGGCGGATCCTGCCGCATGGCGATCGCCGACATGGCCGAGGCCAGCTGCGGCGTGGACTGGACCGGGCGGGCCGGAGGGGGCAGCGCGTTCAGCTTGTCCACCAGCAGCTTCAGATGCTCGGGAGTCGTCCCGCAACATCCCCCAACGATCGAGATATTGTGCTTCGTCACAAATTCATAAAGATCGTTCGCAAACGGCTCCGGCTCGAGCGGGTAGACCGCCTGCCCGTCCACGTTGAGCGGCAGGCCCGCATTCGGGATGCAGGATACGGGCAGGGTGGCGTTCTCTCCCAGGATGCGGATGGGCTCGCGCATATGCTCGGGCCCTGTAGAGCAGTTGAGACCAATCACATCGATGCCCATGCCTTCCAGGATAGCCAGCGAGGCGTTGATGTCTGTACCCAGCAGCATGCGGCCGGTCGTGTCGAGCGTGACCTGGGCCTGAATCGGCAGGTAGACTCCTGTCTCGTCGAAGGCCTTGTGGATGCCGATGATCGCGGCCTTGACTTCGAGAATGTCCTGTGAGGTTTCGATCAACAGCACGTCCACGCCGCCGCCGATCAGGCCTACTGCCTGCTCACGGAAGACGTCTGACAATTCATCAAAGCTGACGTTGGACAGCTCCGGGTCATTGGTGGAGGGCAGCTTGCCCGAGGGGCCGATGGATCCCGCGACGAATCTGGGTTGAACGTTCAACGTTGAACGTTCAACGTTTGTCTTTCCGGGTTGCGAGTATTCATCGGCTAGTCTTCGTGCTAATCGAGCTGCCGTTTCATTGATCTCGATGACGCGGTCCTGCAGGCCGTACTCTGTCATCGTGATGCGGTTGGAGCGGAAGGTATTTGTCTCCAGCACGTCCACGCCGACCTCCAGGAAGGAGCGATGGACCTTCTCCACAGCTTCAGGAAATGTGATGACAAGGTAATCGTTGCACCCGTTGTACTGTTCGCCGCCGAAATGTTCGGCAGTCAAATTTTGTACCTGCAGACTTGTTCCCATTGCGCCGTCGAAGACAAGGACTTTTTCTTCGAGAGCGTCGAGATATTTTCTATTTGTATATCTTCGTTCTGTCATGTTTATTCCTTTATCCACTCATGATAAAAATCAATTGTTATTGCGTTCGGCTAGATAGATAATCATATCTTGCTCAACTGTCTTGATATGGAAATGCTGGTGAAGCAGCGCCAGGATCTGGGCGCGATGATCCGTTGCATGGTTGGCGAGATGGAGAAGTATTTCCCAGCGGGAGTTTGTCGATTTCACTCCATGGGAAAACACTTCCCATTGTATTGTTCCTTCCAGATGTTCCGGATCCAGGCAGTTCAAGTTGAAGATAAATTCTTTCCGCAGGTCATCCCATTTCATTTTGGTTTTGGAACAGGTGTCAAACTCTTCGGCTACGAGACGGGGCGGGATCTCAATCCCTCTGAGCATACTCATCCATGTGCGGTTCGTTCCCATCATGTGGACGATCATGTTGCGAATAGAGCCTGTAGAATAATCGATTTTTTCTATGAACTGCTCATCGGAAAGCTGTGAAATACACCTCCAGACGCGTTCGAATGCCCAGAAATTGTAGTCAAAGATTGTTTTAATTTCGTCTGTTTTCATGTTTGTTCCCTGGCACATCTTCCAGGCTTACAGGTTATCCAATCGTAATCGCCTCGGCTTCTTCCAGCACGGACCGTGCCCATTTGGTGATATCCTGGCAATAGACCTCAGTATCCTCGGTACGGACATCCAGAATCGTTTTCGTCCACGTGGATTTCTTAATGACAGGTATGCCATCTTTTGATTTAAATTTAAACGTGCGTTTGCCGCTATCAACCGTATCCTTGATCTGCTTGCGGATGACAGCAGGTGATTTATTTTCGACGAGAAATTCTCTCAATAACGCTCGTTCATACAGCCAGCCTTCCGGCGTCATGCGGCTGGAGTGCTGGACCATGAAGGCAGTTACGGTCAGGTGATGGACCGCGCCATAACCGGCATCGGTGAACTCCAACACCAGGAATTCGTCGAAACGAGTTTGGCATAATTGATCCGGCGCGCCGCATTCAGGACAGTTCATGATCAGGCCCAGCTTTCTATTTCCTTGTGAAATCCAATTCCATTCTCTTCGAGGAAATTCTTGATTTCAAAGTAGCTTTTGTACTTCTGTTGCAGCCAGGCGATCAGGAATTCTTCCTCCTGCCTTGCGAGTGAGTAGAGCTTTTCCATATCGTCAACGGTAAGCGTGTAGGCAATATCATTGCCGAACATCCGTTGGGCAAGCTCACTAAAATCGTAGAATTCTACCTTGAGCTGACCCTTTTCCAGCCAGACCCACGTAGCGGTTTTCTCTGGCCCGCCGGAAAGCTTTACCTTTTTCGTTTCAGGCATCGGACCGGTCCAGTAATGTCTCGTTGAAAAACTCAACCACGCGCTGGATATACGCGTGCGAGTCCTGCAGAATGGCTGCACCGTGTTCTCCGGCTGGAAGCTCCCATAGCTCCTTTGGCTCATGGGCAGCCTGGTAAAACAAGCGGTTGAAGTATATATCCTTCTCTCCGCTGGCGATCAAAAGGACCGGCCGCGGTGCGACCCTGCCGATCACCGCCAGCACGCCCTCATCCTGTCCGCCGGCCATGAAGTGGTACAGCTTGTAATACAGCCAGTTGGTGGGATAGTTCAACCAGCGTATCCATGTTTTTGGCCTGCCTCCGTGATCACTCAAAACCGAGGGATTGAGCCCCTCCAGCACCAGCGCACGGAGATTTTCTGTTTTCAACGCACCGCGCAGAGCTGCCTGGGCGCCCAGTGAAATGCCCAGTGCTCCGATCCTCTGCCCGTTGACGTCGACGCGGGTGAGCAGGGTATCCACCGCGCCGGCCACATCGTCCGCTTCGCGCAGGCCATAGGTGGATGTGTCGCCGTCGCTGCTGCCGTGGGCGCGCAGATCGATCATGAAGACACCGAAGCCTGCCTGGGCCAGAAATTCCGCATGCAGGAGCATATTTTTGTTGGCATCCCCCAGGCCGTGCAGGAGGAGGATCGTGGCGCTGTTCCGGCTGGGGAGGAAGCGGCCAAATAATGTCAGCCCATCGCGCGAGGAGAACGTCAGCTCCCGGAACTGCAAAGGCGTCTCCTCCATCCAGCCGAACCGCCGTGGGGGGTGGGCGAAACGGAATGCCATCCGGACCGGGTTGCGGAGGAACCAGACCAGCAGGACTACGATCCAGTAGGCAGGATGACTTAAGGCATAGCCCGCAAACCCGATCAGGAGAAAGAAGGGGGTCCAGAACAGGATCGAATCGCGGTAGTAACGCCAGCCTTTGCGGTACATCGTAGTCTTATTTCACGTCGGCGGGCAGTGTGGCGCGGCCCGCAGGCGTCATCCGGCCTTCGGCGATCATTTTGCGGGCCCGATCCTTATTCGTATTCGTCCAGTTCGACTTTGGACGGCGCGGGCTGAAGCGCAGCGCATAGCGTTCTGCATCGATCGATTTTTCGATGTTGTCGATCCAGCCAAAACAAAGCGCCTCCTCCACCGCCTCTACATACCTGATGGACGGTTTCCTGGCAGACTTCTTGTACTGGACCAGCCAGATCTCCTTCTTCTTCTGATGGTTCTCGATCAGCCACTTGCGGAAGCCATCGCGGTCTGTTACATAAAGAGTTTCGCCGATTTCCATGTCCTACCAGTTATGAAAACAAAAAACCTCTCACAATGAGAGGCGACACGCAGAGTGCATATCATCTCTCATCTCCCGGACAGTTCGTCCGCCGAAGTTGGCACCGTCTCCAGCAGTCAGCTCGTAGCGTTCAACTGTCAGAACGTGCTGATAGCTGATTGCTGCTAGCTAAATGCTACTCGGTTGCCGAGGCGTCACAGGGTCGGTCCCTCAGCCTCTCTGGATGAGCAAATCCGTAGATTGTTCCGGTTTTATAACACGGTGGGGGAGGGATGTCAAATAAAAATTCACAAAATATCACTTGACGGTCGCCTGTTTCACCGGTAGACTGTCGATTAAGGAAAAACTTAAACGTATGCGCAACGTGGAGACCCTGCATTCCTTCGAGAAGATCAAGCTCCTGGCCGATTCGCGCCGTATGCAGATTTTCCGACTCCTGATGGCTTCCCCTGCCACGCTCACGCATCTCGCCCGGACCCTGAAGCAGTCGCCGGCATGGATTCGCCACCACCTCCTGGCGCTCCAGGCCGCCCGCCTGGTAGAAGTCGATGAGGTCCGTAAGACCGGAAAGGTGACCGAAAAATTCTACCGTGCCAAAGCGGATGCACTGCTCCTGCAGGAGATCATCCTTCCCAAAACCAAAAAGCCCGCTGTCCTATTTTCAGGCAGCCATGATCTGGCCCTGGAGGGCATCGCCGGCCAGCTGCAAAAGCATGTCACGCTGCTGAGCCTGCCGGTCGGCTCGCTGGATGGGCTCGTGAACCTGCGGCAGGGTTTATGTCAGATCTCCGGCTCCCATCTCCTGGATGAAAGTGGTGAATACAACCTGCCGTTTGTCCGCCATCTGTTTCCTGACCGCGATGTGAAAATTGTCACGCTGGCTTATCGTATGCAGGGACTCATGCTGGCCAGGGGAAATCCGAAGAGCGTACAAAATATCTCGGATCTATCAAGACCCGGAATGCGGTTTGTAAATCGCAATCCAGGCTCGGGAACCCGCCTGTGGTTTGACGGGGAACTGCGCAGCCTCGGAATTCCAACCGGCCAGATCAAAGGATATGACGGCGTCGTAAAAACGCACAGCGAGGCTGCCAGTCTGATCGAAGCAGGCAAAGCGGACGCGGCGCTCGGTTTGCAGGCCGCTGCACATCAACATGGACTCGATTTCATTCCCCTGTTTGAAGAACGCTATGATCTTATCCTGTCGCCTGAAAATGAAAAGCTGCTCATGCCCCTGCTTGATTATTTACAAACATCTACATTCCGCGCCGAGCTCAAAACACTGACCGGATACAACTCCCGTCACAGCGGTGAGCAAATCCCGATCTAGGCGACTCATGAAGCTGCTCCAAAAACCGGCGGTGAGTAAATCATTTCCATTATCCAAACCCAAGTGTAGTTTCCATATGAAATTCGCCCGTTCAATATTTTTTTACATTCCGGTTCTTGCTTTGATACTGCCCGCCTGTGCACCGGCAGCTCCTGCCGTCTCTGCTGTCCCTTCCATCCCGACTCTAATTCTTGCTACCACAACTTCCACGCAGGATTCCGGTTTGCTGGACGTTCTCATTCCCCGGTTCCAAGAGCAGACCGGATACACCGTGCAGACCGTGGCTGTTGGCTCAGGCGCAGCGCTTAAGATGGCGGAGGATGGCAATGCTGATGTTCTGCTGGTCCACGCGCCTGATTCAGAAAAAGAGCTCCTGGAAGCCGGTTGGGCCAGGGATCGTTTCCTCGTCATGCACAACGACTTCGTAATCGCCGGTCCCGCGGATGACCCGGCCGGGATCAAAGGGATGACCGCTACGATCGGTGCTTTCGAGGCCATCGCGGGCAGTGGCGCGGGTTTTGTCACCCGCGGCGATGAGTCAGGTACACACAAGATGGAACAGAGCCTGTGGGAGCAGACTGACTTGGACCCAGCCAGCCACGCCTGGTACACAGACTCCGGCCAGGGGATGGCTGCCACATTGACGATCGCCTCCGAAACACAAGCATATACCCTGACCGATCGCGCCACATATCTGGCAAACAAGGATAACCTCGATCTCGAGATCCTTTTCGAGGGAGACGCAGCTCTGTTGAATGTTTATCATGTCATCACAGTCAACCCGGAAAGGTGGCCCAGGTCGAATTACGAAGGAGCCATCGCTTTTTCAGAATTCATCACTTCTCCTGAAATTCAGGCGGTCATTGCCGAATTTGGCAGGGACAAATTCGGTCAGCCGCTCTTCTTCCCCGATGCCGATAAAACAGATTCGGACCTCGGCCTGGGGTAAGCAATTTACCAGGGGCGGCCCTGGGGTCGCCCCTTTCGATACAACATGATTCTCGACGCCGAAGTCTTTCAAATCACCCTCCTTTCCCTGCAGATCTCGGCCCTGGCGACCGGGCTGAGTTTGCTCATTGGACTGCCCTTTGGTACTCTGCTGGCGCTCGGGAAATTCCCCGGGCGTTCCATCCTGTTGAGCCTGGTCAATACTGGCATGGGGCTGCCGCCTGTGGTTGTCGGCTTGTTCGTGGCGATGATGTTGTGGCGTTCCGGTCCGTTTGGGGAGTTGCGCCTGATCTACACGCCCACAGCAATCATCATCGCCCAGGTGGTGATCTCATTTCCGGTTGTCACCGGTCTGACGGCCGCGGCGTTACAGTCGCTCGATCCCAGGCTGCGACTGCAGCTCTATGGCCTGGGCGCCTCACGAGTGCAAATGATCGGGATGTTGTGGCGGGAGGCGCGTCTGCCTTTGCTGGCTGCATTGATGGCAGGCTTTGGCTCGGTCATCTCAGAGGTGGGAGCGTCCATGATGGTGGGTGGGAATATCCGCCATCAGACGCGGGTGCTGACGACTGCCATCGTTCTCGAGACTGGCAAAGGTAATTTTGATATCGCTATCGCTCTCGGCATATTGCTGCTAACCATCACGTTTCTTGTTAACTGGGCTCTGACCTGGGTCCAGCAGAGGGGAGCACGCAAATGACCTCTCTTGTTGAGATCCGTGGTCTGTTGGTGAGGCGCGGGGAACATCGTGCACTACAACTGGATCATCTGGCAATCGTGAATGGTGAGGTGCTGGCAGTCGTCGGGCCGAATGGCGCCGGGAAGAGCACCCTGCTGTTGACCCTGGCACGCCTGCTTAAACCGGAGCGGGGGACAATCGTATTCAATAGCTTGCCGTCGACGGCGCAGTCGGATACAGATTATCGCCGCCAGATCGCGCTGGTAATGCAGGATCCGCTCCTGTTTGATACATCGGTTTTTGAGAACGTTGCCTCGGGTTTGAAGTTTCGGGGAATTGCCAGGGACGAAATCCGCCGCAAGGTCCCAGTATGGCTGGAAAGACTTGGCGTTGGGCATCTCGCCAAACGTCAGGCGGAACAGCTCTCGGGTGGAGAGGCCCAGCGTGTCAGTCTCGCCCGGGCACTGGTCCTTGAGCCCAGGCTGCTCCTGTTGGATGAACCATTCTCAGCCCTGGATCCACCCACGCGCAGCCGACTGCTTGACGACTTGCGCGCCCTGCTGAATGAAACCGCGACCACTACCGTCTTTGTGACACACGATCTGCCTGAGGCGGCCCGGCTGGCGTGCCAGATGGCCGTGATAATCGCAAACCGCCTGCGGCAAGTTGGCGCCCCCAGCACAGTCTTTGCTGCCCCGGCAGATGATGATGTTGCGGCCTTTGTCAATCACAGAGAGCGAAACGGCCTGGTCTGACAGGCAATCGCCCAAATCACATACTTTGTTATGAACGAAATGTGACAGAGATCGTATTGCCAGAATATCAATAGCCATATATACTCATTGAGTGAGTATATATGGCTGAAAAAGCACATCGCACAGGTAACCTCTCCCCGGAATATGTATTACTTGGTTTTTTAATCATTAAACCCAGCCACGGTTACGACCTTCACCAGCGCTTCATTGCCGAATTAGGATACGTCTGGCATCTAAGCCAGAGTCAGACCTATGCCATCCTGAAACGCCTGCAAGATCACGGCGATATTTCTACGCAGGTGGTCGAGCAGGAGAAGCTGCCATCACGGCAGATGCTTCGGGTTACCGCCTCGGGCCGCAGGCGTTTCTTAGAATGGCTTGAACTGGGAGTGGGAAAAAATGCCCGCTCCATCCGTCTTGAGTTTCTGACTCGCCTGTATTTCGCCCAGCTCCTCAGACCAGAAAGCATTGGAAGGATCTACGATGCCCAGGCTGCAGAAATTGGATCGGCGATTGCGCGTCTCGAAAGCCTGGTCAAACAGGTGCCGCCTGAGCAGGCCTTCAACCGTTTAAGTATTGACTTACGCTTCCGACAGTTACAGCTCATCCAAAACTGGATGGCAGAGCTGCGAACCGAATTCCATATTCCAGCTTATTGAACATGAGACACTATTTTTACCTGACTCTTTCTCTCATCCTGATTGCCCCGGGGTGCTCTTCGGCTGCCTCTGGCCCGGAAACACGTACGTTGAATGTTTTTGCGGCCAGCTCGTTGACAGAAGCATTTACGGAGATCGGTAAGAATTTTGAGGCTGCCAATTCGAACGTCACTGTGACCTTCAATTTTGCAGGCTCACAAACCCTGAAAACCCAAATCGAAGAAGGGGCGCCGGCGGATGTCTTTGCCTCAGCAAACAAGCCGGAAATGGAGAGCCTGATCGCCAGCGGATTCGTCGCGACGGATGCCGCCCAGACTTTTCTCCAAAATGGGCTGGTGGTGATTCTGCCATCTGAAAGCCACATCGGGCTTGGAACGCTTCAAGACCTTGCCCGCCCTGGCATTAAACTCGTGCTGGCGGCCGAGGAGGTCCCGGTGGGGAGGTACACGCGTCAGTCACTGGATCTGATGAATGGTCAGTTCGGTATGGATTTCAAAGACAAGGTGCTTGCGAATGTTGTCTCGAACGAAGATAACGTCCGGCAGGTGGTTGCAAAGGTCCAGCTTGGCGAAGCAGACGCAGGCATTGTGTACACCTCCGATGCGGTCATCGTCCCGGATTTGAAGAGGATCGATATTCCCGCCGGACTGAATATAAGCGCCGAGTATCCGATTGCACTGGTAACAGGATCTAATCACGAGGAATTGGGGACAGCTTTTATCGATTACGTCCTGTCGGCAGAAGGCCAGGCCGTTTTACAAAAATGGGGATTTTCACCTGTAGAGTGAATAGCATGCCTGCTGCCATGGACTTGTCGAATGAATACGCCCAAACACTTCCGATTTCTTGATGGTCCTCTAGTCTGGCTGTTCATTGTTCCCAGCGCCCTGCTGCTGGCGTTACTTGTTCTGCCGCTGTTTGCCGTCTTTCTGCGCTCCATCGATTCGAGCTTCTTCAACAATGCCTTTTCAGAGCAGGCATTCAAAGCGTTGCGGCTGAGCCTGGTCACCAGCTCGTTGACAACCCTGATTACGATTATTCTGGGGACGCCGTTTGCCTACATCCTGGCGCGCTGGGATTTCAGGCTTAAATCATGGGTCGAGATATTCGTTGACCTGCCAATTGTTCTGCCCCCATCCGTTGCCGGCCTGGCTTTGTTGATCGCATTTGGACGCAGAGGCTTATTCGGTTCGGCCTTAACAGTTCTAGGCATCAGCCTTCCATTTACGACTACCGCTGTGGTGCTTGCTCAGACGTTTGTCGCCGCTCCGTTGTATGTGAGGGCGGCCCGCCTCGGGTTTGCGCATGTGGACAAGCAGCTGGAGGAGGCCGCCCATGTCGAAGGTGCAAATCAATGGCAATTGTTTTACGAAGTGATGTTTCCGCTGGCAGGCCGTGCCCTGTTCAGCGGGGCGATCCTCACCTGGACGCGTGCGTTGGGAGAATTCGGCGCAACCCTGCTCTTTGCTGGCAACCTTGAAGGGGTCACGCAGACCATGCCGATGGCAATTTATCTCGGTTTCGAACGCAACCTAGGGGTGGCGCTGGCCTTGTCGGTGGTGCTGGTGGTCGTTTCGGTGTTCCTGCTAATGCTGACCCGGCGATTGGAACAGCGAGATCTGAATTAAGTGTATGGTCAGGCCGGTTACTTTGTTTTCTCCATACTGGAACTATGTATCCCTGCCGTTATACATTTTGACATATGAACTGCTGGTTCGGCGGATGATATAATCCCTCAAAATTGCGGAGGGATCATGTTGAACATCGAGATCGTATACTGCGCAGTCTGACACTACACCGGTCGGGCCGTGAGCCTGATGGATGAACTGCTCAAGCATTATGAGCATTTGATAGAAGAGATCAAGCTGATCCCGTCAGACGGGGGGAAATTCGAAGTGACCATCAACGGACAGCTGGCCTATTCGAAACTGGCGACCCATCGCCACGTCGAACCCGGCGAAGTGCTGGGGATGGTGAGGAAGCTGGTTGGAGAATAATGTAGGAGGAGATTGCTTCGGGCTAACGCTCTCGCAATGACACTATCCATGGAGGCAGCATCGATGTCCAAAAAAGGACGAGTATTTTCGGGGGCGCGGCCGACCGGCCGCCAGCATTTGGGAAACTATCTGGGCGCGATCCAGAACTATGTCGCTTTGCAGGATGAGTACGACTGTGTTTACTGTATTGTGGATGTCCACGCGCTGACAACGGTGGAAACCACCCGGGATCTGCGCCAGAGCACGACCGAAATGGCGCTGGACTGGCTGGCCGCGGGGATCCGTCCCGAAGAGTCGATCGTGTTCGTGCAGTCACA
>DASUOS010000558.1:0-10909 GCA_036276515.1 Anaerolineales bacterium | reverse complement strand
CGTGCCGCACAACCACAGATCCACATTAAGACCGGTCTCTTCGAGCAGCTCGCGCTTCGCTGCGGCCAGAACGTTCTCGCCTTTTTCGATGTGACCGCCCAGACCGTTATACTTATTCGCCCACAGACGCTTGGTCGGTGCTCCCTGGAGCAGCAGGTACGACTTGCCGCGTCGCAGGAAGATCGCCGTGCGGGGAATGACGGTGTAACGCCCCTTCGCAACACCCTGGTCAGATTGAGGCATCCGGAAATCCTGTGAGAATAGGCATGCTATAATTTTTCATCATTAGCACGGGTTCGTTTATCAGAATCATGTACAGGAGGCCCTATGGCAAGGAAAGCTCAACGAGATATCGAGAAAGTCTATTCCATCAAGCAGTTTGCGGCCAAGCTGCGGCGGCTGGCAGATGCCCTGGAGACCGGCAATAAATTCGCCATTCAAATTGCAGGCAAGCGCATCTCTGTTCCTGCACACGCCAGTATCAGCGTCGAGCACGAGCGCACAGAGGACTCGGAGGAGATCGAATTCCAGCTAAAGTGGGATCTGTAAGCGTCCATTGCCCTTAAGACCGAAGCGCTGTCTCAACGACAGCGCTTCGTATTTCTAAAACTACGCGACCGTAATGCCTGGATCCAGGTAGACATCCTGGATGGTGTTCAGGATCTTGACGCCTTCGGCCATCGGGCGCTGGAAGGCTTTGCGGCCGGAGATCAGACCCTGTCCGCCGGCGCGCTTGTTGATGACGGCGGTCGCGGCTGCTTCGGCGAAATCGTTTTCACCGGAGGCGCCGCCGCTGTTGATCAGGCCAACGCGTCCCGCATAACAGTTCACCACCTGGTAGCGGCACAGGTCGATCGGGTGATCGCTGGTCAGCTCGCTGTAGATGCGCTTGTCCAGCTTGCCGTAGGAGCTGCCGCCGCTGTTCAGGGCGATGAAGCCGCCGTTGTTCTCGGGGAGCTTCTGCTTGATGATGTCCGCTTCGATGGTGACGCCGAGGTGGTTTGCCTGGCCGGTCAGGTCGGCGGACGTGTGGTAATCCTTGTCCTTCTTGAATTCGGGATTACGCAGATAGCACCACAGGACAGTAGCCATGCCGAGCTGGTGGGCCAGGGCAAAGGCTTCGGCGATCTCGATCAGCTCGCGGTGCGAGTCATCCGAGCCGAAGTAGATGGTCGCGCCGATGGCCGCCGCGCCCATGTCATAGGCCTGCTCGACCGAGCCGAACAGGATCTGCTCGAAGCTGTTTGGGTAGGTCAGCAGCTCATTGTGGTTGATCTTCACCAGAAAAGGAATCTTGTGGGCATACTTGCGGGCCATCATCCCCAGCACACCAAACGTCGAAGCGACTGCATTGCAGCCACCTTCGATCGCCAGACGGATGATATTCTCCGGGTCGAAGTAATCCGGGTTCTTGGCGAAGCTGGCGCCACCGGAATGCTCGATGCCCTGGTCCACAGGCAGAATGGACAGATAGCCCGTGCCGCCAAGACGGCCATGGTTATACATCCAGGCAAGGTTGCCGAGCACACGGTTATTGCGGTCGGAGTGAGACAGGACGCGGTCCACGAAATCGGGGCCGGGCAGGTGCAGGCGGTCTTTGGGAATTTTCGGTGAATCGAAGCCAAGCAGACTTTCGGCCTTGTCCCCCAGCAGGGATTGAATATCGGTTGTCATTTCAAGTGTCATTAGGTTCCTCCTGGCCCGGTGTTTCCTGGTGTATCCAGTCCGGGCGGTTTGAATCTCTGCCCTGGGGGCAGGAATAGGTTCATTTTCTGTCTGACGGAATGCTGCACCGGTTCAGAAAAATGGTATTTCTGATTATAACCCTCAATAGCAGGAGCCTTGCGGTGGTTTTCCAGCCTTCGCAGGGCTGTAGCATTCAGGCTATAATAACCGCTGCGACGAAATAACGAAGCACTCGTATATTATCGTAGCGCACAGCGCTATCTTCGCTACGCTTCGACAGGAGGCACACATGGAACAATTTTTCGAGAAAGTGACCAGCCAGACCGACCCGTTCAAGAAGGTCGCATCCTTCATCCCCGGCTTCAGCGGGTACATCGATCGACAGAACCGCCGCGATGCAGACAAGCTCCTGCGCGACACCGTGGCCCGCCGGTTTGACGAGCAGTGGAGCCGCGCCTCGCAGCTGCAGAGCGACATGGTCAGCAGCGGCATGATCGAGTTCGTGGATGATATGGAGAAAGCGGCCATCAAGCTGCGGACCTTCATCGATAAGATCACCACCGCCCCGCGCGGCTATTCCGGTCTGTTCGATGCGGTCAAGATCAACGAGAAGGAGCTCGAAGCGATCTACCAGTACGACGCCGCGTTCTTCGACCTGGCCGAGCAGGTCGGCCGCGCTCTGGACAACGTGGAAGCCAGCCTCGGGGACCCGGCTGCACTGCCTGCCGCGATCCGCAACGTGACCTCGCTGGCACGTATGGCCGTCGAAACCTATAACCGCCGATCCGAAGTCGTGATCGACGCCGGGAAATAATGAGTACGTTGGGAAGGGCAGCTGCCCTTCCCAACAGATTTGATTATGTGGAACGAATATCTGAACGTTACCTCCGTTGACGAAGCCCTTCACGCGCTTGCAGAGAAGGGTGAGCGCGCCCGCATTGTAGCGGGCGCTACCGATTTAATTCTGGAACTGGAGCGCGGCGTCCGCAAGGGGATCGAAACCCTGATCGATGTCACCCGCATCCCCGGCCTGGACCAGATCAGCATCGATGAAGACGAAGTCATTCACCTGGGTCCCATGGTGACACACAACCATTGTGTGGAGTCACGGTTGATCCGCGCCCGCGCCTATCCACTGGCGCGCGCCGCCTGGGAAGTGGGTGCGCCGCAGATCCGCAACCGCGGCACGATCGCCGGTAACCTGATCACCGCCTCGCCCGCCAACGATACCATCACACCCCTCATGGCGCTGAATGCCTCCGTCACTCTTCAATCCAGGCGCGGCCTGCGAACCGTGCCCTTGAAGGACTTCTATAAAGGCGTCCGGAAAACCGTGATGGAAGCAGATGAAATGATGGTGGATATCTCCTTCCCCGCGATGAATCCCACAGCACGCGGGACGTTCATCAAGCTGGCCCTGCGACGTGTCCAGGCGATCTCGATCGTCGATGTGGCGGTCGTCCTGGACGTGGAGGCGGGTACCGTTAAAGCCGCCTCGATCACGCTGGGAGCGGTGGCCCCTGTCATCATCCATGCCCCGGATGCAGAAACCTACCTCATTGGCAAACCGCTTACAGACGAAGTCTTCGAAGAGGCGGCGCGCCAGGCCATGGACTCGTCAACACCGATCGACGACATCCGCGGCTCCGCTGCTTATCGCCGCGAGATGGTGCGGGTCGGCACCCTGCGCGGGCTGAAGATGATCCGCGATGGACAGGAACAGGCCGGAATGCCGGCTGAGCCGATCCTGTTGTGGGGCAAGGAGCCGCTGCACGGTACGGTCCAGGACTCCAGCCAATTCCCCTCCTCCACCATCGAGACCACGATCAACGGCCGGAAGTACACCTTCAACAGCGGGCACGACAAGACGCTGCTGCGTTTATTGCGCGAGGAAGGCAACCTGATCGGGACCAAGGAAGGCTGTGCCGAAGGAGAATGCGGCGCCTGCACGGTATTCCTGGACGGCAAGGCGGTCATGGCCTGTCTCGTCCCTGCCCCGCGGGCACATGGAGCGGAGATCGTTACGATCGAAGGCCTCGCCACCAATGGCGACCTGCACCCGGTGCAGGAGACATTCATCGAGCACGGCGCGGTGCAGTGCGGCTATTGCACGCCCGGCTTTTTGATGTCATCCGCCATGCTTCTGGAAGAAAAATCCAACCCCACCCGCAACGAAATCGAACAGGCGATCACCGGTAATCTGTGCCGCTGCACCGGCTATTACAAGATCGTCCAGGCCATCGAAGACGCCGGAAGGCGATAACCTAGAAAAGAGGCAGGTATGGGCAGACATACTTCATATCAAAGAGAAAGGGAACGGGCCCAGCGCGGGGAGATCCATCCTATTATGCGCGGCATTGGCTGCGTCCTGCTGGTTCTTGTACCGATCATTTCCTACGGCACTGCGGTCCTTCTGGTCAATTATGGTATTCGCAGCGGGTGGCCGATCCCGCCCGACTGGCTCGGTACGCCCGATGTCCATCCCTTCCTGCGTAGATTTGCCGGTTTGAATGTGATCCTGAACTTCCTGCAGGCCCAGACCAATCTGATGGCAAACCTGGTCTTTGCCATTGGCATGACCATTTTGATCTTCGGTATCCTGGCCATTGTTTATGGATTTATTTTCAGGATGTTCGGCCCCCCGCAGTATGGACCGACGGATGTCCCCCCGCCGCGCGTGAAAGTAAAACGGTACAAAAGATAATCGGCCCCGACCGGCATGTATACCGATATTCCATTCGAGACCCATAGATAACCATTGACAATGACAACTATAGTAGGCAAATCCGTCCCTCGTGTCGACGCCCGCGGCAAAGTAACGGGCGAAACCCCCTATTCGGGTGACCTGTCCCGTGAGGGCATGCTTCATATGAAGATGCTGTTCGCCGGCCGCCCGCACGCGCGCGTCCTGTGGATCAAGACCGATCAAGCAGAGGCGGCGCCCGGCGTGGCGGCGGTCTACACCGCAAAGGATGTGCCCCTCAATGAGTACGGCCTGCAATGGCAGGACCAGCCCGTCCTGTGCGGACCCATCCCTGAAGGCGGCAAGCCCGGGACAGATATTGTCCGGTTTGTAGGCGACCAGATCGCCGCGGTGGTCGCCGAAACGGAGGCTCAGGCAGCGGCGGCCGTCAGGCTGATCGAGGTCGGATATGAAGATCTGCCTGTCGTCACAGACGCGCGGGAGGCGATGAAACCCGATTCGCCGCGCGTCCACGAGCACATCGGAGACTCGAATATCTGCGTCCACTACAAAATCCGCAAAGGGAATGTAGAGGAGGGCTTCGCTCAGGCCGATGTGATCGTCGAGAGCGAATACCGCACCCCTGTCCAGGAACACGCCTATCTCCAGCCCGAAGCCGGGCTGGCCTACCTGGATGAGGCAGGCCGCATCGTAGTCGAGTGCGGCGGACAGTGGACGCATGAGGATCGCCACCAGGTGGCCCACGCGCTCAACATGCCGAACGAAAACGTGCGCATCATCTACCCGGCGATCGGCGGCGCGTTCGGCGGCCGGGAGGATATGTCGGTGCAGATCGTGCTGGCGCTGGCCGTCTGGAAGCTCAAGCGGCCCGTCCGCATCATCTGGTCGCGGCACGAATCGATGATCGGGCACGGCAAACGCCATGCGACCGTCATCCGCTCCAGGTGGGGCGCGACAAAGGATGGCAGGGTTGTTGCCATCGACAATGAGATCATCGGGGATGGCGGAGCCTACATGTACACCTCCAACAAGGTACTGGGAAACTCGGCCATCACGTCCACGGGAGCGTACTCGATCCCCAATGTCAAAACGGATGTGTACGGAGTGTATACCAATAACGTGCCTGGCGCAGCGTTTCGCGGGTTCGGCGCACCGCAGGCGCTGTTCATGGCCGAAATGCAGATGGACAAACTCGCCCACAAGCTGGGTATGGACCCGGTCGAGTTCCGGTTAAAGAACGCGCTGCGCGATGGAGATACCATGGGCGTAGGCACGCCTTCGCCGAGTCCTGTAAGCGTGGTACAGTGCATCGAAGCGGCAGCCGAACGATTCGGGTGGAACCGGGCAAACGGTGGACAATCGACCATGGACAATCGTCCGTCGTCCACCGCCCGCGGCCGCGGCTTTGCTGCCGGGTTCAAAAATATTGGCTTTTCCTTCGGCTACCAGGAGAACTGCTGGGCAAAGATCGAGATCCACGGCAACAGCGAGATCGACCATGTAGTGCTCCACCATGCCGGCGCCGAGGTCGGGCAGGGCACTCACACGGTCATGCTGCAGATGGCGGCCGAGGCCGTCGGTGTCCCGTATGAAAAGGTCAGGATCATTGCCTCCGATTCGGCAACCATGGAAAATTCCGGCTCTGTCTCCGCCTCGCGCATGACATTTATGTCCGGCAACGCCATTCGTGGTGCGGCAGAAGCGGCGCTCACCAAATGGAAAGCAGAAGAGCGGCCGGCCATCGCCGAGTTCAAATACCTGGCACCGCGCACCAACCAGTTCGACAAGGAAACCGGCTATTCCATGCCGAACTTTGCCTATGCCTTTGTAGCCCAGGCTGCCGAGGTGGAAGTGGATACCGAGACCGGCCATGTGCGTGTACTGCGCATCGTCTCGGCAGACGATATCGGCAAGCCGATCAACCCGGCCCTGGTAGAAGGCCAGGTGGAGGGTGCTGTGGTCCAGGCACAGGGGTATTCCCTGATGGAAGATTACAGGACCAGGGACGGCCATGTCCTCACCGACCAGCTCAGCACCTATCTCATCCCGACGATCTGGGACATCCCCGAAAAGGTGGAAACCGTGTTCGTCGAAGTGCCCGATCCGAATGGCCCGTGGGGGGCGCGCGGCGTCGGCGAGCTGCCCTTCCTGACCGTCGCCCCCGCCATCGCCGCGGCCATCCACGATGCGACCGGCGTGTGGATCGACGAATTCCCGTTCACGCCGGAACGGGTGTTGAGGGCACTGGGTAAAATTCAATAACCCCCCATCGTAGAGACGTTGCAATGCAACGTCTCTACGATGCAATTGCAGAATGTTGTCCTTTCGAACTGAAACGAGGGAATTGAATGACGATATCCGCCGGCAGACAGGTGGTTCGTTTGTGGAACTGCCCGCGGGTGTGACACATTATGAGCTGGGCAATCCCACCCGCGATCATACCGTTGTCCTGGTCCATGGGTTTTCGGTTCCGTATTTCATCTTCGATCCCACCTTCCAATTCCTGACCCGGCATGGATTTCGTGTTCTGCGCTACGATCTGTTCGGGCGCGGTTTTTCCGACCGGCCGCAGGCAGAGTACAATATCGATCTCTTCGTCCAGCAGCTCGCCGATCTATTGGATGCACTGCGCCTCACCCGGCCGGTCAACCTTCTTGGCCTTTCGATGGGCGGACCCATCGCCGCTGCCTTCACAGCCCGCTTTCCCGAGCGCGTCGATCGGCTGATCCTGATCGATCCGGCAGGCGCCCGGCCGATCACCCATTCCAGGCTTCTGAAAGTAGTGGCCATGCCCGGCGTGGGAGAGGCGCTTCTTTTCCTGGCCGGGGAGGGAGTTCTGGTCAGGAGCGTGGCATCCGATATCTTCGACAAAAAACTGGTCGAGCATTTTCAGCAGCTTTACCGGATCCAGATGCAATACAGGGGCTTTCGGCGCGCATTGCTTTCGACGATCCGAAACAATATGCTGGAGTCATTCATCGGTGTCTATCGCAGCATCGGCAGGCTGGGAACGCCTGCATTGCTCCTCTGGGGACGGCACGATACCACTGTCCCACTCTGGCACAGCGATGAACTTCGAAAGGCGATTCCGCACATGGAATTTCATGTTATCCAGGACTGCTCGCATATCCCTCACTACGAGAAGCCCGAAGAGACGAATGCCCTCCTGCTCAAATTCCTGAGGAAATCATGACTCAACGACTGCTGACATACTTTTCCCATAACAAATATCGGTTAATGATGTTCCTGCTCCTGGCCGGAGCCACGGTCTTTTCTGCGGCCATCTGGCGGGTTCGCTCGGAATACACAGGGACGGGACGCTATGCTTTCCTGATCTGGAACCTGTTCCTGGCCTGGATCCCCTTTCTTATCGCCTACTTCACATACACCATCAGCTTGAAGCGGAATTTGATCTACCTCGTCATCCCTGTCGCTGCCTTCGTGTGGCTGATCTTCTTCCCCAACGCGCCCTACATCCTGACCGACTTCCAGCATCTTGCCTATTCTGCGCCAGACCTGCCGGTCTGGTACGATGTAATGATGCTGATCTGGTTTGCGTTCACCGGCTTGCTTCTGGGTATGGTGTCTCTGTTCCTCATGCAGGAGATCGTCCGGCGGGAATTTGGACGCTGGGTTGGCTGGGGATTCGTGGCCGCCGTCGCGGCGCTGAGCAGCGCAGGCATTTACGCCGGACGTTTTTTGCGCTGGAATTCCTGGGACATCTTCAGCAACCCCCGGGACATGGCGCTGTTCACGATCCAGCGCGTCCAGGATCCCAGCCTGCAATCGATCGGGTTCATCAGCCTGTTCGCGGCTTTCTTTTTGTTTTTGTATATTACACTGTATACGTTCGGTCATCTGCTGCTCGAGCGCCCGGCCCATGAACCGAACCGGAAACCATACAGCACCCAGCATGGAACGCAACCATGAATAAACAAGACGTCCTCACCCTCTATCGCTACAACCAGTGGGCCAACGCCAGGATCCTGCAGGCCGCAGGGAACCTCTCCCAGGAACAATTCCTGCGCGAAGCATCCTACCCGCATGGCGGGCTGCGCGGGACCCTTGTCCATACCCTGTTCGCCGAATGGATCTGGCGCAGCCGCTGGCAGGGAAGCTCTCCCACGGTCCAGATCAATCCTGAAGAGTTCCCGACCTTCGACTCCCTGAAGGAGCGCTGGTCTCAGGAAGAAAAAGCGCTGATGGAATTTGTGGAGGGATTGTCCGACGAACAGCTCAACCAGGTATTCCAATACAAGACAACCCGCGGCGAGCCGCGTGAGCAGATCTTGTGGCAGGCGATGGCCCATGTGGTCAATCACGGCACGCAGCACCGGGCGGAAGCCGCCGCGCTGCTCAGCGAGTATGGCTGCTCCCCGGGGGACGTGGATATGATCTACTTCCTCGGAGGCTGACCCGGGCATTTGCGCCCCTCGAAAGAGAATCATGTCATTAACGAACACCCGCAATTTCTTTGTCCGCAACCGCTACAGCATTGCAGTCTTTGTCCTGCTCAACGCGGCCTGCCTGATCTGCATCATGCTGGTAGTGGCGCGCATCGCCTACAGTGACACAGGCCGCCATACCGGCCTGGTCTGGAATCTGTTCCTGGCCTGGATCCCGTTTATGCTGGCCTATTTTGCCCATATGGTCTCGTGGCGGCGGGCGACCCTGTATCTCATCATCCCGCTGATCGCCTTCCTGTGGCTGATCTTCTTCCCCAACGCGCCCTATATGCTGACCGACCTGCAGGACCTCTCCCGGCGCACCTTCGATGCCCCGCTCTGGTACGATGTGATCATCGTCGTCTGGTGCTCCTGGACCGGGATGATGCTCGGCGTTATATCGCTCTACCTGATGCAGGATATCATCACCCGCACATTCGGGCGAGCGGCGGGCTGGGTCTTTGTTTTTGTGATCTCGGCCTTGAGCAGTTTTGGCATTTATATCGGCCGGTTCGTACGTCTCAACTCCTGGGATATTATTCAGAACCCAGGCGAGGCTGCACAGGAGATCCTCGGTATCGTCATCGACCCCAGCATGCGGCTGGCAGCCTTCACCATTCTCTACACGATCTTCTTCCTGTTCGTATTCCTGCTGTTATATTCGTTCAGTCACATGCTGCGCGAGCAGTCGACCCTGTTGGAAGAAGGTTCCCTGAGCAGGAATGTCGAACCGTAGGCTGCTGATCCTTGTACGCGGCGGCGGCGACCTGGCTTCCGGAGCGATCCTCCGGCTGTACCGCGCCGGACTGCAGGTGGTCGTCAGCGAGCTGCCCCAGCCGCTGGCGGTGCGGCGGACCGTTTCCTTTGCAGAAGCGGTGTACGAAGGCCGGCATACTGTGGAAGGGGTGCCAGCCTGCCTCGTCGAACGGGACCAGCTTCCAGCTGCCCTCGAAGCGAACGAGATCCCCGTGATCGTCGATCCGCAGGCGAATATTCTGCAGTCCAATCTGCAGTTTCAGGTGGTGGTCGACGCCCGGCTCATCAAGCATCCTCCTGCACCACTCCCCCATCCCGTCCCGCTGCACATCGGGCTGGGACCCGGCTTCCATGCGGGAGAGAACTGCCATGCAGTCGTCGAAACCCGCCGCAGCCATACTCTGGGACGTGTGTACTGGCAGGGATCGGCCCAACCCGACTCCGGCCAGCCTGAAGGCGACCCGCGCCGGGTGCTGCGGGCAGCCAGCGATGGGATTTTTCTGGGAATCAAAAAGATCGGCGATCATTGCGAAGCTGGAGAACCTCTCGGCAAAATCGATTCTCCAATCGACAATCAACAATCAACAATCCTATCCCCCCTTTCCGGCGTGCTGCGCGGGCTCATCCGGGACGGTGTGCATGTGACCCGCGGGCTCAAAATCGGCGATGTGGATCCCCGGAATGACCCCAGCACCTGCTTCCTGGTCTCGGACAAGGCGTTGTCCATCGGCGGCGGCGTCCTGGAAGCCATCCTTACCAAAGTGGATATACGCAGCTTATTATGGGCCCCCTCCCTGCCTCCCCCAAATTCATAACAGATACCGATCTTTCAACCTACTTTTACTATGAATTTGGAGGAGGTGCCACGACCGAAGGGAGTGGCGGAGGGGGGCGGGTCTCATTTTCCGCTCATTCGGCGCTTGCAATCTGACTAAAAAGGTCGTATCCTTATTCCAGGATGACGCTGGAGCTCGGCTTACGTCGATTTACCCTCCTGCCCCGTCTGATCCAGATCGGGGACGATGAGCCGCGTAAGGCCCATTTCCTCGGAAAAAAAGAAGCGCTCCCGGTTGATCGCCAGGAGCCTGGCCGCCCGAACAAGAACGCCCCCCAGAAACAGACAAACTCCAAATACCGTGACCTGGCCGACATCACCCTCGGCGAAGTGGACGCGGCTGCCGGTTATTTCCGGGCCCAGCTGGTCATGTCTCCGGCCGAGAGCTGGATCGCGCGCAACTATTTCTGCGAGCTGCCCATCAAGCGCCGCACCGACGAGCAATCGCCCGTGGTGTTCGGACGGGTGAAGTCCAGCTATCCC
>DASUOS010000557.1:0-3060 GCA_036276515.1 Anaerolineales bacterium | reverse complement strand
CCCTGCTCCGCCGGCTCGAGTCGCAGGGACTGCTCCAGTCCGACTGGCGCATCGTGGACGAGGCCCGTCCGCGGCGCTACTACGTTATCAGCACACAGGGACGTGCGGTGCTGAAAAAGCTCAAGGAAGAATGGTCCGCTCTGGCGGAGACCCTGAAGCAGATGCTCGTGTAAAGGAAGGAGAACAAAATGAACCTGATCGATAAATATGTGGCGGAGGTAGGCAAATACCTGCCGCGCAGGAACCGGGCGGACATCGAAGCCGAGATCCGCTCGACGCTGGAAGATATGCTCGACGAGCGGAACCAGGCAACAGGCCAGGCGGACGAGGCGACGGTCATCCAGATGCTCAAGGAGTACGGCACGCCGCGCAAGGTGGCCGAATCGTACGGCGCCCGGCAATACCTGATCGGGCCGCGCCTCTACCCAACCTTCCTCCTGGTGACTCAGATCGCCATCTCAGTCCTGCTGGTTGTCTCACTTGTGGGCCTTGGGCTGGGACTGGCCGACTCGGATCTGACCGGGCCCGGCTTTATCGCTACGGTTGGCGAATCCCTGCTGGACCTGCTTGGAGGGCTGATCGCCGCCTTTGGGAATATCGTCCTGGTGTTCGCCATCCTCGAGAGGACGCTGCCGGCCGAGGAACTCGAAAAGGAAACGGATGAATGGGATCCCGCAGAGCTTGCCAGCGAGCCCGACCCGGACCGGGTCAAGTTCGGAGATCAGATCGCAACGATCCTCTTTACGGCTGCCTTCCTGATCGTCCTCAACCTGTATCCAAACATCATCGGCTTTGGCTTTTTCCAGAACGATGAATGGGTCTTCCTCTCGCCGATCCTCTCGGAGGCCTTCTTCAGCTACCTGCCTTACATTAACATCCTGGGCGTACTGGAAATCGTGCTCAGCATCATCCTGCTGCGGCAGGGTCTCTGGCAGGCGTGGACCCGCATCACCCGCGCGGCCCTGGAGCTGGGCAACATCGCCCTGGCGGTCGCCATGCTGAGAGGACCCTCCCTGGTCAACCTGACCGTCGACCAGTTTGACGGGACGCCGCTGGCAGAGAGTGCACCCGTGTTTGTGTGGGTGGCGCAGTGGGTCCCCACCGTAGTGCTCACGGTCGTGATCGTCGTTGCCAGTATCGAAGTGGGCCAGACGGTCTACCGCCTGGTCAAGAGCCGGCAGCCGGCGCCCTATCCAGTGATGAAGTAGGAGCACATGCAGATCGAGCGGACAAAATGTCCGCTCGATTTTTTTAATCCCGGCTCCAAAGGGTCGATTGTCAGTGGTATCATGACCGTGTAAGATGGAACCCAACAAAGGAGAGAGGATGAAACGAAGAACTTTATTCCCTGCACTCGTGCTCATCATGGCAACCCTGGCCTGTAACCTGCCATCGAACGTACCTGTGACCGAAACGCCGACCCTGGAGCTGCTGACGCCGTCTGCCACACAGCCGTTTCCAACTGACACACCGACTGTAACGCCGCCCCCCACCAATACATCGCCGCCCCCGGCCACCAATACACCTTCTGTCCCCATTGCCTTCCCACGCGATGTGAATGTCAACTGCCGACTTGGCCCCGGGACAGCCTGGGTGGCGATCAGCGCGCTGACCGTAGGCCAGACCGCCCAGATCAACGGCCGCAGCTCGGATGGCAGCTGGTGGAGTGTCGTTGATCCGCTGAATTCCGGCAGGAGCTGCTGGGTGTCGGCCAGTGTGGTAAATACCGGTGGAAATTTGGCCAGTATTCCAGTTCTGGCGCCTCCGACCGCCTCCGTCACCAATGTGACCGTGAGTGTGGACCCGCGGACGATCAGCGTGCCCGGCTGTATCGGTCCGATCCTGCCGATCGAGATCACCGGGACCATCGAGACAAACGGGCCGACCGAGGTCCGCTGGCGGTTCGAGACCCAGCAGGGCGGCGCGATGCCCAACCAGGCAACCACCTTCGATACCTTTGGCGAACGAGAGTTTACCGTCGAATACACACCGCCACTGACCGCCGGAACCTACTGGGTCAGGCTGATCATTACCGGCCCGAATAACATCCAGGCCGAAACCACCTATCGGATTGAGTGTCCCTAGTGTAGATAACAGCGGCAAAACGAACGGGCGGCCTGTCATCGGCCGCCCGTTTTATATTGGTTATTTGTTTTCCCTCTTCCGCAGGGCAAGCATCAGCGCGGCCAGGGCTGTAAAGGCACCGATCACCCCGGCCAGCGTGAGAAGCACATTGGAATTCGAAGCAGCCGGCGTTTCCTGTGCAGCGCTGCTGGCCGTCGGTTCCGGAACAATCTCGTGGAGGATGTTGAAAACTGCCGTGGTCCGCGCTGGGATCGTGAAGGTGCCGCTGGCAGAATCGAACATCGAGTCACGCACCAGTGGGTCGCTTGATTCCTGCTGGATCGAATTCAATGTGAAATTTTTTCCTGCAAACGCGGGGTCGCTGAATGTGACAGGTTCGGGATTGGCATTGAACAGCACCACGATCTCCTCGTGGACCGGGTCAAGGTTCTCGCTGTCCATCAAACGCATGACGATCAGGCCGGGGATCTGTTCCGGTCCGTTGTTGTAAAAGGAAACAATACTCTCGATCTGTTCTGCCGTCTCAAGGCGGAATAATTTGGAGCTCTTGCGGATCTGCAGATATTCGCGGAAGGCCGCCGAGGCGAATTCAATATCTGTTTTTGTAGGAGCCAACGCCGGGTCGGCAAGGAGCGGCTGGTAGATGTCCCACTGCCCTGTGCCTTCGATGGGAAGTCCCACGCCCCAGTTGTTCGACTCATACGTCCAGTCCAGCCTGTTGTACCAATCACCAGAGTTGTAGGAGTTGGGATTGAATGATTTCGAGCGCAGGATGTCGTCGCCGGCATGGAAGAAGGGCACCCCCTGGCTGAACATGACAATGCTGACCGCCAGGTTGTTCATGCGGATGCGGTCGACAAGCGTTGCTTCTGCCGGAGCTTTGGCCTGGATGGCGTCGAAGAGAGTCTGGTTATCGTGGGCGGAGACGTAGACGATGTTCTCCTGCGGATCGTCGGTGTAGCCGGCGGGCGCGCT
>DASUOS010000556.1:0-5237 GCA_036276515.1 Anaerolineales bacterium | reverse complement strand
CGAGATCGCGCGCTCGAACGGCGTGCGCAAGGTCGCCAAGTCGAAGTCCATGGTCTCCGAGGAGATCAACCTCAACCATGTGCTGGAGGCCGCAGGCATTCGAGTTGTTGAAACCGATCTGGGCGAATACATTGTGCAGCTCCGCAATGAAAAGCCGGCTCACATTATTACCCCGGCTGTCCACCTGCGCCGGCAGGACGTTGGGCAGCTCTTCCATGAGAAACTCGGCATCCCCTACACCGAAGACATTCCTATCCTCACCAATACGGCTCGCGAAGTGCTACGCGAGGTGTTCCTGACCGCAGACGTGGGCATTAGCGGCGTCAACTTCGGAGTCGCGGAAACTGGCACGTTGTGCCTTGTGACGAACGAGGGCAACGGACGCATGGTCACAAGCCTGCCTCCGTTGCACATCGCGCTGATGGGCATGGAGCGACTCGTCCCCACGCTGGACGACCTGGCGCTCATGCTGTCGCTCCTGCCGCGCTCGGCAACCACACAGAAACTGAGCGTATATACGCAGCTCATTCAGGGTCCGTTCCCGGGGCAGCAGCGCCACCTCGTAATTCTCGATAACGGGCGTACCCGACTCCGCAACTCGCCACTCAAGGAGTCGCTGTACTGCATCCGCTGCGGCGCCTGCCTGAATGCCTGTCCGGTGTTCCGCGAGATCGGCGGGCATGGCTACCACAGTGTGTATCCGGGTCCAATCGGTTCTGTGATCTCGGCAGGCTTCTTTGGCTCGGAGTTTGTGCCTCTTGCTCAAGCCTCGTCGCTGTGCGGCGCGTGCAAGGATGCTTGTCCCGTGGACATCGATCTGCCCAAATTGCTGACGCGCGTCCGCGCTGGACAGTCTCCGCTTGACAGTAAGCAGTCATCAGTGACCAGTAGTGGACTTTCCTTACTGGGCAACCTTTTTATGCGGATGTATAGTCTCGTCGCGCGCACCCCGCGCTTGTTCGCCTTCTCTCAAAGGCTCGCGGCATTGGGAACGCGCCTCGCGGCTCCGTTTGATCCGTATGTGCGATTACCGGCGTTCACCGGCTGGGGCTTTAGCAAAGATTTGCCGCGGTTCGCAGGCAGGACGTTTCGGGACCGGTTCTCGGATCTGCTGATGGAACCGGATACGGACAAAGAGGGAGACAGGTATACAGGTATGAGGGAAACCCGAGTAGTAGCCGGTGAACCCGCTATATCGGCGCCGGTCGTAGTGCCCGAAGGCCCCGACAACATTTCTCGGTTCACCCAGGAGTTGACCAAAGTCAACGGGAATGTGATTCGCACAACTGCAAAGGACTTAACAGATGATGTGATCGAATTCTTGCGATCGCGAGAGATCGATTGGATCCATCTTGAGCCGAATGTATTGGATGAAGCTTCATTACACAAAGCCGGCATCATGATCAGCCACACCCCGGATGCAACAATCCGCCTCGGGGTGACAAAGGCAATCTGTGGAATGGCAGATACCGGGTCGATCCTGCTGGCGGATGGAGAAGCCGATCCACTGCTGGCGTCGCTTCTGCCCCGCATCCATATTGCAGTCTTACACGCCTCGCACATCCTGCCCACACTGGCGGATGCAACGCGTCTCCCGGCCGCTTATCAATCCACGTCCGCGGTGGTCATCACAGGTCCATCACGGACCGCGGACATTGAGATGTCGCTGACAATCGGGATGCATGGACCCGGTCAATTACACGTCTTTCTCGTTGACGATTGAGACCGGCGATGATACAATCTCGCCCGCTTACTAATAGACGCCCCCATCGTCTAGCGGCCCAGGACGGGGCCCTCTCAAGGCCCAAACAGGGGTTCGAGTCCCCTTGGGGGCACAAAAGAGCCATCGTAATGATGGCTCTTTTTCTATCTGACAAAAAGAACGCCAGCCGTCAGGCTGGCGCTTCGTAAACAAGTTCGGGCTTGCGCACGATCCAGATGAGTGCAAGACCTGTGATTGCCCCGGCAACCAGACCGCTGGTCACCGCGATCACGGTCGTACTGACTGCGGGTTGTACCAGCGGATCTGTAAAAAATAGAGGCAGAACTGCCTGACTTGCCCAAAACCCCACAGCCCAACCCACAACGTTTGCCAGCACCCACACCAGCAAGTTGGGGATTTCTCGCCTTAACACCGGCCATTGCAGGATCGCCACAATGAGACCGAATAAGAAATAACCAAGCGTTGCAACAAAGAAGGTATTGGGCAAACTCTGGACCAGCAACAACCCAAGGATGTATCCCGCCGCCCAGGAGACTCCATCCACTAACTCCCAATTCGAATGGGCAGTCAGGTAACGACGGAGCACGATCCATTGAGCAAAACCGATAACAGTCCCGGCGAGCACCGGGACTGCTATCTGGGCAACTCCAAGGTCGAGCAGGTTCACCAGAGGGATCGTGGGCAAGAACCCGAGTAACATTCCTCCGGCGGTGGCTATGGTCCAACCCAGCCACAAACCAATCTCACTACGCTCTACCTTGGCTTCATCAATGTCGATGGTCATTTACGTGAAATTACGCGCGGCGCATCAGTCCCACGAGGAACAGGAGCACCACAGCACCACCAATGGCAACCAGGATGCTATAGATGTTGAACCCGGTCACGCCAGGAGCACCAACAGCATTCATCAAGAAACCACCGATCAGAGCACCGACGATACCGACCACGATATTTGCCAGCGCACCCATCGAGGCATTGCGACCCATGATCATGCTAGCGATCCAACCCGCCAGCGCACCCAACAGAATCCAGATTAGTATGTTTGTAAGCATTTCAATCTCCTTTATGGTTTTGGTTTGTGAGAACGCTCTTAATATACAGGCCCTGGCTAAATTCCTCAATTAGGGATGTCATCTCTCATCTGGGGGTAATCCCTGATTAATCCATTTCTCATTTTTCAGTATATTTGAAGCCATCAGGAGGTCTTATGTATTATAGAACTGTACCTACACGCGCCCGTGGACGCGGCTCTGGCTGCTCCGGGCGCCTGCTCATGGCTGCGGCCATCGCGGCGTTTTCGCTGTTTTCCTACTTTAGTTCCAGGCAGGATAACCCCGTCACTGGCGAGACGCAGTACATTGATATTACCCCCGAGCAGGAGATCGCTCTTGGCCTGGAAGCGGCTCCTCAGATGGCTGCCGAGTTTGGTGGACTGGATGAGAATGCTGCCGATCAGGCGCTTGTCGATGAGATCGGCAATCGGATCGTCCAGAGCTCCCCGGCTGGCAGGTCGCCTTATGAATTCGACTTTCATCTTTTGGATGACGACCAGACGATCAACGCCTTTGCGCTGCCAGGTGGACAGGTCTTTATCACCCGGGCGCTCTATGACAAACTGCAAACGGAAGGTGAGTTGGCTGGCGTTCTCGGTCATGAGATCGGGCATGTGGTGGGGCGCCATTCCGCTGAGCATATTGCCAAAGCAAAGCTGACGGAAGGGCTGACCGGCGCGGCAGTGATCGCGGCCTATGACCCCAACAACCCGTCCAGCGCCAGCCGGGCGCAGATCGCGGTCCTGATCGGGCAACTGATCAACCTCAAATTTGGACGCGATGATGAGCTGGAGTCAGACTATCTGGGCGTCTGTTTCCTCAACGACTCGGGCTATAACCCGAGTGAGCTCGTCCGCGTCATGGAGGTCCTGGCGTCTTCACGACAAGGCAACCAGCCGCCGGAGTTCTTCAGTACCCATCCTAACCCCGAAAACCGTATCCAGCGGATCCAGCAAGCCGTTCAGAATGTCGATAGCTGTCCCGGTTAAAAAGTAAAGCCGGTCTCTGCCAGGTTCCCGTACGCGTTATTCACTGGCAAATCCGACAAGGTCCATCCCTGGTGATGGGCCTTGTCGTTTTACGGCTTAATTACAGGATCAGGCTAGAGAGCCCTCACCCGATAGATCGAAAAGAGAAACTCCGTGGTGTGTTTCTCTTCGACTCATTTGCGGACGCCTCTTTATATTTGATATTGAAATGCCTCACGCAAGCCACTATAATAAAGCTGGTCTTCCCCAACGATGAACAGAAATCCAAATTACCAGATGGCCTTACACGATTTTCAGTCCGCGCACCTGCGGGGCAAACTCCAGGGCGTGCTGGCGCGCATTACAGGAAAATCGAATGAGCTGCTCTCGTACGAGGATGTTGCCAGCAAGCTCAAGCTTCAGGGACGTTCCGACAGGGGCCTGCAGATGATCCCCCTGGATGCCATTGTTGGCAGCGTAGGGCGCTACAGCGATTTCACACGCACTTTTCTGCCGCGCCGCGCCGGCGACCAGCAACGCTGGGCGGGCGTCAAGGCTGTCAGCCTGGACCCGCTGGGAGAGGGCTTGCCCCCCATCGAGGCCTACAAGGTCAGCGAAGTGTACTTTGTGCTCGACGGCAACCACCGCGTATCGATCGCCCGCCAGGAGGGCTGGAATACCATTCAGGCGCATGTCATCGAGATTCAGACGGATATCCCCTTGACCCCGAACGTGCAGGCAGAAGAGCTGATTGTCAAAGCGGAATACGCAGATTTCCTCGAGCAGACCGGCCTGAACAGGCTGCACCCACCGGCCGATTTGCGCTTGACGATCCCGGGCCGATATCAAAAGCTGCTGGATGAGATCAACAGGTTCCGCTACCAGGTGGATAAAGATACTCATAGAGAAATATCTCTCGAGGAAGCAGCCGTGCGCTGGTACGACGAGCTCTTCCTCTCCTTCGCCGAAGCCGTCCGCGAGCGCGGTATGATGCGCTGGTTCCCGCAGCGGACGGTCGCCGATCTGTACGTATGGATGTCCGAACACCGCGACGAGCTGGAAAAGGAGCTTGGGTGGACGATCCGTCCTGAAGTGGCCGCCGGGCTGGCGGTCCATCAGAGAAATCCTCGCGCTGCCAGCGAAGAGTCAAGGGTAGGCAGCTGGCGCAAGGCGCGTTTGCTCAACCGCTACTCGGAACACCTCTTCAAGGACATTCTGGTCCCCCTCGCAAATACATCCGAAAGTATCGCTGCCCTGGAGCAAGCCATCCGAATCGCCCGCCGGGAGAATGCCCACATCCACGGTCTGCACACCGTTCAGTCACAGCAGGAGCTGAGCACTGGCGACGTGACTGCCCTGCAGGAACGCTTCCACCAGATGTGTTCTCAGGAAGGGGTGAACGGGCTTCTGGCAACGGAAGTAGGTGAGCCCACGCAGAAAATTCTAGAGCGCGCTGCGTTGACCGACCTGGTTGTGCTCAGAATTACCTATCCC
>DASUOS010000555.1:0-11064 GCA_036276515.1 Anaerolineales bacterium | reverse complement strand
GCAACATTAACCGCCGGGCAATCAATAAGCATCCCATAACTATCCTTGTTCCGTTACAAGCCCAGGCATAGGCCTGGGCTTTTGTCTTATAATGCCGCAACACCAAACAGAGGAAAACAACATGCCATTTGAATTCATCAGCTCCGAAATCCTTTTGCAGGGACGCGCCTTCAAAGTACGCAGGGATACACTCAAAACCCCGGATGGTCGCGAGACAAAATACGAGATCATTGAGCACGGCGGCTCGGTTGTACTTGTACCGGTGGATGATCAGGGAAACGTGCTCTTCGTGCGCCAGTACCGTCACGCCACAGGCCAGGACCTGCTCGAGCTTCCCGCCGGGACGCGCGATGGCGAAGAACCGTTCGAGGAATGCGCGGCGCGCGAGATCCGGGAGGAGACCGGCATGGAAGCCGGTACCTTGTTAAAGGTTGGAGAGTTCTATCTGGTCCCGGGTTATTCGAGTGAGTTCATGGCTGTATTCCTGGCAACCGATCTCAGGGAAAACCCACTGGACGGGGATGAGGACGAATTTTTACAATTGGAAAAATTTACAGTGAAGGAAGTCAACGCCATGTTCGAGCGCGGGGACGTGCTGGATGCCAAGTCGCTGGCCGCCTGGCTGCTGGCAAGGCCGCATCTGGAGAAGCACCTTGGCTAACTCCATGATGATCCTGATCGCCGGTCCCTATCGCTCCGGGACGGGCGACGACCCTGAAAAAATGGCCGCCAATGTCCGGCTGATGGAGTCGTATGCCCTGCCCATTTTCAGGCTGGGTCATATTCCTGTTCTGGGGGAGTGGTTCGCTCTTCCCCTGGTCCGCCTGGCCGGATCAAATCAGGTGGGTGATGATGCATTCGATGAATTATTTCACCCCATTGCCGAGCGCCTGCTGGAAAAATGTGATGGGGTTCTGCGGGTCGGGGGCGACTCCAAGGGGGCCGACATGATGGTGGACCTGGCCCGGCAAAAGGGGCTGAAAACCTATACAAAACTGGCAGAAATCCCATCTGTAGAGTAATGCAGAGCCAAAAACAGGAGCAAAAAGGCTCCTGTTTTTTTATTTCAACCCATTTTTGTCCGAAATATGACAACAGGCACGGGGATTTAAGTCATTCATTACTAACCCCCACAGGTCAACGGCGATAAACTTGTACGGATAGAGAATCCACGGGCAAACTGCCCGTTTTTAAAGGAGCAAGCATGAAAAAACCAGTTATCATGATCGATGGCAATGAAGCCACTGCATCCGTCGCACACCGCCTGAGTGAAGTGATCGCGATCTACCCGATCACCCCATCTTCCGGCATGGGCGAATTTTCGGATGAGTGGTCGGCCAAAGGCAAGAAAAATCTCTGGGGCACGGTCCCTTTCGTGATCGAGATGCAGTCTGAAGGCGGCGCGGCGGGAGCTGTCCACGGGGCGCTGCAGACCGGCGCACTTACCACCACCTTCACCGCCTCCCAGGGCCTGCTGCTGATGATCCCCAACATGTACAAGATCGCCGGTGAGCTCACCAGCACGGTCTTCCACGTGGCAGCCCGCGCCATTGCGGCCCATGCCCTGTCCATCTACGGCGACCATCAGGATGTGATGGCCGTCCGCCAGACCGGCTGGGCGCTGCTTTCCTCCGCCTCCGTCCAGGAAGCCCAGGACTTCGCCGCCATCGCCCAGATGGCAACCCTCAAGGCTCGTGTGCCCTTCCTGCACTTCTTCGATGGCTTCCGCACCTCCCATGAAGTCAACAAGATCATCCAGCTGTCGGATGAAGAGCTTCGCTCCCTGCTGGACGATGAGCTGGTCCGTGCCCACCGGGCGCGTGCCCTCTCCCCCGAACATCCCGTCCTGCGCGGCTCTGCCCAAAACCCGGATGTCTATTTCCAGATGCGTGAAGCGGTCAATCCCTACTACGCCGCGGTTCCCGCCATCACCCAGGAAGCCATGGACAAATTCGCCCAGGTGACCGGCCGCCACTACAACCTGTTCGACTATTTCGGCCACCCCGAAGCCGAGCGTGTTGTAGTGATTATGGGTTCAGGCGGCGAGACCGCCATCGAGACCGTCAAGTATCTAGCGGCCCGAGGCGAGAAAGTCGGCGCAGTCTGCGTGCGCCTGTATCGCCCGTTCCCGGTGGAATACTTCACCAGGGCCCTGCCGATGAGCGTCAAGCTTATCTCCGTGCTCGACCGTACCAAGGAGCCTGGCGCGCTCGGCGAACCGCTCTACCTGGATGTCGTCAACGCTCTCGTCGAAGGTGGACGAGCCGATATCAAGGTCATCGGCGGCCGCTATGGCCTGTCTTCCAAGGAATTCACCCCTGCGATGGTCAAGGCGGCGCTGGATGAGCTGTGCAACCCCAAACCCAAGAACCATTTCACCCTGGGCATCAACGATGATGTCAGCCACACCAGCCTGGACGTGGATCCCCACTTCATCATCGAGCCGGAAGGCACCATCAGCTGCGTGTTCTTCGGCCTCGGCGCAGATGGTACCGTCGGTGCCAACAAGAACTCGATCAAGATCATCGGTGAAGAGACCGATAACTTCGCCCAGGGTTACTTCTACTACGACTCGAAGAAATCCGGCACCGTGACCATGTCTCACCTGCGCTTCGGCCCTCAGCCGATCCGCGCACCCTACCTGATCGAGCTTAACCAGGCCAATTTTGTCGCCTGCCACCAGTTCTCATTCCTTGAGCGCGTGAATATGCTCAAGTACGCCAAGAAGGGCGCCACCTTCCTGCTCAACAGCCTGTATGGCCCGGACGAGATCTGGGATCACCTGCCCGTCGAGGTCCAGAAGGACATCCTCGAGAAGGAACTCAAATTCTACGTCATCAACGGTTACGATGTCGCCGAAAAGACCGGCATGGGTGGCCGCATGAACACCATCATGCAGACGGCCTTCTTCGCCATCAGCGGCATCCTGCCGCGTGAGGCCGCCATCGCCGAGATCAAGCACGCCATTGAAAAGACCTACGGCAAGCGCGGTGAAGCCGTCGTCAGGCAGAACTTCGACGCCGTGGACAGCACCCTCGAGAACCTGTTCGAAGTTAAAGTCCCGGCTGCGATCACGTCCAAGACCGCGCGCCGGCTGCCGGTCCCGGCTGGGGCGCCGACCTTCGTCCGCGAGGTGCTCGGCGAGATCATCGGCTCCAACGGCGACAACATCCCCGTCTCCGCCTTCCCCGTCGACGGCACCTTCCCGACCGGCACTACCCAGTGGGAAAAGCGTAACATCGCTCTCGACATCCCCGTCTGGGATGAGAGCCTGTGCATCCAGTGCGGCAAGTGTGTCATGGTCTGTCCGCACGCGGTCATCCGCCACAAGGTCTACGATGAGAAATTGCTGGCAGATGCTCCCGAGACCTTCAAGCACATGCCTTCCAAGTTCAAGGAATTCTCCTCCGGCTACGCCTACACACTTCAAGTCGCCCCGGAAGATTGCACGGGTTGTACCCTGTGCGTGGAAGTCTGCCCGGTCAAGGATAAGACCCAGGTGGGCCGCAAAGCCATCAACATGGCTCCCCAGCCGCCTATCCGCGAACAGGAAGCCAAGAATTGGGACTTCTTCATGGAGATCCCCGATCTCGATCGCAAGCTGTTCAACCCCTCTACCATCAAGAATTCGCAGCTCTTGCGCCCGCTCTTTGAGTTCAGTGGTGCCTGTGCCGGCTGCGGTGAAACCCCGTATGTCAAGCTCGTCTCGCAGCTGTTCGGCGACCGCTCTGTGATCGCCAATGCGACCGGCTGCTCCTCGATCTACGGCGGAAACCTGCCCACCACCCCGTGGGCGGTCGACGCCAAGGGACGCGGCCCCGCCTGGTCGAACTCGCTGTTCGAAGACAACGCCGAATTCGGCCTGGGCATGCGGCTGACGATCGACAAACAGAATGAATATGCCCGCGAGCTGCTCGGGTTCTTTGCCCAGGAGCTTGGCAGTGACTTCATCGCCCAAATGCTATACGCAGACCAATCCGATGAAACCGGCATCGACTCCCAGCGCGAACGCGTTGCCGTATTGAAGGAAAAGCTCGCCAAATCCAGCGATTCTCGAGCCAAGGATTTGATCAGCCTGGCCGACAACCTCGTCAAGAAATCCGTCTGGATCATCGGCGGCGACGGCTGGGCCTACGATATCGGCTACGGTGGCCTCGACCATGTCCTGGCCAGCGGGCGCAACGTCAACATCCTGGTGCTCGACACCGAAGTCTATTCCAATACCGGCGGCCAGGCCAGTAAGGCTACGCCGCGTGCCGCAGTTGCCAAGTTTGCCATGGGTGGCAAGGGGCTGCCCAAGAAGGATCTCGGCCTGATCGCCATGTCCTACGGGTACGTGTATGTGGCACGCGTGGCTATGGGCGCCAATGACCAGCAAACGCTGCGAGCCATGCTGGAGGCAGAATCCTACGATGGACCTTCCCTCATTATCGCCTACAGCCCCTGTATTGCCCACGGTTATGACATGGCCAGGAGTCTCGACCAGACAAAGCTGGCAGTGCAGTCCGGTCACTGGCCGATGTATCGCTACGACCCGCGCCTTGCCGTGCAGGGACAAAACCCGCTCATCATCGAATCCAAGGAACCGACCATCCCGATCTCGCAATATGCCTACAACGAAACCCGCTACAAGATGCTCACCCAGCTCGATGAAACTCGCGCCGAGGAACTGATGCAGGATGCTCAGCGGGATGCCAAGAGCCGCTGGACGCTGTACCAGCAGATGGCCGCCATGCACTACGATAACAACAATGGCAACGGACACAAGGAGTAAACCATGACGGATCTTTCCACAACCTACCTGGGCCTCCGTTTAAAGAACCCACTCGTCGCCTCCGCCTCGCCCCTCTCCAAGAAAGTGGAGAGGGCCCAGAAGCTGGAGGATGCCGGCATCGGCGCAGTCGTGATGTATTCACTCTTCGAAGAGCAGATCATCCACGAGAGCCTCGAGCTGGATCATTACCTCTCGCGCGGCACCGATGCCTTCCCCGAAGCCCTTTCACACTTGCCAGATGGCGGTCTGTACGCTGTCCGGCCGGAAACCTATCTCAACCAGGTGGCGGGACTCAAGAAAGCGCTGACCGTCCCCGTGATAGGGAGCCTGAACGGTGTTTCCAGAGGCGGCTGGACCAGCTACGCCCGCCGCATCGAAGAAGCGGGGGCCGATGCGCTGGAGCTCAACCTGTACTTCATCTCCACAGATGTCGATATGACTTCTGCAGATATCGAAGAAATGCAGGTGGAACTGGTGGCGGAGGTCAAATCCTCCATCACGATCCCCCTGGCGGTCAAGATCAGCCCATTTGTCACCTCCATTCCCAACTTTGCCAAACGGCTGGTCGACGCCGGCGCCGATGGCCTGGTCCTCTTCAACCGCTTTTACCAGCCCGATTTCGATCTCGACGAGCTGGAGATCGTCCACAGCCTGGACCTCAGTACATCGGCCGAGCTGCGTCTGCCCCTCAGATGGATCTCCATCCTGAGCGGCAAGGTGAATACCGATTTCGCCCTGACCAGCGGCGTCCACACCCATAAGGATGTGCTGAAGGCGATGATGGCCGGCGCCAAGATTGCCATGATGGCCTCCACCCTGCTGTACAACGGCGAGCAGTACGTCGGTCCGCTGCTGGGTGAGCTGGAACACTGGATGAAGGAACATGAATATACTTCCATCCAGCAGATGCAAGGCAGCATGAGCCAGCAGGCTGTGAAAGAACCTGCCGCTTTCGAGCGGGCGAACTACATGAAAGTTCTTAATTCCTTCCGCACCCTGGCATAGAAGCAAAACGTACAGAATCAAAAAAAGGCTCTCAGAAATGGGAGCCTTTTACTTTGCCTTACTGTACGGCGAAATTAGCTTTCGGTAGGAGCGGGGGCGGTTTTTCGCTGTCTGAAGGTGATACGGGCACGGGTCAGGTCATAGGGGGACATTTCCATCGCTACGCGGTCCCCAAGCAAAATGCGAATATAGTGTTTCCGCATTTTCCCGGAAAGGTAAGCCAAAACGACATGTCCATTGTCCAGCTTGACGCGGAATTGGGTGCCCGGAAGTGCTTCAATCACTACGCCTTCTGCTCGAATTTTATCTTCTTCTTTCGCCATACTTCCTCTTTCTACTCACCATCCTTGGTGAACGAGCGCCGCTTGATGCGGCGGATTGCTTTCTTTTTCTCCATGCGGCGCTGTTCGCTCTTCGAAACGAACCAGCGTTTGCGGCGAACCGTGCTCAACACACCGCTTTTGACCACTTTCTTGCGAAAGCGCTTAAGCAGAGAGTCCTGCGATTCGCCACTGCGTAAATTTACGACTGCCAATGAAATTCACCTCCTTCCGAATGGAAGATGCCGGCACAAAAAACCGGCCGATATACAGACTCGGCCGGGGAGAATTGCTCGAAAAAGAAGAAACGACATACATGATCAAGGGATCAATGGGAACGCTTCACACTCCTCGTTTATTAATTTGGACACCGTCGTGTCCATGCCGGGCTGCAGGAACATTATACATGATTCAGGCGCAGATGAAAAGACCAGACGTGATTTTTCTTAAGAGAAAAGCCCTTTGGAAGGGATATTCTCACCCTGGCTCGGCGAGTAACGTAGACGCCGCCAGGTGTTTGGACAGCTATTTTACTGGAGGCGCCCCTGACTCAACCAAAAACGGCGCTCGATATATACGAGCACCAATTCATCCTTAGAAGTGAAATCTGCTTGGCCTTGTCTTCTGCTCCCGAAATCGACGCGTCGGGAAGAAGCTATGAGTGGGCCTTTCCGTTTTATTATCCTGCCGCTTTGACGCGATGAGCGTTACCCAGATCAGGATCGCTGCCAGCAGACCTGTAACCAGATAGGCGCTAACACAGATTACTGCTACATTCATATCAACTCCTTTTCAGCGATTATACATTGCGCTGACTGTTATCGAAAAGATGACAAATATCATAATCTCGATCCAGTAAAAATCACTTCATAACTCTGTAAGGAGGCCAAACATATTTGATAGATTAGCATTTATTAAGATTGTATCATTATGGCCATACAGTCAAGTTAAGGTCTGGTTAAGGTATTGTTTTCTGGATATGGAGAAGTCGGAGGTTCAACAATTGCCCCCGAAAGGCCAAATCCCGCTTCCAGGCGATAGACCTGCAGCCTTGCCTGGCCAGCCGGCATAAATCTTGAGCATTGAACCGCTGATGCAGGTGCGCGCTTCAATGCGTCCACACCTGCACAAGCCCATCAGAATAATTTGACATCCTCAGAATCAAAACTAAGGGAAGGATTAAAAGGACTTTGCAGGTTTATCATTTTGCCAATTTTTGGGGGATTTCGATGTTTTTCGCCAAAAACCACCCATGACTTAAGGCCTATGTTTACAGATGTGTTTGCAAATTTCCGAGTGTTTTTCTTCTTGTTTTCCGGTTACTGGCATAAAGTTATAGCGGTTCACTGCGGTTCCTGCTCATTACGGAAGTGAACAACAATGCAACAAGGAGAAAACGATGAACAATACAATCCTAAGAACCACCCGTTTGATCATGGCAATCGCCCTAACATTTGGGATATTCCGCCCTGGTCAAACCCAAGCAAAGGCAGCCAGTACGCTAACCGATACCCTCATACAGATGAATATGTCTACAACTCTACCCACAATCGTGGCTGAGGCCGACAGTCGCGTGCCTGAAGCCAAACCAGACATCAATTTTGGGAATAACCCAATTCTCTATGTGGATGGCGGGTCGGCTGACCCTGATATCGAAAGTTACATGCGGTTTACGGTCACGGGTATTTCGGGCACTGTGAGCAGCGCCAGGATGCGTGTATACGTAACCGACGCCACCCGCAACGGTCCAGCACTCTATACGACAAGCAATGACTGGACCGAGACAGGCATCACCTGGAATAATCGGCCTGCACGGACGAGCGATATGCTGGACGACAAAGGTGCGCTGACTTTAAACAGCTGGGTTGATTATGATGTGACAAATATCATTACAACCGACGGCACCTATAGCTTCGTCCTGGCTACGGATGCCGCCGACATGCTGGGATTGTCATCCCGTGAAGGAAGTGCCGCTCCTGAACTTGTCATCGAACTCGCTGACACAGTGAACATTCCGCTGCCAACCTCAACTCTTCAGCCCACGGTTGATCCGACTATTGCGCTTCCCAGCCCCACCGCCCTACTGCCTGCCTCAACACCAACCACCATCCTCCCAACCGCCACGGCCGTCCAACCGACCGCTACAGCCACTACGCTTTCGGTTCAACCAACTGCTACAACATCTTCACCATCCCAATTGTCACCTTCTACGGGTAGTGGCATATGGATATCCTCAACTGAATTAATGAACCTCCCCACTTCCGGGACTGCCTGGGATAAGATGCGTATGACTGCGTACGGAAGCTGGGGTACTGCCGATCTAAAGAACCAGGATAATAAACACGCTATTTACACGCTCGCAGGTGCCTTGGTCTACGCAAGAACTGCTGACCCTGCTTTGCGAAGCAAAGTACGAAATGCGATTATTGCTGCCAAGCAATCACTGGATGCATCTGCCGAATGGCAGACGTCGAATGGTGTATTGGCGGCAGGGCGTCAGATCGGTGCATACGTCATCTCCGCCGATCTCATCGACCTTAAGAATTACGATTCGGCGGCTGATAATGAGTTCAGAGCGTGGCTGGGTCCAATCCGAACAACCAATATCGGCACGCATAGCCGATGGAAAGCCATCACCTTTACCTGTGAAAATGCGGCCGGGAATTGGAACACATATGCCTGTGCCAGCCGGATTGCTGCCAGCATTTACTTGGGTGATCATGCCGATGTTCAACGATCCTCATTGATCATCCGGGCGTTCCTCGGAGAGCGAAGTGCTTATCCACCGGATGCTCCGGGAAGAAACGGTTATTTTCAGCATACTGGTGGCTATAAACCTTCCTGGGCTTGCAATGATCCTGCCTGGCTTGGCACCAACCCCTACTGCCTTAAGTCTGGCATCAGCATCGATGGTGTCCTTGTTGAAGATGCCTCACGCGGAGGCGAGTGCTGTGTGCTGCAAGGCGACGGCATCATGTATTCCTGGGAAGCATTACAAGGGTTATTCGTCTCCGCTGAACTGCTCTATCGTACGGGAAATTACGGCGATCCCTACACCTGGTCGAACAACGCCCTCAAACGGACTCTGGACTTCATGCAAAGATCCGGATGGGGCGTCACAAACCCTGCAAAGTATGTGCCGTGGCTGGCAAACGCCAGATATGGTACAAGTTATCCTGTGGCCACAGGCGGAAATGGAAGAATCATGAGCTGGGGTGACTGGCTCTATAAAAAATAATTTCGTGGTATTCCTCTTGTAGAGGAATATGATTTGGGGTTCATTGGCAGCTCTTGCGAATCTGGTAGTCTCGAGAGTTATCCAATGAACCCCTTTTAGCTCTTTGATATGTTCCCTTTTATATCTCATTTACATAACAGAACTCGCCGACATGGATCGCCGCAAGAAAATAATCCAGCATATGCGAGATGGGCAATCGGTGGATTAAGGCGTCTTTGGGAAGGCAATGCACTGCCCATGATAGACAGTATTTTCAGAAGGCTCCCAATATTCGGGAGGCAACTCCAGAACCCGAAAGGAAGTATAGGGGATCCCATAAATCGACTCTTTGGTCAGATTCAGGTCCGGGTCTGTCCAATCCTCGCGAGCAAAAGGATTGTTGATCAGGTCTTCCACATAGATCTTGAATGACCCCGAATGATCCACCAGGATCATCCCGTATTCCTGCAGAGCCCGGGCGATGATTTTCCCGGCGCGGTCCAGATCCATTCGGTCGAAATCTGCTTCGGTTAAAGACGGGTCCAGCTGGAGTCGCGCTCCCTCTGGAATCGCGAAGGGCATCTCACTGTCGCCATCTGTTTTGGAGGCGGGGAATACACACTTCTCTGCCGCAGGCTCCGTATAACCGAAGGCCAGCGCGTGTTCGATCCGGCCCTGGCGAATCTCCCACGGACGCAGCAGCCCGGCATAGCCGGGAATCCCTGAGCCGCGCGAAGAGTGCCTCACAGGTGTGGCGTCCCAAAGAATGTTGTAGATCGAGACAGTCCCAGCTTCCCAGCCTGTAGCGGTACGCCGGGCGTGCACCAAATCATACTCCGTATACGTGACGGTATCGATAACGATCATTCGTCCATCGGTGTCATCACCCGGTTGTGCATCCTCAGGAATAGGAACGTCTAGAACTCTTTCGGTTCGAACGACTTGTTGATCGGAACTGGCTATCGTACACTCGTTGATGAGACATGGGATATCCCAGCGAGGCGTATTTTCATCAGCAAAATAGACCGGATAATTATAGCCTTCACCGGCAGTGATAATTTGCCCATTGTTTGAGAGTCTGAGGTTGGCAATCATTTCCTCGGAATGGATATCATATTTGGGCGAGGGTCCGATGGGAGTATTCCAAATGCTGGTTTTGCTGTAAGGCACCTGTTGTTCAATCGGTGTAGAAATATCGGCTGGAGAGCTGGTAGACTCAATCGTGTGAGTCAATCCGTTTTGATCTGGGGTGGAAGTTGAAATGTGAACAGGTTGCCTGCGAGTGGAACATCCCACGGTCAGGACGAAAAGCAACAACATGGTTCTAATAAGCTGGTGTAGATACTTGGTCAAGATTACCTCTCAAATCGATTTATTCATGGAAGACGGGCAATGTACCATCTAAACAAACTGCCAATGAAAATTACCCATTGGCAGTGAAGATGAGTCTATCAGGCCGAGGTTATGTCGTAAAGAGCAGCAATTTGTGATCGGGCGGGCAGAAAGCAACACTGATGAAATCTGCTAATGTGCTTTTAGGCTAGCATACCGCGATCATCGCGCCATTAGGGTCCGATATACGTGAATCGCCGGGACTCGAAGGCATCGATATAAAAACCGCCACTTATGCCTGTAATAGACATAGTCGGTGCACCCAGCCGTATCGTCTCGATTTTGTAGATGCTGTTGTTGATACCGGTCAGGTTTGCCTGCTGAGCTCCATCAATCCAGAAAGTCAGATGGCCGTC
>DASUOS010000554.1:0-3099 GCA_036276515.1 Anaerolineales bacterium | reverse complement strand
TGGGGATGTACTCCGTTCCAATAAATATCCGGTCCAGGCTTTTCTCTGATTCGTCCGGGAAACCTGCCAGTTGCGTCGTCCTACCAGTCAGTTTTGCCCAGAGTGAATCTCGCAGGGCATCTGTGCGTAGTGTAAAGAACTTGTGAGATAACTGAGTACGGAGACCATTGAAGGAGGGGTAGATATTCATTTGCTTTTCCTTTCTGAGTAGATGATTCAACCAATATTTGTGCAATCGGTTGCAAAGACGACTAAAAAAAGAGATGAAAGCTCAAGCAGATTTTCTGATGACCAGTTCCACAGGAATGGACACATTCGTCACCATACCGGTCTGAAGGTATTCGATCAGGTTCTGTGCCAGGAGCTTTCCTGCCAGGGGAATATTCTGCCGGATCGTGGTCAGTGGCGGATTGCTATGCTCGGCGATGGAAAGATCATCATAGCCGACGACGGCAATATCCTCGGGGACGCGGCGTCCCGCTTCCCGGATCGCATCCATAGCGGCGATAGCCATCAGATCGCTGTTGATGAATACTGCATCGATCTCCGGCGCTTTTTTGAGCAGCCGTTTCATGGCATCTGCACCAGATGTGTTCGAGAAATCGCCATATTCGATCAGGATTTGATCGATTTCCTGACCCGCGTCATGCAGGGCATCCTCGTAACCGGCTAAGCGGTGCTGAACTTCTACCTCGTACGAGGGTCCACCGATGAAGCCAATTCGCTGTCTGCCCAAACCGATTAGATGCTCCGTCGCGAGTCGGCCGCCGGTGAGATTATCACCGCAGACCGTGCAGTACTTCTGTTTCGGCTGCGGCACTCCCCAGATGATGAAGGGTGCCCCGATTTCCAGGAGCGCCTTCACATGAGTCTGTTTGCGCGTGGAAGTCATGAGGATAAAACCATCCACACGGCCGGTGTCAAAATACTGGTGTGCCCATTTTGTGTCATTCGGGTCTACGTGGATAACAAGCATATCGTACTCGCGGCTCGCCAGTCCGCTTGAAATGCCACCCATGATCTCGAGCCCAAACAGATCCGCCACCGAGAACTCCTTGTGGTAGGCATGGGTCACAAAGGCAATGGTCCGGCTCTTTCTCATGCTCAGGCGGCGGGCAGGAGCATTGATCTGGAAATTATGCTCCCGAGCCAGGGCACGGATCTTTGCTTTTGTTTCCTCGCCGATCAGCGGGCTGTCGTTCAATGCCCGGGAGACCGTGGACTTGGAAACTCCAGCCAGCCTGGCGATATCAGCGATCGTGCGAACGGATTTACTGCTCATAATGCCTTGATTTATGCAACCGATTGCATTATAAATGAATGGATTTCCTGTGTCAAGAGAACAAAGGAAATTGGCATAGTAAAATCAAATGGAGGAGTATTTATGGCGAAACTTATCCCTGCTGCCGAGCGTGTTATCCGAGCCCGCAAGCTGATCCAGCAAGCGCGCGAATTTCCGATCCCCCCTGAACTGGGCAAAAATGACCTGTCCTATCTCGCGGGCGTCAAAGACCTGTTGCGGCAAGCCCGGGACATGGTCAAATTCATCCCGCAGACAGCCGGGGTTTCTGCCGAAATGAAGGAAGAGGTTAGGAAAATATACGAAGAGATCGAGCAAGCCAACAGAGAAATCCTCTATTCAGCCTGACCGATCTCTCGAGGCAAGCGTTAGGGTGGAACTTAGAGTCGCCGGGTCCCGCGCAGGATCAGCAGCAAGAGCGCTGCGCCGATCAGGGCCTTGATGATCTCCGCCACGATGCCGGTCCCGGCGTTGATTCCCAACACGCCGAACAGCCAGCCGCCGATGATGGCACCCAGGATACCGACGATGATCGCACCGATCAGCCCGGATCTTAATCCGCCGACCAGTGCTTCCGCCAGGATCCCGGCGATCCCGCCGATCACGATCCAAACCAGAATTTGTTCACCTGACATGGCATTTCTCCTTTTTGATTTTGTGGTTACTAGGCATTAATAAGTATATGTATTGCCTGCGCAAAGTGATAGGTAGGGAAATCCATTATCAGATTAATCTACTGGCGACCCAAAACGTTGTAAAATGTAAGTGAGCCTGCTTTATCTTATCTCGATGGAAAGGAGATGCTTTTCCATGACTGAACAGAATCTGCGTGAACTTCTCGAACGGCTACACCATGAGCTTGAGCATACCGAAGTGACAGATGAGGCGGAGCGTGAGCGGCTCCGTCATCTCGATGCAGACATTCGGGCCCTGCTTGCGCGTTCCGGCGAAAGAGCTGAAACGGATGAGCCTATGCTGGAGCGCTTCCAGGATTCCATTGATCATTTCGAAGAATCGCACCCTCAACTCACCATGATGATCTCCCAGATGATGACCATCCTCAGCAATGCGGGTATTTAACCAATACTGATTGTGAAACTCTCGAAGCCTCGTCCTTAACACAAAATAAAAATCCCTTCTCAGCGAGAAGGGATTTTCTATCTTTATTGGGTGGGTGTTGCCGTCGGCGTTGCCGTTCCCGTTGGCGCAGCTGTTGCTGCCGCACCGGTGTTAGTGGGAGCGGCAGCCCCGCCAATTACCACCTGGACATAGACTTCATCGCCGAAATATTGGCCGCTGGCCGTAGACATTCTCCAATTGCCGCGCAGGGTGCCCGTCTTATTCGGGGCGGTCAACGCAACCGAGATGTCAGTGACCGCGCCGGCAGCCACAGATGATGGCACAGTATATGTAGTTCCGCCCATTTGTTCGCCGCCCGTAAATGCAAACTTGAAGCCCGCGTCCCAGGCGCAGGAGCCTGCATTTTTTACCTTCCAAGTCTTGGTGAAGGTCTGACCGGCTGTCACCGGTGTGTTATCTGGGATGGTCACATCACTAACGAACGAAAGTCCGTAACAGGAGGCGGTGGCGCCAGCTGCGGGAGCTGTCGACCCAAAAACCACACCTCCGGTGCTCGTGGCCGCCGGTGTGAATGAGGCCAGAGGCGTCACCGTGGCGGCAGGGGTGTTGGTGATGGCGGCGAATGCCGTCAGGGTCAGGTCGGCAGCGAAGGTCCCCACTGCCTGAGTCCGGATCTCATCCGGATTGACGGTGACAGAAGGGGTGAGCTCGGCCGGGGT
>DASUOS010000553.1:0-2447 GCA_036276515.1 Anaerolineales bacterium | reverse complement strand
CCTGGAAGCGCAGCGCGACTGGGGCTTTGCCGGGGATTATGTGGATGCCATGTGGCGCATGCTCCAGCAGGACGAGCCCGGCAGTTTTGTGATCGGCATGGGCGAGACCCATTCCGTGCGCGAGTTCTGCCAGATCGCCTTCGGCCACGTGGACCTGGACTATAACGATTACGTGGTCCAGGATGAACGCTTCTACCGGCCGGCCGAAGTGGACCTGCTCATCTCGGATCCCTCCAAGGCACGCTCGAGCCTCGGCTGGGAACCTTCTGTCGGCTTCCGCGAGCTTGTCACCATGATGGTGGATGCAGATCTCGAGCGGCTCAAGAAGAGATAATCCATGCCAGAGCTTTCCCTGATCGTCCCTGTTTACAACGAAGAGGAGAACCTCCCCATTTTGATGGAGGCCATCTGCCTGTCCCTGCAGCCGTTGAACCGGGAGTGGGAGGTCATCTTTGTCGACGACGGTTCCACCGATCGCGGCCTGGAGGTGTTGAAGCGTCTCGTCGAGAACGATCCGGAGCACGTGCGCGTGCTCGTCTTTCGCCGCAACTTCGGGCAGACGGCGGCCATCGCCGCCGGCATCGATCATTCGCGGGGCAGTATCATCATCCTGCTGGACGCCGACATGCAGAACGACCCGGCCGATATCCCGATCCTGCTGGCCAAGCTCGATGAAGGTTATGATCTCGTCAGCGGCTGGCGCAAGGACCGCAAGGACAACCGCCTCACCCGTACGATTCCCTCCAACATGGCTAACGGTCTGATCTCCTGGGTGACCGGTGTTCACCTGCACGATTATGGATGCACGCTCAAGGCCTATCGCCGGGACTCGCTCGAAGGCTTCCGGCTCTACGGGGAAATGCACCGCTTCATCCCGGTATTCGCCCACTCCATCGGCGCCCGGATCACGGAGCTCCCTGTCCGCCACCACCCGCGCAAATTTGGCAAAGCCAAGTACGGGCTGGAACGAACGGTCAAGGTCGTCCTGGACCTGTTTACCGTCAAATTCCTGCTGGATTATTCCCACAAGCCCATGCGCATCTTTGGCGGCGCGGGAGTTCTGCTGATGTTCGGCAGCGGGATCCTGCTCTCGTACCTGTTCATCCGAAAACTGCTCGAAGGCATTTCGATCCTGGGCTCACCGCTCTTCCAATTGGGAGTGATGTTCTTTATCCTGGGCTTCCAGTCCATCCTGATGGGGTTGATCGCGGAACTACTGGCCCGCACGTATCACGAATCGCAAAAGAAACCGACCTATACCATCCGAAAAATCCTGGGTAAGTAGGCGATGTTCTCCGTATTGTCGCAGCGCCGCCAGCAGATTTTGCAATTTGCAGGGACCCTGCTTGCCGTTGCGTTATTGTTCGTCCTGCTCCGGGATGGCGGCTGGCAGGAGATTCTCTCTGCCGTGCAAAGGATCGAAGCAGTGGATCTGTTCTGGGTCTTGATCTTGTTCCTGATCTCCCGCTTCGCCACGGTCTGGCGCTGGCACGTTCTTCTGCGGTCCGGGGGAGTAAACATTCACTTTTGGGACAGCGCCTCCCTGACATTCACCGGTCTGTTCGCCTCCAACTTTCTTCCGACGACCATCGGCGGGGATGTCGTCCGCCTGGCGGGGATCCTGCAGATGGGTTTTGACCGGGCCATCTGCCTGGCATCCATCGCTGCCGACCGCCTGGTCGGGATGCTGGGGATGCTGATGGCCTCGCCTCTTGGGCTGGCCTATGCCTGGCCTGTGTTGACGGGCGGCTCGTCTGGTCTCTCGATGGTTGCTTTCCTTGAAAGGCCCATCCGCCTGTTCAAGCGGGTTCTGAAGACATTTTCCATCTGGTTGAAGAAGCCCGGATCCCTGCTGCTCTCCCTGATGTTCACCTGGGTGCATATGCTCTGCATGTTTGGCTCGATCTACCTGTTCGTGGATGACCTGGGCAGGCATGTATCGTTCTGGATGATCGCCGGTGTGTGGAGCCTGACCTATTTCATCACCCTGATCCCGATCTCGATCAACGGCTATGGCCTGCAGGAGCTATCCTTCACCTTTCTGTTTTCGAATGTGGCCGGGGTGACGCCTGCCATGAGCCTGACCATCTCGGTGCTGATCCGTGCCTATCTCATGGTCTCCAGCCTGCCGGGCGCCATCTTTCTGCCATCTACCCTGGCGGCCATGGCGGAAAAAAGAATGATTCTTAAGAACGGCGATATAAAATAGAGTTCATGGTCCCGCAAAGAAGCGCTCCCCGTTCCTTCTGGTTAACGCTGATCCTGTTCACATCCGTTATCAGCCTGTGGGCCGGGTGGGCGACCTATATACGCTCCGGCGATAGCGAAGCGGGGATTCTTTTGCAGCGTTCCATCTGGGGTGGGATGCTGCTCCTGTATGCTGCTGTTTTTTTGATCGGCGTCTGGCTGTTCGTCCAGGTGGCGCGGTTCGTAACCCTGCCGTTTCG
>DASUOS010000552.1:0-6903 GCA_036276515.1 Anaerolineales bacterium | reverse complement strand
CCATCGGCGATCACGACCTCCATCTCGGCGCGTGGAAAGGTTTGAGCGCACAAAGCCTCCAGCAACAGACGGATGGTGGATTGCTCGTTATAACAGGGAACGATGATGGAAACTTTCGGTGGCATCTTTTCTGTACGATCTACAATGATAATCGTAAATCGCAATCTTTGAGGTCATTTTTCGCAGGCGGAAGACGGATCGCGAACGTACTCCAGGCCCACCTGTTTGCGGACGCTAATTCTACCACCATGTACGAGCTGGGAAATTCCAGGCAGGTCACGCTGACAACGTCACCTGCTTCCTTCTGCGAAAAGAGATCAACTCCTCTTTTAGCTTCGACAGCAGGTCATACAGCTCCTCCAGTTCGCCGGGTGTCAATACCGACCAGGGAGCGTAGAAATAGTCATTGGTCAGGCGCTCGGCTTCTTCACGAATGGCCCGTCCCTGCTGGGTGATCCTGTATAAATTGGAGCCGCCGGCCTCCTCCGCCCAGCCGAGTTGGACCGCCGCTTGAAGGGCAATGTCGTACTCGTTCGCCTCATAGCCACGGAACGAGTGGGTTTCAGCCATTTTTTCCGCAGTCACCGTTTCCTGACTCCACAGCGAACCCAGCACGCTCCAGATAATGCCTGCCTGCCCAAAATGAGGATAGGATGCCGATAGATGACAATCATCTCGGTATGCAAACAAATCCATCAGATAGTCACGGATCTGGGCGATCAGCGGAGTACTGTTGTCGGTAACGTGGAACCGTTTCAGGGTCGCCCACTTTTCGGGCGGCTGAGGCGCTACGGAATTTGCCAGAACGAGCTGCTTCAGCAGAGACACCAGGCGGCGGAGATCGAGAGCTGCCGACGATTCAAGAGGCAGAAGCTGGTCGTCCCCGGCCCGGATGATCTGGCGCGCACCCTGACGGGCCCTTTCCGTGACCTGATAGCTCCCGTCGGCAAGCGGCTGAATCCAGCCTTTGACATTGAGGGTCACGAATAGTTTTTCGAATACCTGTGGATTGGAAAATGGATCGCGCTTTTGGAATTCCTTTGTGGAAAATGAGTCCAGGCCCAGCTCGCTGTAATAGTACAGCGCTACCGGGATCTCATGGCGGATGGCGGCCTCCTCGACGGCCGGCTCGATGATTTCCCAGAACTCACGGACCGTGGATTGGATGAGCGGCCAGAATTTGACGAGAGATTCATCCATCACGTGCACATCATCCCTTAATCCAGCAAGGTGGCCTGCTGCCCGCCAAAACTCAGGCTCGAAAATTGGCACGCTGAAGGCGCGACCAGCATTCGGATATCAATCCCCGCGGGCCGGGTTGACCAGTGCCACGCACTCGATCTCCACCAGCGCCCCCTTGGGCAGCCCCGCCACCTGGACAGTGCTGCGCGCCGGAGGGTTTTCAGGAAAGAACTCGGCATAGACCGCGTTCATGGCGGCGAAGTCACCCATGCTCTGTAAAAAGACCGTGGTCTTAATGACAAAATTCAGCCCGGAGTCAGCCGACTCCAGTACGTGGCTGAGGTTGGTCAACACCTGGCGGGTCTGCACCTCGACGCCGCCTTCGACGAGCTCCATCGTGGCCGGGTCCAGGCCCACCTGCCCGGCGGTGAAGACCAGCCCTTCGATACAGATAGCCTGCGAGTACGGCCCAATGGCTTTGGGCGCCTTATCCGTGGAGACAATTTTCTTACCTTCAGATGTGTACATAAAGCCTCATATGCGATTGAATGTTTGTTGATTTGTGTGCATCGATTTTACACCCGCCTCAAGACCAGCATTGTCATGTCATCGGCAGGCGGCATGTCCTGGACAAAATTGAGCAGGGATTTTTCGACCACGTCCAACAGCTCGGAGGCAGAGGAGCAGCGATTGGCCTGGATGGCTTCGATCAGGCGTTCCTCTCCGAAAAAATCGCCGTCGATGTTGAATGATTCGGTCAGGCCATCCGTGTAGAGCAGGAGGTTATCCTCCCTTTCGAACTGGATCATGCGCTGCTCGTACTTTGCCTCCTCCGAGGCGCCGAGGGCCACACCGGTACGTGTCAGGCGTTGTAATGTCCCATCGCACTTCACCCAGAGCGGAGGGTTATGACCGGCGTTGACATAGTGCAGCTCACATTTTTCCATGTCGAGCACGGCGTAGACCGCGGTCACGAACATGCCCTGCTTGGTGTCCGGGATCAGGAGATCGTTGACCCGGCGCAGTGCGTCGGCCGGGGATGCAAACTCCAGCACAGCGGCCCGGACAAGGGTCCGTGTGAGAGCCATGAAGAGGGCGGCAGGCACTCCCTTATCGGCGACATCCGCGATAAAAAGCCCAAGCTTCTTTTCGGGCAGTTCAAAAACATCGTAGAAGTCGCCGCCCACCTGGCGGGCTGTCTTCCAGCGCGCGGCCAGCTCCCAATTCTCAAATTGCGGCAGCTGTTCCGGGATGAAGGTCTGCTGGATCTGGCGGGCCAGCTGTACCTCGGTCTCGAGGCGCTCGCGCACGACCATTTCCTTTTGTAGAAGATCGTTCTGGATGGCCAGTGCAGCCTGCTGGGCGATGCCTGTGATGATCTCGAGCCGCCTCGAGCGGAAACGAAGGCCACCGGCCGACTCTTCGATGAGGATCACGCCATACAGGTCATTCTTGACCGCAATCGGGATGGCGTACAACAGCGCCCCCGGGTTTCCGAGGTTGACATGCTGATCGATATCCACCGAAAGCCATCCGTTCAGACCCGGCTGATCGGGCAGCTCACAGGCCATCATGCCGGTTGCGCCGCGGCATGCGTCCAGGAAGGCAAACTCCCCCGGCGAGAAGGAACGGCTCCAGAACGCCTGCTCGTCCGGCTCGCTAAGGCCATACTGCTGGGAGGGACGATAGATATTGTTTACCGCGTCCCACTGGTAGAGGGCCGCCCGCTCCACCCCGACCAGGATCGGCATGATCCGGATGATCGTGCCGAGGATCTCATCCAGATCGTTGAGGCTGACGATCGCCTGCGCCACCTGCAACAAGGCCGCGGAGGCATAGGCCTGTTCCTGGGCCGAATCGTACAGCCGGGCATTTTCGATGGCCACCGCCGCATAACTGGCGAATGTGGTGGTCATGGCCTGGGCTTCGTGCCCATAACGGCCCGGCGTGCTGTGTGCCAGTGTGATGAGGCCAAGATGCTGGTCGCCAACCCGCAGAGGCACTGCCAGCCCGGAGTAATCCTGATTGAATCCGGCGGTCACGCCGGTGATCCAGATCGGATCGGTCGTCTTGCGAATAATGGGCTGATCGGTATACAAGGCGTTCATCATGCCTTCGTAATATTCCGGCTTTGCATACAGGGTGGCTTCCAGGAGGTTTTCGTCACAATTGTGGCAGGCGGCAAGATACAGCTCGTCGTCTTCGAGCAGCCAGATGGCGGATATATCCACCGGGAGATGCTGGTCCAGCTCCGACAGGATCGCTTCGAGCACATCGTCGACGCTCACATCAGCGGAGATCAGGCCAGCCACTTCACGAAGGCCATCTGCCACCCGCCGCCGCCATTGCTCGGAGGAGTACAGGTCCGCGTTGTGAATGGCAGTGGCGATGTTATCGGCCACGGCTTCGAAGATCATATGGTCGTCCACTGTGAACGCGTTCGAATAATGCGACTGGATGTCGAGCACGCCGACGATCCTGTCACCGTACAACAGCGGCACGCACAATTCCGAATTCGTATCTGCCGGGGGCAGAGGCGAGGGACGATAGCGCTCATCCTGTTTCACATTATTTGCCAGGACGGTTCGCCCTTCGCGCGCCACCCAGGGGATGATCCCTTCGGCATCATCGAGGGACAACGTGTACCCCATCAGCTCCCGGCTGCGCGCGCCGCTCCCTGCCTGATATTCGATCAGCCGCCGGTTGGGATGCACTGTGAACAGGTGGACATAGGGGTAGCCAAAACGGTCGTGGATCAGGCTGGCTACGTTCTCCATGAGGGTGCGCACCTCGAGCGAAGAGCTGACGCTGTTGCTGACTTCGGCGATCAGGGTCAGCTGTTCGGCGCGGCGTTCCAGATCACTGTAGAGGCGCGCCCCTTCGACGGCGCGGGCGATCGTATCGGCCAGGGCCTCCAGGATCAACAGATCGTTGGGATGAAAATCGTGGGCTCGATTGCTTTGAATATCCAGAATGCCCAGCACGCGGTCCTCGATCTTCAGCGGCAGGACCGCTTCGGAGCGCGTCTCGGGCAGGACATCGATAAAACGGAAGCGCGGGTCCTGCCCCACATCCTCGACCAGGATCCGTTCTCCCGTCGCAGCCGCCTGACCGATCAGTCCCTGGCCTACTTCCACTTCGAGGGCGACGTCGCTTCCCCGCCGGCCTTTCCGCTCGGCCCCGGCATCCTTCGGCATCGCGCTGGCCCGGAAGCGCAGGGATGTGGAATGCCTGCGCAGCGTAAAAATGGCGACGTAATAATAGTGGAACGTCTTCTGGATCAATTCGGTCACGCGGCTGGCCAGGTCGTCCACGTTCATGACGTTGGCGATCTGGGCGCTGACCTCCCGCACCAGGTTTAACTGGTTGAGCCTGAACCGTTCGACTGCGATCCGGTGGGCGGCGATCAGGCTGACGGAGATCACCCCCGCCAGCCCTTTTAAGGATTCAAGCTCGGCCGAGGAAAACCCCGGTCCCATGGGGCGGGTAACCTGCAGGGCTCCGAGCATCATCCCCTGCTCCTCGAGCGGGACGGCTGCCCAGGTCTCACGAGGAGCACCTCTCCCCTTCCTGCCCTTCAAGCGCGGCTGGTGGGTGCAGACTCCGCGCGTCTTCATGGCGAGCTTCATCCCCGGCCGGGTGGGTTCCTCCGGAAAAAGTGTGTTTTCTGAAATGTTCGGTAAATGGAAAAGACTTTCGTGCAGCCAGACGTAGGCATCGCCCTTCACCAGGCGCGACGTGATGCCAACGATGATCTCACGCTGTTCCGACAGGGATGGCGCACTAACGATCTGCTCCCCCAGGCTGGCGATCTCACGCCAATCCGGTGAAAGAGGAGAACGCGGGGCGGCTTTCATGCCGGTTACCTCTTTCGTTTTATCATCGTCAGCACATTGCTTTTGTCGTCCCTGGGCTCGTAATGAACTTCGTCCATCAATTTGCGCATGAGAAAGATACCAAGTCCCCCGATCTTGCGGTCGGAGAGATCTGCCTTGAGATCTGGCATGGGTATGGCAGAGGGATCGAACGGTTCGCCGTAATCGATGAGAACGATGCGGATCGCCTCCTTTTCCACCCCGCAGGACAGATCCAGCACACCGTCGCTCACGCCCTCATAGGCATGCTCGATGATGTTGGAGGCGGCTTCATCGGTGGCAAGCTGGATATTATACACATCCTTGTCGCCGAAGCCGCCTGTACGGGCGATCTCGCCTACAAACTCGCGGATCTCATCCAGGAATTCGAATTTCGCTGCAAATCGAACGGAATGCATAGTTGAAATAGAAAGCCGCCTCAGCATCGATGGCTGAAGGCGGCATACATCCCTTCATGAAGTGCGATGCTCACAGTTGGCGGGCAGATTGCTAGAAGTGGCCCACGGCCGTCAGTGAATCATCGAATGTTTTGAAAAGTTCGGTAAACCCGGCCAGTTCAAGTGCTTCACGGATCCGGTCTGGCACGGAGGCCAGCACGACTTCACCGCGATTATACCGTTTGCAATTCCTTTGGGCTGCCAGGAGGGCTCGAAAACCGGCACTAGACATGTACTCCAAGTCGGCCATGTTGACGACCAGCTTATATTTTCCTCCATCATTTGCTGCTTCCAGGGCCTGGGCCAGCTGAGGGGCCGTTGAACTATCCACCCGACCTTTAACCGTAATCATGTCGCAATGCTTGAATTCTTGAACCGTGATCTCCATAGGACATCCTCCAGGTTGAATGTACGGTCGAACTGGCAGGATTATATCATGACCTTGTCGCGGGACGCGTCAGCTGCGTGAGGACGATACCTTCATCCGTACTTGTAACACAAAACCTTCAACTTCATTTCAACTTCAAGCCAGCGCTTCCCTGGGGAGCAATAAGGGTTAAAATGGCAGCATATGCGACAAGGAGAATCTCATGACCGGTGAACCCGTGCTCGTTATGCTTGTCGAAGATAATGCAGACCATGCAGAGCTTGTTATACGCACGCTCGAAGAGCACCGCATCGCCAACCGGGTGCATCACTTTCTCGATGGGCAATCGGCGCTTGACTATCTATTCCAGCGCGGCGAATATTCCGACCCTGCCAGGGCAGTACGTCCTCACATGATCCTCCTGGACCTGCGCCTGCCGCGCGTGGACGGAATCGATGTCCTCCGAACGATAAAGGAGGATGACAATCTAAAAACCATCCCGGTAGTGGTGCTTACCACATCCGAAGCGGAGAAGGATGTGGCCAAGGCGTATTACAACCATGCCAACAGTTACCTGGTCAAGCCGGTCGGGTTCGAGGAATTCAGGCAGCTTATGGACGATCTCGGGTTCTACTGGCTGAGCTGGAACACCAGCCACCGGGCAGGATAGTAAAAGCGGCGCTCCATTCGGAACGCCGCTTTTTTGTGACGGGACAAGTTCTTAATCTCATTCCACACTGACAAGCACGGCCCGCACGACGACACGCTTGAGGTAGCTGTTGGTCTTCTCATCGTAATCCTTGCAGGTCACCAGCGTCAGCACCGGCTTATCCTCATGCTTCATCACCGACGAGTCGGTCGGCTCGACGACCGTGTTCGACTGCACCGCAAAAATGTACGCCTGCCCAAAGGCATGCACGATCACCCGGTCGCCGTACGTCAGCTTGTTCAGGTTGACGAACGGTCCCGGCAGGCCGTTGGCCAGGTAGACGTGGCTGGTGAGCACGCTGTTGCCCTTCCAGGAGGGGAAGGCGCTGCCTTC
>DASUOS010000551.1:0-3451 GCA_036276515.1 Anaerolineales bacterium | reverse complement strand
TGGATATCGAGAATGGCGGAGCAACAACCCTCTCTGGCGTCCTGGCCAATAACAACCGCGAAGTTGGCGTGGATATCAATTCCGGCGGGCAGGTGACCATAGGCAGCAGTTTCTTCAACGGCACCAAGGAAATGTATGACGAGAACGACCAGACAGTCTTCTTGGGGTATGGTCTGCAAGTGGTCACACCGGATGTGATCGTGATCGACAATGTGACCGGCAATGACAACTTCCTGTGGGGCGCCAACCTGGATGCCGGTGGAGATATTTTCATCTCGAACAGCGTCTTCAATGCGAACACCACCGACGATCCGGGCTTCATCGACGACACCGGGCTGTTCATCACCGGCGGCGCGAATGTAGCCCTCAGCAATGTGGAAGCCAGCAATAACCGCCTGTTCGGCGCCCAGATCGATGCGGTCGGCACTGTCTCGATTACGGACAGCACCTTCAACAATAACCGCGGTGAGGTCCTGGATGCCAGCGGCGCTACCGTGTTCCACGGACACGGCCTGCAGATCAACACCCTGGCCGACATCTTCATCGATAATACCGATGCCGTGGGCAACATGCTTTTCGGCGGTCAGTTGACTGCCGCAGGCGAGGTGGCCATTTCCGGAAGCTCGTTCAGCAATACCCAGACTGATGATGCCTCGGTAGCCGAAGGAAAAGGTCTGGAGATCGTCAGTGGTGGAAATACGTCGCTCAGCGGCGTTGTCCTCGATAACAATCAGTCTGTTGGAGCGGACATCGACGCCGGCGGCGATGTATTCCTGACAGGTGTCACAGCCACCAACAATGGAACGGACGGCGTTGCCGTCCAGGCCAGCTGCACGCACGTCTTCGGCGGCACATACTCCGGGAACGGACAATATGGGATCAACCTGGTTGACTCGGCATTGAACCTGGCCAGCCCGCCCGTTTTTGCGAACAATGGGGCTGGAAATATCTTCCCGGCGAATCCGGTCCTCTGCCCGGGAGCCACCAGCACCGGCGGCAGTGAAGGGCTGACGAGCCTTAGCGCTCTCACCGGGACCACAGGCTTCGGAAACGTCACCTTGAACAGTTTCCTGGCGAACACCCGGTTTGGGACAGGCAGCCAGGGTATCTTTATCGGGCAGTACATGTACGTCCATTCCCTGGAAGGTCTGCAGATCTTTGCGCTCGATCCTGCATCCCAACCGGTGGCCATGGCCGGTTCCTGATCGGGTCATAGCCGGTACGCAGGAAGGGATTTCCGTCCACCTGCCAGATCGTATTTTCAACTTGTTTGCTACAATTGAGGAACGGCTCATCCCCGTTCCTCAATTTCATTAATAAAGGGAATTTGACCATGAGAAATGATTATCTGCGCTCCGTTTTCATCCTTGTTTTTGTGATCGTACTGGCGGGCTGCGGCGGCGCGCCGGTCACACCGGCAGCAACGAACACTGAACAAGCCCGACCTTCTTCCGCCAGCGCGACCTCGGCGATATCGTCAGCGGCCGAGCCGGATCCAGGGTCTTCCACCACACCCGACGTCTGTTCAACGGAGCTGATCGAAGCCGAAGTCCAGAAGGTGCACAGGCACATGCGCGAGTTTGACGATGCTTCCATCCTGGCCTCCAAGATGCCGCGCGAGGAGCTCAGTGAGCCGATCGCCGGCCTGCAGAGGATCCGTCGCGAGGCCGAGGATGAGCAGATCCCCACCTGCCTGATCAATCTGAAGACTCACCAGGTCGATCATATGAATTCAGTGATCGGTACCCTGATCGCGTTCATCGGTGGAGCTGACCGAGCGTCACTCGAGCAGTCGATCCTGATTGCGCGAGAACAGCACGACCGGTATACGCTGGAGCTGGCGCGCCTGCTCGGCCTGACCGTGGTCCCGGCAACCGTACCGGTGCTTGCCACACCGGAAGGAACCTCAACACCCTGACGCCCTAAAGCCAGATAACGAGAGTTTCAATTATGCGCCCCGATTGGGATTCCTACTTCATGAAGATCGCCTATGCCGTTTCGGAACGGAGCACCTGTGACCGGGCCTTTGTGGGCTGTGTGCTCGTCCTCGAAAAACGGATCCTGACAAGCGGGTTCAACGGCTCCCCTGCCGGGCAGGACCACTGCGACGAGATCGGTCACCTGATGGTGGACGGGCACTGCGTCCGCACGATCCATGCCGAGACGAATGCCATCATCCAGGCGGCGCTGCATGGGATATCCACCAAAGGCGCGACCTGCTACGTGACCCACCTGCCATGCATCAACTGCACCAAGGTATTGATCAATGCCGGCATCTCCCGCATCGTCTACAGCGTGGCCTACCGCACGGATGAGAATGCAATGAACTTCCTGAAGGCTGCGAATATCGTGGTGGAAAAGAGAGAGTTCGTAGCAACAACATAATCCCTTCTGCCGCGACATCGTACTCGCAGAGAAAGCGCCCTTTCGCGGCGACGTGATGATCTGTCCAACTGTCACGCTGCAAGCGTGACCGACTTAAATGCAGAAGCCGCGTCTTTGGGACACGGCTTCTGCTTTGACTGTGAGATCTTATTCGCTCGGGACCATGATCCAGAGCAGGCCGTAGATCAGCAGGCCGGGGACACCGCCGGGTATGAAGGCAAGGATCATGCCGAGGCGAAACCAGAAGGCGCTGATGCCGAAGAATTCTCCGAGGCCGCCGCAGACGCCGGCAAGCATGCGGTTCCTGCGGGAACGACGTAAAGCGGGTCGAGTAGTCATTGTATAAATCTCCTATCCTTTTTTGTTTACAATCACTTATACGACAGTGGAAGACAAAAGTTGCACGCTCAGGCACTGCGGACATACTGCTCGAACCAGGCCAGCATCCGCTCCCAGGCATCGCGCGCCGCTTCGGGATGGTAGCGGCCGCCCGTGTCGTTGTGAAAGGCATGGTCCGCATCGGGATAGATCACCTTTTCATAGATCTTGTTGTTCGCGGCCATTACCTCTTCGATGGTCGGGATCCCTGAATTGATACGGTTATCCAGCCCGCCATAGACAGCCATGACCGCGGCGTTGATATTCGGCACATCGGCCGGCAGGGGATGCGGGCCGTAGAACGGGACCGCTGCCAGCAGCTCCGGCATATGGACCGCAACCTGCCAGGTGACACCGCCGCCAAAACAGAACCCGGTCATGCCCACGCGACGGGCGTCGGCAAATGCCTGTCCCTGCAGGTAGCGCCAGCCGCTTTTGAAATCGTCGACAAACTGCTCCTGTGGAGTATTTCCCAGCACGCCCGGCACATTAGACTCGCCCACCGCGGCACTGCCTCCGTTACGAGAAAGCAGATCGACGCCCAAACCTACATAACCTGCTTTCGCGAACCGGCGGGTTACATCCTGGATATGAGGGGTGAGCCCGCGGTTTTCGTGGCAGACCAGGATCACCGGGGCAGCATCTCCACTGGCTGGACGGGCGAGGTAACCACTGATCGTTGTATCCG
>DASUOS010000550.1:0-4037 GCA_036276515.1 Anaerolineales bacterium | reverse complement strand
ACATTGTATGACAAATAAAAGACGCCTGCCAGTGACAGGCGTCATATATCTAGATGACAATCTGCATATTGAGGATAATACTTGCCTGAATTATCTGGGAGCCAGCCGGTGGATGCTGCCGCTATCGCTCACGAGATATACTTCGCCGTTTTCATCCTGGCCGAAGGAGGTGATGGTGACATCCACGTCGAACAACTGCTGTTCCTGCCAGCCAGCCACCGATCGAAATAACCCCCAGATGATCCCGGTGCAGTAATCGCCATAGAGATAAATGCCATTCCATTCCGGCATCGCGCCGCGATAGACATATCCGCCGGTGACAGAGCAGCCACCTTCAGCATGGCTGTATTCGGCAACCGGGTCGATCATGTCTGCAGGTCCGCCGCCTTCATAATCGTGGCCGCCCTCGCGATGATCCCAGCCGAAGTTGGCGCCTCCGGCAGAGCCGGCTGCCAGGAAGTCGATCTCCTCCCATTCGCCCTGGCCCACATCTCCGATGTACAGGTCGCCTGTCGCTGTATCGAACGAAAGGCGCCAGGGATTGCGCAGGCCGTAGGCCCAGATCTCGTTCCCAAAGGGATTATCGCCGGGAATGGCATACGGTTCACCCGAATCCACATCCAGCCGGAGGATCTTGCCGAGCAGGGTATCCAGGCTTTGTGCATTCCCCTGCGGGTCGCCTGCCGCACCGCCATCGCCCAACCCGGCATACAGATAACCATCGGGCCCAAAGGCCAGAGCTCCCCCATTGTGGTTTGGATAAGGCTGGTCTACGCCGAGCAGTCTTAACTCACTGTCCGGGTCGGAGCGATTGGCATCGCTCGAGACCTGGAAGCGGGCAAGAACCGTATCACCGTTCCTATCGGTGTAGTTGATGTAGAACCATCCATTCTCCTCAACCTGGGGATGAAAGGCCAGCCCGAGCAATCCCTGTTCATTACCCCTGCTGCCGACACGGTCTGTGATGTCGAGGAAAGGCTCGTTCAGCAGCTGCCCGTTTTCGAGGATGCGGATGCGCCCGGCCTTCTCAATGATGAACAGGCGGCCCGAGCCGTCCGTCTGCAGGTCTACAGGACGCTGCAAGCCGGACGCGATCATCTGCCACCGGTATGCATTGGGATCCGGGAAGGTCGATGGGGCGGGCGGAGGTTCTGTTGAGGCAGCCTCCGTGGGCACGAAGGTGCTCGGGTCGGATGTACTGGGAACTGTCGCTGGGGAGGGTAGAGTCGGTGTCGGTGGATCGTTGACCGGCGTGGCGGGAGTCGCTGTATTTTGTCCGCTGCAAGCCACCATAAATAGGATTACCATTAGGATGGTTTGTCTCATAAATATTATCTATTATCGATATCCCTTGTCTCGGCATCCACGATCTCGCCGGTATCTCCGCCAGATTCCATATCCAGCGAATCTTTGTGCTCCTGCACGACATTGTCCGGACAGAGCTCCACAAAAAGCGTGGACCCGATCCACAGGATGGCGGCGTCATCCAGTGCGCCGATAATGGGAAGAGCAATTCCCGGCGCCAGGTCGAACGGAAAGATCAGGTAGGCAAGCGAGGCCAGCGGAAGCACTTTGATGAATGCGCTCACGCGGTTATCGCCCATCAGGCGGCCGATCAATTTTAGTCTTTTTACGAAATCTTTCATCATACCGCCCTGGGGAGGCACTAGCAATTTTCGGTTGGTCATTTCAATCTCCTGCATCCAGTACTAGAAAGGAAAGAGAAGGATGCACTCTCAATCCACACATTATAAGTCACCCATGTGAAATCACAATGATAGGTGTCTTACTCATATACGAAATATATGTCATTCCGTCGCACACGGGTCTGGACTTTCTCTGCGGGATGGGTACAATGGACGGATGCCTTACCTGATCGACGGACACAACCTGATCCCCAAACTGGGCCTGCGGCTGGAGTCGCTGGATGATGAAATGGAGCTCATCGCCATTCTCCAGGAGTTTCGCAGGATGACCCGCAAGGAGGTGGACGTCTATTTCGATGGAGCGCCGGCGCCTCACGCCGGGACCCGCAAATTTGGTTCCGTCACTGCACACTTTGTACGGCTGGGCAGCTCCGCCGATGAGGCGATTCGCAGGCGGTTGAAATCACTGGGGAAAAGCGCGAAGAACTGGACGGTGGTCACCTCCGACAGGCAGGTGCAGGCAGAGGCCCGCGCTGCGCAGGCCGGAATCATCAGCTCCGATTCATTTGCGGCGATGTTGAAACAAGCGCGCGCCTCCGCTCCCAGGGGGGACGAAAAACGGGAAATCTCCTCTGAAGAAGTGGATGAATGGCTGAGAATTTTCCAGGAACGAAAACAAAAGTAGCGTTGTTGCTTCCTCGAAACTCCGAGCCTAAACCTAGTACAAATGTCGTACGGATGTCCATCCTGCTCCTATAATTTATATATGGATTTTCTGGATAAAATATAGTATATTAAATGCGACACCTGCCCTCCCCTTTATAGGTATTAGGTGTCTACCGCCGCCGGCGATCAGCATGCCCCCCCCATGCTGACGTGGCGGCGGTTTCTTTTGCCCTGCCTTTCCAAATACTGGTTTTGAATTTGGGCAGGTTCTTCGATAAAGATATAATCAATCTATGAAAACCGTTTATACCTGGGTCGATTCAGCGGGTCATATCTATCCCGATCATCCCGAACGACCGGCGCGGCTGGACCTGCTGAAGCCGCGGCTCGGAACGTTCGATGCACAATTAATTGAATCCGTTCCGGCAACGCCCGAACAGGTCTCCTATATTCATGACCCGCGCCTGGTCGCGGGCATCGAAAGGATCTGCCGCGAAGAGGCGCCGGGGATCATCGATCATGCTCCCACGTATGTGACCCGCTCCTCCTTCGAAGATGCCCTGCTGGCAGCCGGCGGCGTGATCTCCTGTACGCGTGCCGTGTTGGAAGGTGAGGCGCACAACGCATTCGCCATCGTACGTCCGCCGGGTCATCACGCCGAGCCGGACCGGGCAATGGGATTCTGCATTTTCAACAACGTTGCCATCGGAGCCCGGTGCGCCATTGAACGCGGACTGGAGCGCGTCATGATCATCGATTACGACGCCCACCATGGCAACGGGAGCCAGGCCGCCTTCCTCAACGACGAACGGATCGCCTTCCTCTCCGCCCACCAGTGGGGTATCTATCCCGGCACCGGCTGGATCGAGGACGCGCCGCATGCCCGGAAGCGGATCGTCAACGTGCCGCTGCCTGCTTATGCCGGAGACCAGGCCTATGAACAGGTCGCCGAACGGATCATCCGTCCCTTCGTGCAGTCGTTCCAGCCGCAGATGATCTTCATCTCCGTCGGCTTCGATGCGCACTGGAACGATCCCATCACTACGCTGGGACTCTCCACAGCAGGCTACTCGATGCTTGCCCAAAAGGTTCTCGCGCTGGCTGAGGAAGTCTGCGACGGTAAGATCGTCTTTGTCCTTGAGGGCGGCTATGATCCGACGAACGTGGCCAACGGCGCGGAGGCGGTCTTTCAGGCCTTGACGGGCAACGGTCCGTTCGAGGCGAATGATCCCAATCCCCACCGCGAGCCCGACTGCAGCTCTCGCATCGACGAGATCCTTCGCTGGCATGGATTCTAGAATAACAAAATCGTAAACAGCATTCTTTTTTCGACAACCTCTTTTATAATTTTCCGCAAGGAAAAGGAGCTTCTTCATGGCACGCAGACGAACACTTGGCTACATTCAAAACGAATGGACCTGTCCGAACTGCGGAACGCGCAATAAGGGTGGGAGCAAGACCTGTGAGAATTGCGGCGCGCCGCAGCCGGAGAACGTCCAGTTCGAACTGCCTTCTGAACAAAAACTTGTCACTGACGACAAACAGATCGATGCCGCAAAAAAGGGCGCCGACATCCACTGCCCATTCTGCGGGACGCGCAACCCGGCCGATGCGGAGACCTGCTCCCAATGCGGCGGGGACCTGACCGAGGGGAAGTCGCGCGAAGTGGGGCGCCTCATGCAGGTGCCTCCTCCGCAGCCAAAAGTGGTGAAGTGCGATAACTGC
>DASUOS010000549.1:0-3395 GCA_036276515.1 Anaerolineales bacterium | reverse complement strand
GCCGGGCAGGGTATCCGTCTCGGCCAGGTCCTTCGTGTGACCGCGCAGGCCGCGCGTGGTGGGATAATCCAGGTCGGTCGGCGGGACCACGTGCAGGATGGTCACCTCGGCCTGGTTGACCGCCGCGATCTGCAGGGCGAGATTCTCTGCCGCGGCTTCGTATCCCAGCCCTCCGGCGCTGATCAGGATCTTCTTCAATGGCAGGCGAAACTCCGGGACGTACAGGACCGGCCCCAGAGTCCTCTCCATGATCGGGCGGATCGAGCGGCGTGAGAACAGGCGCCGGATCTGTGTACGCCCGAGCGGGCTCACCACGGTGAGGAAATCACCGCTGTTGGACTTCTCCGGGATGACCTGCTCCGCCTCCCCATTGCGGATCTCGAGGCTGTAGGCCAGTCCCTTTTGCCGGAACAGGCTGACGGCGCGTTCGAAGACATCCTCGAGCGGGTGATGATCGTCGATCGCCGCGGGATTGGGGACCTCGGTCACGCCCAGAAGCGCGATATTCAAATTCAATGATTCCGCCAGCCAGGCGCCATATTCGATGGCAAACCACGTCCCCTTGAATCCATTGGTTGCGATCAACAGTTCTGATTCCATTAAAATCTCCGTCTCCCGAACAGCACGACTCCCAGGACGCCCGCGCCGAGCAGGACAAACGGCGAAGGGATTTCGAACCAGAACGCAGCCGCGCTGAGAACCGCGATCAGGACCACGCGGCGGTCGATCTGCTTGCGGGAGCTGACCCTGAACAATTCCCACGAGACGAACACGATCAGCGCCGCCACGGCGGGACTCATCCCGGCCACGAACCCGGTCAGCCAGTCCTCCTGCTGGAACTGTTCCAGCAGGGCCGAGACAATCAGCATCAGCACGGTCGGCGGCAGGATGGCGCCCAGCAGCGCGCTCATCACTCCCGGGAGACCCCCGGCGGCGTATCCCACGAACATCGCCAGCTTCAAGGCTTCACTGCCGGGCAGCACATTCGAAAACCCCACCGCTTCGACGAACTGCTCCTCGCTCATGAGCTTGCCCACTGCTTCTTCATACAGGAAGCCCACCGAAGCCGGGCCCGATGGCGAGAGGATGTTCACCTTCAGGAACATCTGCAGCAGGCGCAGCCAGACCGAAAAATCAACCTTGTTCATGAAAGGAAGATCACACCGATGATGCCCGCCAGAATGACAACGATGCGCGCCGGTGCATTCAGGAACATGGCGACCAGGCTCACACCGCCGATCGCCCAGGCTTCCCAGCCATCCGAGCCGCCCTTTTCAAAGATCTTCCAGGCCGTAAAGAGCATCAGGACCGAGATGGCCGGCGCCAGTCCCTCGACAAAACTGCTCAGCCAGGCTTCACGCCGCAGGCGGTGCAGGATCACGGTCACACCCAGGATGATCAGCGTCGGCGGCAGGATCGAACCGGCCAGGGCCACAAACCCGCCGGGGATGCCATCCACGGCATAACCGATGTACATGGCCAGCTGCAGCGCGTCGCTGCCCGGCAGCACAGACGAGAGGCCCACCGCCTGCACGAACTGCGCCTCGGTCACATGGGTCCCGACCACCTCATAATACAGCAGGCCCACTGAAGCGGGGCCCGATGTGCTGAGCAGATTAACTTTAATGAAGATCCAGAAGATTTGAAGCAGAAGATCCAATGCAAGTTCCTTTGATGAGCCGTAATTGTAGCAGAACAAAACAGGAGCGAGAATTCTCGCTCCTCAGCCTTGGCACAGGCCGCATCCCTGAAAGGTGCGGCCGGCTTCACCGGAAATATAGTTCAGTAAGGTCTTGAAAGCAGATCGTCCAGCACTTTTCCCGAACTTTCATCGAGCAGGGAGTGTTTGCTCTCGCCGTGGGCATCCATGGTAACGACGACCGGGAAATTCCTGACTTCGATCACCCACATCGCCTCCGGGACGCCGAACTCCTCCAGCTTGTACACGCCCAGCACCCGCTGGACCGTCTGCGCCAGGAAGGAGGCCGCCCCGCCGATGGCATGAAAATATGCGCCGGGGGTATCCACACAACCCTGCAGGGTCTTCGCCCCCATACCACCCTTGCCGATCACACCCTTGATGTGGAAATGTTTCATCACATCGGCCTGGTATGGCTCCTCACGTGTGGACGTGGTCGGGCCGGCGGCGACGAATTTGTATTCCTTTGTATCGATCCCCGAAACAACCGGACCGCAGTGGTATAAGACTCCCCGGTCGAGATACTTGCGGATCTGTTCATACACCTGCAGGTCATCCCCCTGAGGCGGACGCGTCTTTTTGATGAACGTCTCGCTCATCCACTTGTGGACGGCGTCGCGGCCGGTGACCATGACTCCGCTCAAATGGACCGGCTCCCCCACATGCAAACTGCGGATGGTCTCATCGCTGATGGGTATAGTGATCTCGCGCATGTTCTATTCTCCCACCACAAAGGATACAAAGGGTCACAACGTTTTTTCCTTTGTGCACCTTTGTGACCCTTCGTGGTAAATCGTCTTAATCGTATTCCACTTCCTCGTCCTTCACAGTCAACTTGCGCCGCCGGTACGCCCAGCACATATAGGAGACGGACACAAAATACGACGCAGGCAGGCGGTGCATGCCGCTGATCTTCGTATCCAGGACAGTGGTCTGGCCGCCGAATCCCATCGGGCCGATCCCCATCTCGTTGGCTTCGCGGGTCAGGCGCTCCTCCAGCTCGGCGATCTTCGGGTCTTCGTTGCGTGCCCCCATTCTGCTGAACAACACTTCCTTCGACTTGACATAGGACGAGCCGCGGTCCCCGCCAATGGACACGCCTAAAATGCCCGGCGCACAGCCCTTGCCCTGGGCCTTCTGCACCGCATCCAGCACCACCTTGCGCACCCCTGCCAGGTCGCGGCCGGCGCCCAGCCTGTTATCGGGCAGGGAGTACTGCGCACCAACATTCTCACACCCGCCGCCCTTGAGCATCAGCTCGATTACCAGGGGCTGGTCAGCGTCTACTTCCTCGAAATGGATGTATGGAAAATCGTCCCCGCCCAGGTTGTCGCCGGTGTTCTTATCGTAGATCGCATCGACAGCATTCGGGCGCATATAAGATCGTTTAGTCGCCTCCGCAATCGCCGCCCGGACCTGCTCACGCAGCTTGCGCGTGCTCCACCCCTCCGGGTAATGGATATAGAAGATCGGGGTCCCCGTATCCTGGCAGATCGGGGTGGAGTTGGCCCGCGAGAGCTCGATGTTCTTGAGGATGGTCTCCAGTGCGCCGCGCGCCGCCGAGCCCGGCTCCTCCTTTTCGATAGCTGCCTGCAGCCGCTCCTCCACATCCTTCGGCAGGCTGGACGATGTGCGGCGGATCAGCTCGAGGATCTCACTGGTTAGTTCGCGCATACTGCCTCCAATTCACTTGATG
>DASUOS010000548.1:0-3610 GCA_036276515.1 Anaerolineales bacterium | reverse complement strand
GTGTGCGGAGACTGGGAGGACGACGCGCTGATCGAGCTGGACTCCTTCCAGGCGGTCGAGGCGCGGCTCGAGGCGATGGCCTGCCAGCAGACCGGCAGCGACGGGGACACCGCGCTCGTCGACTGCACCGGCAGTATCATCGCCACCTATAATGACGAAGACCAGGAACTGGACCTCTCCGTCCGCACCTACCAGGTGGTGCAGGAAGGCGGCGATTGGCTGGTATGCGGGACACGCTAAGGAATCTCTGGCAAAAGATCGCAACGCCCGAGAACGTCTGGGCGTTTTTCCTTTTTCTGATCGTGGTTGCGTTGATCGTTTTCACCACGGACGATAGCCCCGTCTGGATCTATCAGGGCTTCTAAATGGGACTGGTCGAGATTGCCGCCTCCTTCGCAGCCGCGCTGCTGACCGGCGCACTGGCGCGTGGCGCGCTGCGGACGTATCTGCTCCTCGCTCTAAGCGTGCTGGCGGTTTACTGGTTTCAGCCCGCCCTCCCGTTGAGATTCTTCGATTTCTGGCTGCCCTCGATTACCCTGACACTTGTGATCCTGATGTGGTTCCTCACCTCCCGGCCAGAGTCATGGAAGGCGCGTCAAAATGCACTTGCCCTGGGTATCATCGTCGGGATTGCAACCCTCATCGAACTTACCCGCTACCTTCTACCCGACCCGGTTTTCACGGAAACCCTGCCCCCTCCTTTCATCCCGTATTTTGTTTTTGCCTTCCTTCTTGGAATCGTTGTCGTTTTATTTTCGTGGCTTTCCCAGCGGGAGACATGGGCGATCGCCGCTGTGATTCTCCTATTGATCATCCTTCTTGTAATTCTCAAGACGCCGGCGTTATCAATTCAGACCAGCATCCTCGCCCGGACCCTGACAAACCGCCCCGTAGAGAACGCACTGGCCTCCGACCTGCGCTGGCTGGGCTTTAGCTACATTGCCTTTCGTCTGATCCATGTCCTGCGCGACAAACAACTGGGACGCCTTCCCGAGCTCTCCCTGGCCGACTTTGGAACCTATGTAGTCTTCTTCCCCGCGCTGGCGGCCGGTCCCATCGACCGCGCCGAGCGGTTTGCCGGTGACCTGCGAAAGGAATTTTTGCTTTCCCAGGATGAAACTCTGCTGGCCGGCCAGCGTTTTGTGCTCGGGCTGTTCAAGAAATTCGTGATCGCCGACACACTGGCCCTGATCGCCCTTAACGACGCCCTGGCCACACAGGTCCGCTCAGCCGGGTGGATGTGGATTGTCGTTTATGCGTACGCGTTCCAGATCTATTTTGACTTCAGCGGCTACACCGATATTGCGATCGGGACGGCGCGCCTGGTGGGCATCAGGCTTCCCGAAAACTTTGCCTCGCCTTATACCAAACCCAACCTCACCCAGTTCTGGAACAGCTGGCACATGACGCTCACCCAGTGGATCCGCTCGTACTTTTTCAACCCGTTCAACCGCTGGTTGCGCGGGAATCGGTCCCTGCCCGCCTGGATGATGCTCCTCGCCGGCCAGGTTGCAACGATGCTGGTCATCGGCCTGTGGCACGGCGTGACGGTCAACTTCATCTACTGGGGTCTCTGGCATGGTTTGGGACTCTTCCTCCAGAACCGCTGGAGCGATTTTGCGAAAAACCGCCTGAACGGTAATCACCTGGGTCAGCAAACCGCTTTGCGGCTTGGCGGAGTATTTCTCACCTTCCACTTCGTTGCACTGGGCTGGGTGTTCTTTGCCTTGAGCAGCCCGGAATTATCATGGACGGTGTACAGAAGACTGTTCAATTTACCCTGGTAATTATGGAACAGAATCAGCCACGCATCCGCCTCTCGGGCGTCCTCCTTAAAGCAGCTTTGTTATTCGTGCTGTTCAATGTTGCGTTCGTTTTTATAAAAAATGTTCCGTTTGGAAGTCTCTCCCTGTATAACTCGGTATTCCCGGGCCGAGAGCGGTTCCCGTTCGGCGAGACGCGTGCATCGTATAATTTGAGCCTCTTCGATCTCGATGCGATGTTCGCTTCCCACAAACTGTCAGGGACGGAAAAAGCCCCCGACGAGTACCGCGTCCTGCTCATCGGCGACTCATCCGTGTGGGGTACACTCCTGACCCCGAAGCAAACCCTGGCCGGACAGCTGAATGCCAGTCCGATCCCTGCTTGCGGTAAAACGGTCCGTGCCTACAACTTGGGCTACCCGACCATCTCCCTGACCAAGGACCTGATGATCCTGGATCAGGCCAGGCACTACCAGCCCGATCTGATCGTCTGGCTGACAACCCTGGAGGCCTTTCCAAAGGAACGGCAGCTGTCATCGCCCATCGTGGCCAACAATGCACAACGGGTGGAGCGGTTGATTACGAGCTATGGACTTTCCCTGGACCCTAACGACCCGGCGCTGGTCCGCCTATCCACGTGGGAGCAGACGTTCGTCAGCCGGAGGCGGGCGGTCGCCGACCTGATCCGGCTGCAAATGTACGGCGTGCTGTGGGCGGCTACCGGGATCGACCAGATCTATCCGGATGATTACGAGCCCGCCCAGACCGATTTCGAAGCGGGTGATGATACCTTTCACGGGCTGACCACCCTGGAAAACGCGCTGGCGTTCGATGTGCTGGATGCCGGCATGTCCGCCGCTCCAAATATGATGCTGGTCAATGAGCCCATCCTGGTCAGCGACGGCGCCAACAGCGACATCCGCTATAATTTCTTCTACCCGCGCTGGGCCTACGACCCGTATCGCACCCTGCTGCAGGAATATAGTTCTACAAACGGCTGGAATTATCTCGATCTTTGGGATAGAGTCCCTGCGAAGGAATTTACGAACAGCGCCATCCATCTTACGCCGGCCGGCGAAGCACTTGTAGTCCGTGAAATCGCTGCGGCCATTCAACAAATGTGCAACTAGGATTATGAAACAAAAAGTTTTTTTCTTTTTACTCGTGACTGTACTCCTTACTGCCTGCTCGACAGGACAGGTTCCCGTGCAGAACAGCCCATCCATCGCTGTGGAGCTCCCGGTTCAAGCCCAGCCGACCGCGGTCCCTGCGAACGATGAGCCGGTGACCCTGCCACCTGTCTTAACCTCCACGGCCACCCTCGCGCCGATCGGCACACCCGCACGGAAGGACCCTCTGCCCAAAGGGGCGTGGATGGACATGCCGATCGTGCCTGCCAATGTCAGTGACCGCGCCCGGACCATCTACGAGTACGGGCTGTCCCTGGGCAATGACCCGACCCGCTTTTCGATCATCGGCGACTGCCAGAACGTTTCTTCCTATTTTCTGTCCACGTTCGACAAGCCGGATGACTACAGCCTGGGCGAGGAGTATGCCTACCTGCAGCCGACCATCGACTATTACCAAGGCTCCTTCTCACGCGTCAGCCTGGCGGTCAAAGGCGGGTTCAATGCTGCGGCGGTGATCTCGCCCCTGCGCGCCGACCCGAAATCCTGCAATGCGGGCGAGTCCCCGCTCGACTGTGAGCTGCGCGCCTGGCGGCCCTCCATCGTCATCGTCAGTATGGAGACCTGGTGGTCGGACAAACCTGCCGAAGAGTACGACAAGTACATGCGCCGTGTCCTGGACCGCATCATCGAGACCGGCGCGCTGCCGATCATCGCCAC
>DASUOS010000547.1:0-4930 GCA_036276515.1 Anaerolineales bacterium | reverse complement strand
CGAGGCGCCTTCACTGCGGCCGATCCAATTGGTCTGCAGGGTTCTCACCGTCTGCGGCCATTCGATCTCGTCGAAGACCAGCAGCTCGTCGGCATACTTCGTGGCTTTGAAGAACCATTGCTCCAGTTCTTTTTTGATCACAGGTGTGCCGCAGCGCTCACAGACCCGCTCCTCACCTTTGACCTGCTCGCGCGCCAGCGTGGTGTTGTCCTTCGGACACCAATCCACCATTGCCTTCTTGCGATAGGCCAGTCCATGCTTGAACAGCTGGATGAAGAACCACTCAGTCCACTTGTAATACTCCGGATCCGACGACACCGCCTCGCGCTCCCAGTCGAACATGGCGCCCATCGAGCGCATCTGTGTGCGCATGCGGTCGATGTTTTCGTAGGTCCACTTTTTGGGGTGGATGTTGTGCTTGATCGCCGCGCCCTCCGCCGGCAGGCCGAACGCGTCGAAGCCCATCGGGAACAGGACGTTGTAGCCCTGCATCCGCTTGAAACGCGCCCGGGCATCCGGGGGGATCATCGAGAACCAGTGACCGATGTGCAGGTCTCCGCTGGGGTACGGCAGCATGGTCAGCGCATAGTGCTTGGGCCGGCTCTCGTCGATCACCGAGCGGTACAGCTTGTCCGCTTCCCATTTCTCCTGCCACTTTTTTTCCATAACCCGCGGGTTGTAGGAAATATCCCGGGAGGTTTGGTCTGTTTTTTCTACTGTTTGACTTTTATTCGTCTCTGTCATTCTTTCTCCATCTATATCCATTTCAGGGTTTTTGTCATTTGTTTCAACAGGTAGGGGCAAGAAGGCAGGCCGGAAGAAGAGGGCCTTGTTTCCAGAAGATATAGTTGATTCTGATTCTCTTTTTCATTCATGCCTCCTTTCGTTATTTGGAGTCGCGGAGCTTGCTCCACAATCGATGCCAGAAATCTGGCAGACTTTACAATTAAACAAAAAATCCTTCATCCACATCAGGGACGAAGGACGGCCTCCGCGGTACCACCCGGATTCGGTTGAAGGTTTGAAGGTCACAAGTTGCAGGTATTCCCTTCAACGTTGAACCTTCCAACATTCAATCGCTCTTTGTTCGCGCTAACGGGCTAACCCGGCTTCGGCTACTGAGAAGGTTCACCGAAGCAGTCCCTCTTGCGAGTAACAGGCGAGTTCGGTCTTAAATGACACTCCCGTTCGGTGCCGGTGAAGGGCTTCCACCCGGGCTATGCCCGTCTCCCTTCTCGCTGACGGGATGACCTACTACTCCTGTCCTGACTTTTAAACGATATCTGTCTATTATAGCATAAGAGCGACCCAGTGTTAAAGTCGCTCTCACATACCCTGAAGGGCATTAAAAGGTGGACCCAGGGGGATTCGAACCCCCGACCTTCTCAATGCCATTGAGACGCGCTCCCAACTGCGCTATGGGCCCAGGATAATTTTCGATTGTTGATTTCAGATTTACGATTTCATCGTCAATCGAAAATCGTCAATCTGTGGACCTGAGGGGATTCGAACCCCTGACCTCCTCAGTGCGATTGAGGCGCGCTCCCAACTGCGCTACAGGCCCATCAATAAGGCGAAGGACATTCTACTTGAGGCACAGGGGACTGTCAAGCAAGCAATTCCTTCCATTTGTGTCGTTCAGTTCGTTAAGACATTGAAAGGAGGCCAGCGCCTGTTTCCCAATAGAATAGGCCCATACTGCTTTCAAGGAAAATCCGATGATCGAAGCCACCATCAAACCCATTTACCGGATCATGGACCTGCACGAATCCGAGCGCCCGCGCGAGCGGCTGGCATCCCTGGGACCTCAGGCATTGAGCAATGCAGAGTTGATTGCCATTCTCATTCGTGTCGGGGTGAGAGGAGAGAGCGCGGTCGCAGTGGGACAGCGGCTGCTCAACCAGTTCCGCGGGCTGACGGGCCTGCACCGTGCACCGTTTGCCGACTTGAAGAATCAACACGGCCTGGGAGATGCCAAGGCCGCCCAGATCAAGGCAGCCATCGAGCTGGGACGGCGTCTGGCTCTCGAATCGCCTGAGGAGCGCGCCGCGATCAACTCACCTGCCGACGCGGCCGCGCTGGTCCAGTATGAAATGTCCGTGCTCGAGCAGGAGCACCTGCGTGTGATCCTGCTCGACAGGAGGAACCGCGTACTAGAGACCGTGGAGGTCTACAAAGGCTCGGTCAATTCTTCGCAGGTGCGGGTGGGCGAGCTCTTCAAGGAAGCCATACGAAAGAATGCTTCGGCGCTGATCGTCATCCACAACCACCCGAGCGGCGATCCGACCCCCAGCCCGGACGATGTGGCCGTGACCCGGGCCATCGTCCAGGCCGGGAAATTGCTGGATGTGGAAGTACTCGATCACCTGGTGATCGGCCAGGGGAAATGGGTCTCGTTGAAAGAACGTGGGCTGGGATTTGCCTAACGTTATGCGCTTCTCTTCACCCCAAACTGTGTAAACTCCCCGGTCGGAGTCTCCCACTCCACTCTTGACTCGTCCACGCGTGAGGCGCGCGGGCCCTGCTTCATGGCTTCGATCAGGCGGTCCACGACGACGCGCTTTCCTTCAGCGACCGCTTCCACCGTGTCGTAGCCTACATTCCGTACCCAGCCGCTCAACCCGCCGATCCTGCGAGCGCTGTATTCGACATGGGCACGAAAGCCTACACCCTGCACGCGTCCCCTGATCCAGATGTGGGCCCGCACCATTTCATTTCCGGATACGGGTTTCGGGTCCATGGGGAGTTCCTTTCCTGCGCATCGCGCCGAGAATTCCAAATGCCGGAACAATCAGCACCAGACATAACAACACCAGATAAGGGATCATGTTTTGCAAAGCGGGCATCAAATCGTTTTGTCCGGCCACGGAAGCATGCCAGTCCCGCTCCAGTTTCGAGAGGGATACGCCAAAAGCGATCTCCGGGCCGCGCTCACAGTCTGCGCCGCTGGCGTAGGCCCGGGCAAGGGCCAGCAGGCCTGAAGAGCCGTACAGCTCGTGCAGATAGCCGGTAAACGAGCGGGCTTCGGCATAGGCCAGGAACGCCCGGCCCGCGTCGGCGGGGAAAGAGCCGCACAGGTTCCGGAGGGGTATCCAGTCCTGGCGAGTGACCGCCTCCCGAAAGATGCGATCGTATTCCGGGTTGGGGGCGACCTCCGCCAGAGATGCTGTTCCCTCCCGCAACCAGGCAGGAATATGCTGGTATCCAGCGCCCACAGCACGGTACATCATGACATGCATGAGCTCATGCGGGATGCGCTGCTGCATCAGGAGGCCCTGCTCCGGGCCAGGATCGATCGCGACCATGACCACCCCCAGCGACGGGTCCGCGTGGCCCGCGATCCACTCCCGGCTGCCCGCCGACAGGGTGCCGCGCAAGTCATCGACATTCCCGTACAGATAGAATTCCACGGGCTGGGCAGTATCCACCGGCAATAAACGGCTGACCGACTCCAGCCCGGCATCCAGGGCATTCCAGGCGGACTGGCCAAATTGCGCATCCCCGTTATACCAGTTGATCTGCAGCGAGCCCGATACCAGGGTCTGCCAGGGGAAACGGTCATCCTTATAGCGGACCGAGAAAACTTCGCTGTGCATTGTGTTTCCATCCGGCAGGGTAAAACGGTAATTCCAGCTCACCCGGCTGAAGGGGCGCAGAGCATTCCGGCGTGTGTCATACCTGTATTCCGCCCGGCCATCGGGCTGCAGATCCAGGCGCTCAATGACGGTAATTCCCTGGGATTCGTCGAGGATGACGATCGCGACTGCCTGGATGGGGATCGCAGTCCTGACCGTGGCGACGAACGTGACCTGCTCCCCGAACTGCACCGAAGCCTCCACATTTTCCAGCTCGATCGCCGACTGGGCCTGGACCGGGCGCCCGTTAAACAAGGCATGCATCCAAAGAAACAAAATCAAAAAAGCCCTGCGAAAGGTATTTTTCATCGACCCAGAAACACCAGCAGCGGCGTCAGCGTGAGAGGGCTGAGCAGGGTGCTGATGAAGATGACTGCCGTGACCAGTTTCGAATCAAGCTGGTACTCGGTTGCCAGCACAGTGGCGCTGACCATGCTGGGCATGGAGGCCTGGGTCACACTCCCCTGCCGGGCAGCGCCGCCGATCCCGAGCAGGCCGCTCAGCAGCATGGCGATCATTGGAGCAATGAGCAGCCGCAGGGAAACGCTCAACTGCATAGCCCGAACACTGCCCGAAAGCTGGACGCGGGTCAGCTCCACGCCGAGCAGGATGAGCATCAAAGGGATGGTGCCGCCCGCGGCCAGATCCACGGCCCGTTCCACCGGGCCGGGGATCTGCAGGCCAAAGGCATTGATCAATATCGCAAGAATGACCGCGTACAGGGTGGGGATCCTGAACAGGCCCAGGGCAGCCTCCTTCAGGCTCATATGACCGAGGGAGGCGATCAGGACGCCAAGCGTGTAGAAGAGCAGGGTGGTCGTCGCAAAATAGATGCCTGCATACGAGAGCGCCTGCTCGCCGAAGGCAAAGGAGACCAGAGGCAGGCCATAGTTGCCGGTATTGGCGAACATAGTCGTGATGAGAATGGAGGTCAGCGTGGGGCGATCCAGCTTGAATAATGTACCCAGAAGAAATGTAATGATCCCCATGCTCAATACGACGCAGATGGTTAACAGGATCACACCAATCGCTTCGTCGATCTTGAGCCGGTTCTGAAGAAGCAGGTCGAAGATCAGGACCGGGCTGAAAACGTAAAACACGACGCGCCCAAGGCTGCGGGCATTAATATCGAGTAGTTTTCCCAGCGCGAAGCCTGCTCCACCGAGGAGCAGGATGGGCAGGATGTTGTTGGCAAAGGTGGAAGCGAGGATGGGGAAGGACATGAAGTTGTCTCGATCAAGTCAGGGTCCCGAAATTATAACCGTTCCACGGTTTGAGGCAGGCCGGGGACTCAC
>DASUOS010000546.1:0-3194 GCA_036276515.1 Anaerolineales bacterium | reverse complement strand
AATCGGGTCATGCACGCCTCCCACCGGGCGGACGCGCGGGATACGCCGTCCCGTCCGCAGGATGACCGTGCCATTGATCTGCTCACGAAGCAGGGCGTTCGGGCTGCCCACGTCGCCGGGCTCGGTGGGGGTGATGGTGGCGGCCTTCATCCCCATGCCGCTTTGCAGCATGGCCGCGGCGGCCTCCCTGACCACGCCGTTCTGCGTCAGGCGGCGGTTGGCCAGGCTCAGGTCGAAATGCTGGAAGGCCAGCTCCAGCCCGATCACGTCCGGGACCAGCAGGCGCAGGGCCTCCAGCAGCAGCTCCTCGCCGGTCTGGTCGCCGTGCATGACAACGATCGCTCGTGCATTCGTGTTTTCTACAGCAGACATCTTCATCCCTCACAGTCGTTTTGCCGGTGATTGTACATCACTTCGCTGCGCCCTGAGATGTATCCACCCCGTACCCTTGGCCCCGGAGGATACATGGACAGATCCGGCCGTCCGGGGTACCATGATCGAAGCGCGTATTATGCCATAGCAGTGCCTTACATCCATCAAGGCGCTGTGCCATCGCTGTCTGGCAGACGATTGGATGGCTTGGAAGACGCGGACCCTGCTGCCCTTAGACCGTTTTAACATTGGCTTCCTATAAAGCAGAGCCCCGGCCGCTCACAGGAACAAACAATAGTGAATGAGTGAATTGTAGTCTGCCAGATTTTTCTGTCCCCATGAACCGGCACCCCTCTCGGAGAGAGGGGTGCTGCGCGATAAGCCCGCCCTACACTCTCCCTCTTTCAAGGGAAGGGGTTTGAATACAGCTCAATCGTATTCCCATCCGGGTCGCGGACGGCGGCCTGGACGCTCCCTTCGCTGCGCAGGATCTGGCCCTCCTGGCGGCCGCCGTGGAGGATGGCCAGCCGCACCACTTCCTCCACATCCTCGACCAGGAAGCCGGGCTGGTGGATGGGGAAACTTTTGAAATCCGCATCGTCGCGGATCGGGACGAACTTGAGCGTCAGCCCGTCCAGCTCCCCGAACTGTGAGAGAATGCCGTAGGTGTTCACTTCCCGGAACTGGATGCCGAACGCCTGCGAATAGAAGGCGATCATCGCCTGCATGTTGGCGACCCGGAATGCGAGACTGTTGAAGGTGGGCATACGATCATCTCCCTTTTGTTGTCTGGCAGTTTTCAAATTGGAACTGTCACGCCGAAGGCGTGACCTACTACTTAACATCCGGCCTCGTCATGCCGAGGAGCGACCGTAGGGAGCGACGAGTCAATCCCGCAAAAAATTACATGTATGCATATCGCCCATGAGATTGCTTGCCCCAGGGGCGCGCTTCGCGATCGTCGGGCTAAAGTCCCGCTCTGCAGGGCTTCTGCCGGGGCAATGGCAGGAAACTTTGTTCTATATACCGGTTGTGTACCGGCTAGCAGCCTGTCGGAGAGGGGCGCCGTGGCGCCATTTTGAAGCGGGAAAAGCCAATTTGAACCGCGAAGACGCTACGAACGCGAAGTTTAAAAGGTTTTCTTTGCGATCTTCGCGTGCTTCGCGGTGAAAAAAACACGCTGAACCGGTTCTCCGACAGCCGGCTAGATCAATCCCTGCACCGACAGGATGATCATGGCGCTCAGCATGTAGACGGAGGCATAGCGGAAGAGCATGAAGTTCATCCGGTCGGTGTGGATGCGCAGGGTGGCAAAGGCCAGGATGAGCATGACCGCGGTCAGCACGGCGATCAGGCTCAACAGCCCGGCATGCAGCCCAACCAGCACGCTTGCCCAGCCGATGGCCGCCGCCGCCAGGATGGACGACACGGCAATCGTCATGCGGGTGAAGCGCTCACCGTAGGTCTCCGGGAAGGTCGGCACGCCGGCGTTCTTATAATCGACCCGGAACTTCATCGAATAGGTCAGGGTGTGAGTGGGGATCCAGAACAGGATGGAAAGACCAAGCAGGATGCCGACCCCCTCGATCTCCCCCGCAGCCAGCGCACGTCCAGAGAGGATCGGCATCGCCCCTGAGATGCCGCCCCACAGGATGCTCCAGCAGGTACGGCGCTTGAGCCAGACCGTGTAGACGATCACGTCGAAGAACCAGCCGGCAAAGACAACCCAGCCATAGAGCGGCTGGATCAGCAGCGCCCAGCCGATGCCCAGCAGGGAGATAGTTATGCCCACAAACAAGACTTCCCGCTGGTCCAGCTGCCCGGAGGCGGCCGGGCGCATGTGAGTGCGTTTCATCCGGGCGTCGATGTCGCGGTCGTACCACATGTTCATGATGGTGCTGCCGCTGATGGCCAGGAACAGGCTGCCGATCAATCCCAGCAGCAGCGAGAGGCTGAACGGCGGGCGGGAGCTGAGATACCCGGCGATCCCGGTGGAGAGGAGCAGGCCGGTCTGCAGCGATTTGATCAGGGGCCAGTAGAGTTGAAGTTTGCGGGGGAGGGTTTGCATCGATTACCTTTAAGGAGCCGGGGTTGGGATACGGGAGGATTATACCCGCATGAGTTATCTGTAATTGCCAGGTTACAACTGGTTCTTCAAAAGATCCTCGACGGTCTCGCGGCGCAGGATCAGCCTTGCTTTTCCCTCGTCGACCATCAGCACGGCCGGACGGCGCGCCCCGTTGTAATTGGACGACATGCTCAGCTGGTAGGCGCCTGCCACCGGGAGGACGATCAGCTCCCCCTCCTGGATCTCCGGCATGGGCAGGTTCTCGATCAGGATATCGCCCGACTCACAAAAGGGACCGGCGATGGAGATCGTTTCGGTTCTTTCGCGGCCCAGGCCAGTTACCGGCAGACAGGTGTAGCGCGCCCCGTAGAGTGCATAGCGCGGGTTATCGGCCATGCCGCCGTCGATGAGCAGCCAGGTCTTTGACCCGCGTCTCTTCACTGCGCCGACGCGGTAGACCGCCACCCCGGCCCGTGCAACCAGGCTGCGGCCCGGCTCGAGGTGCAGGTGAGGCAGGTCCAGTCCCCGCGCCCGGCAGCCTTCGACCACGGCCTCGGCAATGCCGCGCACGTAACTTTCCACGGAGGGGTTCGGCAGCTCATCTTCGTGATAGGCCGCGCCCCAGCCTCCCCCGGGACAGAAATGCCATTCGCCGGAAAAGCCGATCTCCCTGGCAAGATCCAGCGCCAGATCGATCGCCGGCAGGAGCGGCTCGGGGTCGCGGAAGTTCGAACCCTGGTGAAAGTGGATGCCC
>DASUOS010000545.1:0-2925 GCA_036276515.1 Anaerolineales bacterium | reverse complement strand
GGCGAGATGTTCTCGCTGGCCGACGGCATGACCATGTCTGCCAAGAAGGATGCGATCGTCAACATTGGCGGCCTGCTGTGCTTGAATGATGAACATCTCTTCCAGGATGTCAAGAATGAATTGATCCTGCGAGAAGGCTTTCCCACCTACGGCGGGCTCGCCGGGCGCGACCTGGATGCGATGGCGGTCGGCCTGTACGAAGGCCTCGACGAAGCGTATTTATCCTATCGCCTGGGTCAAACGGCTTATCTGGCGGTGCGGCTCAATGAATCTGGCATTCCCACCATCCAGCCCACCGGCGGGCACGGCGTGTACGTCAACGCCGGCGAGATCTTTCCCCACATCCCGAATTATGAATTTCCGGCGCAGGCTCTGGCCGTCGAGCTCTACCGCGAAGGCGGCATCCGTGGGGTGGAAATCGGCTCCGTGATGTTTGCCTGTCTCGACCCGGAGACCAACACCTGGCACTACCCGAGACTGGAGCTGCTGCGGCTGGCCATCCCGCGCCGGACCTACACCCAGAGCCACCTCGATTATGTCGCCGATGCGCTGGCAGTCATCCAGGATCGCGCCGCCTCCGTGCGCGGCTACAAATTCGCCTACGCGCCTGAATTGCTCAGGCACTTTACGGCGCGCTTCGAGCCGCTGTAACGCGTCAGGCATCGGCTTGAGATTGAGGCGGATTACAATCCGATCCTATCCGGACAAAGACGGACCTCCAAATCTGGAGGTCCCTGTCATTACTCCGTATATTGCGGAAGCTCTGGAAGCGACTGCAGATACAGCCACACCGCCCTCAGCTCGTCATCATGGAGTTTGGCATATTCCTGCCAGGGCATGAGCTCCGGGTCGAGCGGGTGGCCGCCCGGGGTAACGCCTGTCCGGATTGTGTTAATGAAATCCTCCTCTGTCCAGAAGGCAAGCTCGCCGCCAGGCGTCAGGTTGGGTGAGATCCGCTGAATGGTGGGATCTGCATGGCGGCCGCCGTTCAGCGTCTGTCCGTGACAGATCCGGCAGTCGTAGGTATTGACGATGTATTCGCCGTATTCGACGGTAGCTCCCCGTTCCGGCGCTGTGACATGGATGTTGTGACTCACACTTTCCACCGGAAGCTCACCCAGCTTGCCTAATGCCAGCAAGATTTTTGCCAGAGGTGAAAAACGTTCGCCGTTTAACTGGCGGTCGACCGGGGGGACCGTTTTCAGATAGGCAATGATGGCCCCCAGGTCTTCATCGCTGAAATACGCCGTGGATACGACTGCCGGCATAAAGATGGGCTTTCCATCCTTGCCAATGCCGTGGCGCACGGCGCGCACGTAGTCTTCGGTTGTATAGTCGCTGCCAATGCCGCCCGCTCCTGCCGTGAGATTGGCAGAGTCAAGCGTGCCCAGCGGACCCCCGTCGAAGAAGTTCACAATGCCGCCCAGGTCTTCACCGTGACAACCCTGGCACAGGGACTCGACACGATGTTTCCCATTTGCAAGACTTGCCTCGTCCGTTGGTAGAATAATTTCCGAGGCCGGGAAATCATATTCTTTATTCAAACGAGAATTGCCGATCAAAAACAGGACCACACCAGCTATAACAACGATCACCAACAACGAGCCGGCCACAAGACCAAGGTACTTCAATGCTTTTTTCATGGTTTTTCTCTCCTCCCTATTATTTTATCAGTGCTGTTGGGTACGGTATGCCTCCATCACCCGCGCTGATGCATGATCTGGGTGAATGTTTTGCCAAAGATCAGGCCGCGTACATGCTCACTGGCCAGAAAGGAATGGGGAAACCCCAGGTCGATCGGGCTGGCTTCGTGCAGGTAGTTCATTTGTTCCTCTGTCAATTCAAAGTCCAGGCAGCCCAGGTTGTCCTGCAGCTGTTCCTCACTGCGCGCGCCAAGGATGGGGATGACCCGATACGGTTTCTGCCGCGCCCAGTTGAGGGCGATCTGGGAAGGCGTGCGGCCCGTGTCCCTGGCAAGCGCCATCAGCGTCGCGGCGATATTCTTGATCCTCTGATTTGTGTCATTCGAGCGCTTTGGCTCCTCTGAGGGTATATTGTATTTTCCGGTCAGCTCGCCGCCTTCCAGCAAGCCCCAGGCCAGGAAGCTCATCTCCAGGGCATTTGTCATCGGCAGGATATCCCGTTCCGCCGCCCGGCTGGCCAGGCTGTAGTCACCCTGGTAGGCCACAAACGACGTCCAGCCGCGCAGGTCGGCCAGCGTGTTTGCCTGGGAGACTACCCAGGCAGGCGTATCCGAGATGCCGACGTACAGGGCTTTCCCATCCCGGACCAGGTCGTCGAGGGCGCGCATGACTTCCTCGACCGGAGTCATCCCATCCCACATGTGCAGCCAGAGCAGATCGATGTGATCCGTGTCGAGCCTGCGCAGGCTCCCCTCGACGGAGCGGCGCATATTCTTGCGGTGGTTGCCGCCAAAGTTCGGATCGGTCCCCCGCTCGCTCAGGGTGTACTTGGTTGCTATGACAAAATGGTCGCGGTCACCCTTCACGAACTCGCCGACAAACTTCTCGCTGGTTCCATTTGTATAGTTGTTGGCCGTATCGATAAAATTACCGCCAGCTTCAGCGAAGAGATCGAACATCCTTTTGCTTTCCTCCTTTTGCGCCCCCCAGCCCCACTCATCCCCAAAGGTCATCGTACCCAGGCACAACTCAGACACACGCAGGCCGCTCCTGCCCAGTAATTTGTAACGCATTCATGCCTCCTGTTTTCTTAGGACAGATAATTGAAGCTCGGTGACATACTGATTTCGATCATCGGCCAGATACGTAGAGGGGAGCTCGAAATCCAACCCGTCCGCGCCGTAGCGGATGTAGATTTCCCGGATGGGTCCGGTCATCTGATAGTCATGGGCTTCGATCCAGGCCAGCAGAGCGTTATACGCCTGGTAGGCCGTGGAATACT
>DASUOS010000544.1:0-2279 GCA_036276515.1 Anaerolineales bacterium | reverse complement strand
CAGAACTACATGAACTTCATGGATGCTATCCTGCAGATGCCCGGCTTCGAAGCCATCCTGTTCATCACCCACGATGTGGACCTGGCGGTCATCTACGCCAACCGTATCCTGATGATCGCCGATGGACGCCTCGTGGCAGATGGACCTCCGCAGGAGGTCTTACGCGACTTCGACCGACTCAAAGCCAACCGCCTCATCCCGACCTCGCTCCTGGCTCTCAATCTCAAGCGATTCGAGCAGACCGGACGGTTCATGCGGGCGGAAGCCTTGGCGCATATTTGATCTTTGCAGAGGAGAAGAAGATGAACAAATCACTGACCAATGTCCTGATCTCGCTGGGAGTTATTCTGCTCCTGTTTGCGGTCGTCATGTTCGTGCTGGGGGCACGTGAACCGCAGGAAGGCGCCGCGTTGAATTTCTCGGTCGATCAGGCAACAGTCGTCACCCGCTTTGTGTTCGTGGTGATTGGCTTGCTGATTGCCTTTGCCATCTATTACGTAACTCGCGAGAACCCCATCTGGGAAGTGGGTACCCGTCAGGTGGTGTGGATGGCGATCGGCGCCGCTCTGTATGCGGTGTTCTCCTGGCTGTTCAACGGCAGCGTCTTTTTCGTGCCGTCTGTCAGCCAGGTGGCTTTGCGTCCTGCTGTGGCGATCCCGATGTTCTTTGGCTACGCCTTCGGACCCGTGGTGGGTTTCTTTACCGGCGCGGTCGGCAACATCTTCGGCGATGCGCTGACCGGCTTTGGGCTTTCGCCGCAGTGGAGCATCGGCAACGGATTGATCGGTTTCATCTCGGGCTTGTGGATGCTTTTCCGGGATCGCCGGCAGAGCATGAACACCGTGCTGTGGATCGGCGGTATTCTTGCCGCACTGACGGCGCTGCTGTACTTCCTGAACCGCAACCAGCCCAATATGCTGTTCTTCGACCCGGAAAATAACGTCTTCGGCGATGCGCCTATCTCGCTCTTTGCAGGCATTGCGATCATCATAGGCTTCCTGTTGATCCTGGCGGTGCGGTACTTCTTCCGTGACAACGAGAATATTGCTGCAGCCGTGACGTGGGCGATGCTGGGGAATATCCTTGGCTTGCTCTTCGCCTCGATTGCCGATATCTGGATCAATGGTTTCACACTGCCTGTCACGATCGTCGGGCAATTCCTGCCGGCGGCGGGACCCAACCTGATCTTCGCCGCGATCCTGGTGCCACTGCTCGTCGTGGCATACAGCTCCGTGCAGCGACAGTCGGGTAGGTAAAAGTACAGACCCTAAAGGTCTTCTGCGCCATCCCGCACGGATGCGCGGGCGGCCAAGACCTTTAGGGTCTCTTTTCTACTATGTTAGTCGCCTGGCGTTACCGTAAACGTGAAAACTCTTTCATCCAGAAGTTCGATCCGCGCGCCTGGTTGATCTTCTACGCCTGTTTCTTTGTGGGCGTCCTGTCGTTCTGGGACGTGCGTTACCTGCTTTTCTTCTGGCTCATCGCTCTGTTCGTCCTGCTGACCTCTGGCGTCACCTGGAAGGAAATTCGCCGCGCGTTCTTGTTCATTATCGGCTTCGTCTTCTTCTTTGCCATCCTCACGTTCCTGACGGGCAGGGGTGGCTCGGAGATGTATGTCGAGGAGCATCTCATCCGCCAGTTCCGGGCGCCCTTTTCGATCTTCGGTTGGACTCCGACCCTGAGTATCACCGTCGAGCGTGCCTTCTATGCGTTCAGCCAGTTGGTGCGCGTCTCCAGCATTGCCATCATGACGATCCTGATCCCGTATTCATTGAACCCGGCACACTATGGGATCACGTTCAAAGGTCTGGGACTTTCCGATAAGTTCGCCTACGCCATGGACCTGACCATGCGCTTCATCCCGACCTTCAGCCGCGACTTCCAGCTGACGATGGATGCCCAGCGGGCGCGTGGCTATGAGCTCGACAAGATCAGGGGCGGATTGTTCGAGCAGATCCGCAAGATGGGACCGATCTTTGTACCGGTCACGATCCATGCCATTATCTCCAGCGAGGACATTATCGACGCGATGGACCTGCGCGCCTTCGGCGTGGGTCCGCGCACGTGGCTGGATGTGCTGCAGCGTGATACGAAGGACCGCATCTTGATCTGGTTCGGCGTTGTGATCCTGGTAGTTTCAATTCTGTTGTCTGCCTTCGGCTACGGAAAGTTCTGGGTGCCCGAGGTCCTGATACGATGGGCAGGTGGATAAACAAAAAGCCGGTCTGCGTTTAGCAAACCGGCTTTTTGTTTCCTGCTCACCAGTAGGTCAGGCTAGC
>DASUOS010000543.1:0-5636 GCA_036276515.1 Anaerolineales bacterium | reverse complement strand
AAGGCACCTTCCAGCTTAATCTTGTTGGAGTACTAACCCAAATTCTCCATGATCTGAATGGCGGCCGGGGTCAAAATAATGATCATGATCGACGGGAAGATCAACAGCGCCATCGGAATGATCATCTTGATCGGAGCCTTGTGCGCCATCTCCTCGGCATACTGCCGGCGACGGACACGCATCTGATCGGACTGGATACGTAGCACCTTCGCCATACTCACACCCAGCTGCTCACTCTGAATGATGGCAGCAACAAAGCTCGTCATCTCGGGGAGGCCCAGGCGGTCAGACATATCCTTCAGCGCCTCTCGCCGCACCTTGCCCAATTGCACCTCACGGATGGCGCGGGCAAAAGCCAGGGAAAGCTCATTTTCCCATTTTTCACTGACCTTTGCCATGGCAGCGTCAAAACCCAGGCCGGCTTCCACGCAGATCGTAAGCAGATCAAGCGCGTCTGGCATCGCTTTGCGGATCTCGTTCTGTCGACGGGTAATCCGGCTGCTCAGCATCAAATGAGGCAGGAAGAAGCCGGCAAATGTTGCACCGCCGATATACATGAAGTTATCGTTCGCATTGGAAGGTGGCGAGATAAGGATGACCAGCGTCAGGAAACCGCCAAGCACAACAGCCAGGATGAAGCGGATCGCCAGGAATGTGGCGGCGTCGACCGGCCACGGGTTGCCGGCCAGTTCCAGCCTGCGGGCCGTATCCTGAATGGCTTTCTGAGGGGTAAACCGGGCCGAGAACTCGCCGATCCTGCGGATCACCGGGATGATCACACGCTCGCCGAATGGCTGGGAAAGCTCGATTTCCTCCAGCGACTTGACATCCCCGCGCTGGATGAATTCCGCCAGACGCGCCTGCAAGGGATCGTCTTCCTCACCCGTCGCGTTCCGTCTCAGGCTAAAAATGATAATTGCAATCGCCCCTATCAATACGATGGCACCGAAAATGATAAGTCCCATCTTACACCTCGATATCCGCGATCTTCATCATGACGAAGTACCCCGATGTGATCATGGAGACTATGACACCTACAGCCAGCCAGCCGCACAGGGGGCCGCGGGCAAAGAAACTACCAATGTATTCCGGGCTGACAAACCACAGCGCCAGGCTGAGAAACACCGGGATCATCGACAACACAGCACCCGATGTGCGTACGTTTGCCGTCATCACCCGAATCTCACCTTTGATACGTACCCGCTCACGGATGGTGAATGAGATCGTGTCCAGGATCTCGGACAGATTTCCGCCCACTTCACGCTGGACATTGATGGCAGTCACGACAAAGTCCAGATCGTCGCTGGGGATGCGCCGTAACAGGTTTTCCAGGGCCTGCTCCATGGAGATACCGATCTGCATTTCCTGGACAACCCGTCGAAACTCGTCCGATATCGGGGTCGGGAGCTCCCGGCTTACGGCTTCGAGCGCCTGCATGGTGGAATAGCCTGCGCGCAGTCCATTCACCATCAGGTTCAGCATATCGGAAAGCTGATCGTTGAACTTAATCAGGCGGATCCTTTGCTGTCTTTTCACATAAAACCGGGGGAGAAAAAACCCGATGACTGCGCCAATAACAGCAGAGGCGATCTGCGGCTGGATCAGATACGCGATAAAGGCAACCGCAACCATTGAGATGAAGACCAGGGCAAAATATTCGGCGACTTTGAATTTCAAGTCCGCTCGGGCCAGCTCGCGGGCAATCCGGTCCCCCATCGAAGAACTTGCCACCCGGCGGTTGAGCCAGTCTGTGGCAAGGGTCCGGCTGCTTTCCCGGCCTGCATCTCCCGGACGTTCCTCATCCAGGTAGCGTCCCAAACGTTCTTCTACAAGAGAGCGTTCGCTGGCGATCGAAACCACCACGCCTATGATCAACAATATCAATACGATGACCCCCCCGCCTATCAAAATCATTGGGTTCATATGACTCTACCTGCCCGTTCCTGTGACTAATAGCGGCGGCGTTCGCCGATTCCAAAGATGGAAGGAGGAAGGTTGATGCCTGCCGTCTCGATCTTGTCCATGAATTTCGGGCGCAGACCGGTTGGTCGCAGACGGCCGATGATCTTGCCGTTCTCAATGCCGGTCTGTTCGAAGACAAAGATATCGGTCATCGTGATGACATCGCCTTCCATGCCGCTGACTTCGGTGATGCTGGTGATCTTACGTGTACCGTCACGCATACGCTCCTGCTGAGCGATCAAGTCTACCGCACTGGCCACCTGCTCGCGAATGGCCCGGACAGGGAGTTCCATGCCGGCCATCAAACACATCGTTTCGACACGAGCGATCGCATCGCGCGGGCTGTTCGCATGCGCTGTGGTCATGGAACCATCATGGCCCGTATTCATCGCCTGGAGCATGTCCAGTGTTTCACCGCCGCGGCATTCTCCCACGATGATACGCTCAGGACGCATACGGAGCGAGTTAATCACCAGGTCACGAATGGTGATCTCGCCGCGTCCTTCAATATTGGGCGGGCGGGATTCCAGTGTTACCACATGCTCCTGCCGCAGCTGGAGCTCGGCTGCGTTCTCGATGGTGATGATGCGCTCGTCGCCCGGGATAAAACTGGACATGACGTTCAAAAGCGTGGTCTTTCCGGAGCCTGTACCACCGGAGATCAGGATATTGAGGCGCGCCTCAACGCAGGCCTTCAAAAATTGGACCGCCTCAGGGCTGACCGATCCGAACTGGATCAGCTGATCCACCGTGATCGGATTTTTCGAAAATTTACGAATGGTCAGCGTGGGGCCAACCAGAGAGATCGGAGGGATGACCGCATTGACACGGGAGCCGTCCTGCAGACGGGCATCCACATACGGGCTGGACTCATCGATACGCCGGCCAAGAGGAGCCACGATCCTGTCGATGATGCGCATGACGTGATCATTGTTCTCAAAAGTCACCGGGACGCGATGGATCTTTCCCTTGCGCTCGACGTACACATTCTTGGGGCCATTCACCATGATTTCGGTGATGGTGTCATCCTCCAGAAGAGGCTGCAAAGGGCCAAAGCCCAGGATTTCCGCCGCGATCTGCTCGAACAGGCGAGCCCGCTCAGGGCGGGAGAGGACGATGTTCTCCTCGGCCAGGATCTGCTCGAAGAGATCCTGGATGGTCCGCCGCACCTCATCCGTACGGGTGACATCCATGGAGGGGTCCAGCTCGGATAGCAGCTTGTTCTGGACACGTGTCTTAAGATCAAAGTAGGAACCGGCCTGGGGAGAGGTGATGGGAGCGTTTACACGACGTGCCTGTAAATTGGACAGGCGCGACCCTTCGCCGCTCTGGCCGTCCGAGGAATTACCGGAGGAATTTCCGCTCTGCCCTTTTTCGATACGTTTTAAAAGAGACATCGTTCCTGATCTCCTAGTTCATGGAAAAAATTGGCATACCAGTAAATATTATCGCCGGCCGGGGCGATTTGGCTCTTCGGCAGCCTCCTGAGCTGCAATCCGCGCCCGGACGCTTTCTGCAAGAGAGAAAATTCCGCGGGAGGCAGGCTGGTTCTTGCTTTCGAGTACGAATGGCACGCCCCGATTGACAGCCTTAACCACGGTCGCTTCATCCAGCGGGATAACCGATGAAACTTCCTGCTTGAGATTTTCCGCCACCCTCTCGGGAGTGATATTGATCCGCTTGTCATACCGGTTCATCACAAACAGGATGCGCTCCCGTTCGATCCCAAGCGTCTGCGAAAGGTCCAGAAAGAGACGGCAATTCTTGATGGACGGTATATCCTGGGTGCTGACAAGGACGACCAGGTCACTGACATCGATGGCCGCGAGGGTCACATCGGTCAGCATGGAGGCCGCATCGACCACGATATAGGAGTAGATCTGTTTGAGATATTCCAGGACCCTGGCGAACTGGCCGCTGGAAACTTTTTCCGCATATTCAGGCCGAGGCGGAGCGGCCAGGATGTGCAGCCCTGATGCCGCGTGCTTGAGCATCACTTCATCCACGATCTCCGGATCCAGTTCCTCCGCCCGGGGGGCCAGGTCGACGATCGTGTTCTTTCCCTGCTCGTTGACGAAAACTGCTACATCACCAAACTGCAGGTTTCCATCGACGAGCGCAACGCGGGTATCTTCATTATGAAGGGTCAGCGCAAGATTGACTGCGATCGTTGTGCAGCCGCTGCCGCCTTTAGGACTGTAGACCGTCACGATCTTTCCTTTGGGCGCGCTGTAGACCGGCATGAGGCCGATGTTTCCGGCAGTCGGAAGCGGCTGGACCTGAACGTTTTTCGCACGCTCGGTCTGAGCCATTGCCCCCGCCCGCCGGATCGCAGAGATCAATTCATCGCCCATCGGCGGCTTCGTCAGGAAGTCCCGGGCGCCTGCCAGCATAGCTTTGCGCATGTAGTTCTGGTCACTCTGGACGGAGAGGATCACAACCTGAATGGCAGGCTGCTGGGCGTGGATCGCCTCGGTAGCGGTAATACCATCCATGTCAGGCATGTTGATATCCATCAGGACCACATCAGGATTTAGCTCCTGTGTGATCTGTATGGCTTCCCTACCGGTACGAGCCAGGCCCACTACATCCACATCCGATTCGAATTGTAGAAGTTTCCGGACATTTTCCCTTGTTTCGGAAACATCATCCACAATGACAACTCTAATTTTATCGCCGGCAGGCATACTCGACAGGACCTCTATTCGTAAAAATGAGCCAGACTATTGCTGGGGCTGGACCGTGATGATATCGTTCGGCAGCAACGGCGGGGTCAGCACATCAATTCGAGGCTGGGAAGCGTACGGCAGCTTGGACGGCAGAGAAATATTGTACTGGGTCAACAAGCTGGACAGCGTCGCCGATTCAGCTGCGAAGCGGGATGTGTCGTTCGGGTTGCGAAGGGTCATGCTCAGCTGGGCGCCGCTGTAGACAAAGTAATTGAGGGAGATCGAATCCTGAGGGGTGACCATCAGTGTGATAAGGTCCGGCGATCCCTGCTGCTGAGCCTGGGCAGGTGAAGGTGTGGCGTTCGGATCCGGGGCAACCGTCTGGAGGGCGAAGTTGCCGAGCTTCATGACGACCACATCCTGCAGGATCATTTGACAGACAAGCCGCGGCCGCTGATTTTCAGAGGGGACGGCGTAGAATGGCTGCTGCAGTGTGGGATCGAGCTCGATGCGGCCCTGTCGAGATGGCAATTCGCCTGTGGTGGCAGCCACCGACAAGACCGGCAGTGCACCTTCCTGGAAGCCTGTACCTGTTAGAACAGACGTATAGTTGGGAAGGACGGCCTGGAAAGCGGGATCCACATCGACGAAGAGCATACAGGCATTGACGTTGACATGAGCTCCGTCATTGACTGCATATCCACCCAGGGCAAGACGATTTGTCGGAATGGCGACGGCAACCATACCGGTCGGGATCTGCACAGCCCAGGACGGACCGGAAAGTTCGACGGGGCCAGAACCAACCATGGACGAGGTGATCAACGTTCCCTGATCCAGGCTGAGACGGGCGGTCTGTCCCACCAATGCACTTTCTTCACTGGCAGTGAACATGACCTCTGCTACATTTTCCGGCGGAATGGAGAACCTACCGAGCATCTCAGAAGTGATGGTTGTCCCCTGAGGAATGTTTTGAGCAGCGTAAAAAACCTCTGTTAATACTGCTTG
>DASUOS010000542.1:0-15841 GCA_036276515.1 Anaerolineales bacterium | reverse complement strand
ACTCATAAAATAATGCAGCATCGATTTTGGGAAAACCCCAAAGATGCGCGGCGGCAGCGTCTGGTTTTCGAGACGCATGTTGAATTGCGCGTTCGGGTCTTCGCCTTCCTTCAGGTTGTTCGCGGCGTGGATCTGGCCGCGCCCAAGACTTCCCCCACCGGCTGTGGTGTCGAGCCAGCCCACGATGTAATCGTTATGCGGCGCATTCTCGAGCAGGTCGCCCAGGTGCTCGCTAAGATTATGCACCGGGCGCGCGTCCACGCGCAACAGTCCCGAGTAGATGCGCTTCATCTGCATTGTAATGGACGTAAAAATGCCGAGCATCCCCAGCCCGCTGATCATGCTGTAGAACAGGTCGGCATGGGTTTCAGGCGTGCAGGTGATCTGTTCGCCGGTGGGCAGCAGGGCAGTGAACTCGATCACATGCTCACCGATCGTCCCTTTTTGGAAATTGTTCTTGCCGTGGATGTTGGCGGCCAGACATCCGCCGAGCGTGGTCTTCATTGTGCCCGAGACGACCGGCGGCCACCAGCCTTCCGGCTCGACGCGCTGCCAGAGCTTTTCAAGAGTGACCCCGGGCTCGCAGCGCACGCGGCCAGACGACGGGTCCCATTCAAGGATCTGGTCCATGCCGGAGAGGTCGATCATAATCCCGCCGCCGTTGAGCGCCGCGTCGTTATAGCTTCTGCCTGCGCCGCGGGCGGTAACCGTTAATCCATGTTCTTTGGCAATGCGGAAAATATCCTGGATCTCCTCTACACACTCAGGCCGGAAGCGATAGGACGGCGCCCGCAGGGAATGGCCAAAGTTTTCGAGTTGTGTGAAGTTGTTGAGGGTGAGAGACATAGTTCCTTCAATGCCAGCGACAAGCCGCTGGACTCCATAGTTAAAAGGATAACCTTCGGAAGATGAATGAAGGCGTGTGCTGGATCGCCAGCATGATCCAGCGCCAGACAGAGGGTGTATAGATCGACTGCTTGCGCGCCCGGATTGCCTTCCAGATATCTTCGGCGGCTTTTTCGGGCGGAATGGTGAACGGGGTGGCGCCCTGGGCTGCCTTGAGCATATCCGTTTTCATGAACCCAGGCTTGACGGTCAGCACATGAACGCCATGGCGGGTCAGCCGGTTGCGCAGGGCTTCGAGATACGTGGCCAGCCCCGCCTTAGAAGTGTTATACCCGGGATTACCTACGCGCCCGCGGTCACCGGCCACCGAGCCGATGCCAACAATGTGACCGGCCCGGGCCGAATGGAACATCTGGGCCACAGGCGTCAGCCATGCCATTGCGCCGAGCAGGTTGGTTTCGATCATCTGGCGATCGTGATCGAAGCTGTATTTATCCAGGCCGCCGGGCGGGTGGTTGATCCCGGCGCTGAAGATCACCAGGTCCAGGCCGCCGAGATCGGCAACGATCCGGCGCAAGAGGCCAGGAACTTCTTCATACATACTGACATCGTGTACGTATGGATACGCGCAGCTTACACCCCTGGCTTGATCGAGCTCCCTGCAAAGTGCCTGAAGCTTATCCTCGCGGCGGGCGACCAGTGCAAGCGAATATCCCTCGCGCGCCAGGCGGCGGGCGAGAGCAGCTCCAAGGCCGTCGGAGGCGCCAATGATGATCCCGCGCCGCCGCGGTTGGAGTGGTGTAGCAGGAACAGGTCTTCCCGCAGACTGCTGTAGAGAGGGTGAAGTGTCTGGCACGTTGTCCTCCAAAAGGGTTCATCCATTTTAACATATCCGTAAAGTTCTCCTCCCTTGCGGACAATGCCATTAAGCAGTTTAATAGCTGTATAACGTCCCCAAAAGGAACCGAACCGTTATGGCATCACTGGCGAGGGTGGGCTTGATATAATAATGGGAATCGATTCAAGACTAGGACAAAAGACCCACTTCCTTCAACCTGATTTATGATTAAATGCTCAATTGATAACAAGAATGGGTGATAACAGATTAAAGATCCTCACCGAGGCGCGTCGCATTCTGGAAGAACAGGATGTTTCGGAACCTGACAGAAACGCTCTGGTCAAACTTCTTGACATTCTTGCCACTGCGGTCGAAAAACATTTACAGGACGATGCGGGGGCCATCCAGACCCTGTCCGAGCAGGTGATCAACCATCAGGCTCTGCTTTCCCTGCTCAAACAGCAGACCGACGAGCTGGATACCCTCAAGAAATTGAGCATCCATCTCACTTCCAGCCTGGACCTGCCTGATGTTCTGGATGCCGTTGTCACAGAAGCGATGCGGCTGATCGAAAACGCCCGTGACGTCAATATTTTCCTGTACAAGAACAACAAATTATCGTTCGGCGCGGCACTCGATTCGGATGAGACGCGCAACAAGCCATGGTCTGCACCGCGTTCGAACGGTCTGACGTACACGGTCGCGCGCGGGGGCGAAACGATCATTGTCGAGGATATGCAGAGTCACCCGCTCTTTGCCACCGCGCCAAAGGATTGGATCGGTTCCATCATTGGCATGCCGCTCAAAGTGGGCGATATTGTGGTCGGTGTGATGAACCTGTCCCGCATCACGTTGGGTGGCTTCTCCCCCTCCGAACTGCGGCTGCTCAGCCTGCTTTCCGACCAGGCAGCGGTCGCCATCTCGAATGCCAGCCTGCACCAGATGATCAGCCGCCAGGCATACAGCGACACCCTGACCGGGCTCCCCAACCGGCGGGCCCTCGACGAGCGGCTGGAAGAGGAAGTCCTGGCGGCGCGCCGGAACAACTATTCCTTCGCGGTCATCATGATGGACCTGGATGGCTTCAAGGATGTGAACGACACCTACGGCCACTCGACGGGTGACGATGTCCTGCGGGTGGTCTTCAACCAGATGGCCCGCGGCGTGCGCAATACGGACTTTCTGGCGCGCTACGGCGGCGATGAGCTGACTCTGATACTCAGCCAGACCGAGATGTCCTCGGCCCAGATCGTCTCCGAAAAGATCCTGGAGGGGATGCGCAACATCAAATACAAGCTTCCGGATGGCCGCCGGCTCAAGCTGGGCATCTCGGGCGGCATCGCCATCTACCCAGTCCATGCCCGGAACGGATCGGAGCTGTTGCGGGCTGCCGATGCAGCGCTGTACCAGGCTAAAAAATACAACCGCGGCACCTTCCAGATCGCCCGCGGCATCACCGGTCCACTGGCATCCCACCGGCTTGGCGTCTAGCCTCCCTTTGAGTGTACGGGGGTTATAATCAACGAAATCTACAGACCCTAAAGGTTTCTGTGCAAACGTTCTCTTTGGCCTTCTCCTTCTTCTTCTCACGGGGAGCGAATCCGATACGGAGAAAAACCTTTAGGGTCTTCTCTATGGAGACACCATCATGCATCGCAAAGTAAAGATCATCCTGAACCCGATGGCCGATATGGGAAATGCCTGGCGCATCGCCCGCGACCTGCGCTCGATTACCGAACAGCACGGAAGCGTGGATTGGAGCGGCACCGTCTATCCCGGGCATGCCATCGAGCTGGCTAAACAGGCGGGAGAGCAGGGATATGATCTGGTCATCGCCATGGGTGGGGATGGAACGGTCCATGAAGTCGTCAACGGATTGATGAAAGTCCCTGAGGAGAAACGTCCGGCGCTCGGGGTCGTACCGGTCGGCTCGGGGAACGATTTCGCCCACGGCATCAACGCCTCCACGAAATCGACCGAGGCACTCACCTACGCCCTCGATGGCCGCATCTCCACCGTGGACCTGGTCCTGATGACCGACCAGCACGGCCGCCAGGAATATTTCGACAACACGCTGGGCATCGGGTTCGGCGCCATGGTCACCATCCGCTCGCACAGGATCCCGCTCATCCGCGGCTTCCTGATGTATCTTACATCCGTGATCCAGACCATCGCCCTCGACCATAACCCGATCCACATGCAGATCGAAACGGACCAGGAGACCTGGGAACAGAAGGTCATTTACCTGGTATTGTGCAACGGTCCACGCGAAGGCGGCGGGTTCCTCATCGCCCCGGAAGCGAAGATCGACGACGGCATCATCCACTACGCCATGATCACCGACGTCAGCCGGGCAATGATGTTCCGCATCGTGCCTGAGGTGATGAAGGGCACGCACGGCCGCTTCAAACAGGTCAAGATGGGGACATGCAAAAAATTCTCACTTACCGCGAACCGCCCGCTGTACATCCATGCCGACGGGGAGATCTACTCGGGTCCCGGGTCAGATCTGCGCAAGGTAAGCTTTGAGGTGCTGCCGGGCGCGCTGCGTGTGGTGAAAGGGTAGACAGGTATATAAGTAGACATGTTTCCGTGTCTACCTGTATACTTACCCCATGCCTGAGCTTCTTCAGTCCCTGCTCAAACAGGACCTTGGACATCTGCGCATCATCGCCGAATTCTGGGGGGTGGAGCTGGAGTCCATCGCGGCCGATGAGGCGCGCGAGGAGCTGTCCGCTTCGCTGCTGGACGCCGAGCTGATCGCCGAACTGGTCGACTCGCTCTCCCCTCAGGCCGAGTCTGCGCTGCGTGCTCTTGTCGAAGCTGAGGGCCGCATTCCCTGGCCGGCGTTCACCCGTAACTACGGGGACATCCGCGAGATGGGCGCAGCCCGGCGTGACCGTGAACGACCGCATCTGAAGCCTGCCTCGACGGCAGAATACTTGTATTATCGCGGACTGCTCGCCCGGGCTTTTTTCGACGACGACAAAGGCCCCCAGGAATTCGCCTACATCCCCGACGATCTTCTCGAGCAGCTCTACAATGGGTTCGACGAGGAGCCCATCGAACCGCTGGTAGTCCACGAGCCAACGCCGGCAGGAGAGGCGCTACGCACAGAAGCGCTCGGCCGCCCCGCTTCCCCCGGCGAAAAAGGGCGGGAGATCCCGGCAGACGATTCCATCCTCGATGACGTGACTACCTGCCTCGCCGCCTTACGCATGGGTATGAATTTGGAGTCAAACGGCTTGCCGCTGGTTTCGGCGAAGAAAGTCCCCGCCATCCAAAGCCTCCTGACCGCCGCCAAATTGATCAAAAAGGATGTTCCTCAGGCCGAGGCCATCAAGATCTTCCTCGAATGCCCGCGCAGCGAAGCGCTCAAGATGCTCCAGGATGCCTGGATCGAGAGCCACACCTTTAACGAGCTTTGGCTGATGCCAGAGCTGGTCTGCGAAGGCGAGTGGAGGAACAACCCGCAGGAGACCCGCGAATTCCTGTTGAACCTGCTCGACGCCATTCCTGAGGACAAGTGGTGGAGCCTGGGCGCCTTTGTGCGTGATATCAAGCAGAAGTATGCCGATTTCCAGCGTCCGGCCGGCGATTACGATTCATGGTTCATCAAGCGCAAAGCAGACGGCCAGTACCTGCGCGGCTTCACGAGCTGGGAGCAGGTGGACGGCGCGCTGGTCAAGTATTTCATAACCGATATCCTGCACTGGCTGGGACAGGTGGGCCTGTCGGTTTCCGAGGGCGCCTCGGAGCCGACCTCCTTTCGGATTAACAATACGCTGGTCACCGGCAAAGAGGATCAAAAAGTACACATTTCTTCGCAGGGTCTGATCTCGATCCCGCGGCTGGCTCCGCGGGTGATCCGCTACCAGGTCTCGCGCTTTTGTGATTGGGACGCACCGAAGGAGGATGTGTACCGCTACCGCCTCTCGACGGGCTCTCTTGCGAAAGCAAAAGAGCAGGGATTGAAAGTCGAGCACCTGCTGACGTTGCTTTCCCGGCACACCGATGCAGGTGTCCCGCCGACCCTGGTCAAGGCCCTTAAGCGCTGGGAAGTGAACGGGACCGAGGCGCGGCTGCAGACCCAGGTCATCTTAAAGGTCAGCCGGCCCGAGGTCCTGGAGGAGATGCGCCGGTCGAAAGCGGCTAAATTTCTGGGCGAGGCATTGGGACCCACAACGGTGATCGTCAAGGGCGGGGCCGTCCAGAAGGTGATGGAGGCGTTAATGGAGCTGGGTATTGTCGGGGAAAGTCAAATCGGCGAATAAGAACGCGACCTTGCTTTAACGTTAAATGCCTGTTTTAATCGACGTCCGATATCGGACGTCGTTCTTTTTAGAGGAGGCATATGAAAGCACTGTCAGGCAAGGTTGCCATTGTGACCGGCGGGAGCCGCGGTGTCGGCAAGGGGATCGCACTGGGACTTGGGGAAGCGGGCGCGACCGTCTACGTAACCGGCCGGACCACGCAGGAGGGGACGGACATCGAGAAGCTGGGCGGCACGGTGTTTTCCACGGCCGAAGAAGTCACAGCTCTGGGAGGCAGAGGGATCCCCATCGCCTGCGACCATCGCAACGACACCCAGGTGGAGCAGCTCTTCCAGCGGGTGATCGAAGACAATGGACGGCTGGACATCCTGGTCAACAACGCCTGGGGCGGCTACGAACAGATGGAGCATGATGGCGAGTTCACCTGGCTCAAGCCCTTCTGGTCCCAGCCGTTCTGGCGCTGGGACTCGATGTTCCAGAACGGTGTGCGGGCGACGTATGTAGCGAGCTCCTATGCAGCGCGCATCATGCTGGAGCAGGAGAGCGGTCTGATCGTCAACATCTCCTTCTGGGCCGCCCAGAAATATATGGCGAACGTGGCCTATGGCGCCGCCAAGGCCGCTGTGGACAAAATGACCGCCGACATGGCCCACGAAGCGGCTAAGTTCAACATAGCCGTGGTCTCACTCTATCCCGGCCTGGTGCGGACCGAAAGTGTGATGCGCGCCGCCGAATATTTCGACATGAGCAACTCTGAGTCGCCGCAATTTACGGGCCGGGTGATCGCCGCCCTGGCGAACGATCCAAATTTGATGAGCAGGACGGGCAAGGTTTGGGTGGGCGCGGCGCTGGCGCAGGAATATGGCATCGAGGACATCGACGGCAAGCATCCAAGGCCGGTGACGCTGGAAGAGGCTTGAATATAGCGACTGTCACGCAAGAATCGTGACAGTCATTTTTTACAAGCTGGCTATAATACTTACACAGGATCGACTCATCACGAATCTCCATTCTCTGCTCTCTATTCACGAATCACCTACTCTCTACTCACGGAGTCCCCATGTCCAAACTCGACTGGCTCAATCAGGAAATCGACGGCTTGAAGGAACAGGGCCTGTACAACCGCATCCGTACGATCGGCTCGGCCCAGGGCGCCTGGCTGACGGTGGACGGGCAGAACGTGCTCAACTTCTGCTCGAATAACTATCTCGGGCTGGCCAACCACCCGAAAATCGTCGAGGCGGCGAAGGAGGCGACGAACAAATATGGCGTCGGTCCGGCCGCGGTGCGCTCGATCGCCGGCACAATGGACCTGCACGTCCAGCTCGAGCAGCGATTGGCCAAGTTCAAGGGTGCGGAGGATGTCATCACCTTCCAGTCCGGGTTCACGGCCAACCTGGGGGCCATATCCGCCCTGGTCGGGAAGGAGGATGTGATCTTCTCGGACCGCCTGAACCATGCCTCCATTATCGACGGATGCCGGCTCTCGGGCGCGAAGATCATCGCTTATGAGCATAATGATCCATCCGCGCTGGAGGATGCGATCAAGGAGCACGCCTCGAATTACCGCCGGGCCCTGATCGTCACCGACGGCGTCTTCAGCATGGACGGCGACATCGCGCCCCTGCCCGATCTGTATGAAGTGGCGAAGAAATACGACATCCTGTTCATGGTGGACGATGCGCATGGCGAAGGTGTACTTGGCAAGGGCGGCCGCGGCATCGTCGATCATTTTGGCCTGCATGGCAAAGTGGATATTGAGGTCGGCACCATGTCCAAGGCCTTTGGTGTGGTGGGGGGAATGGTTGCCGGTGACAGGGTCATCATCGAGTGGCTGCGCCAGCGCGGGCGGCCGTTCCTGTTCTCGTCGGCGGTCACCGCGCCCGATGCGGCTGCCTGTCTCGCCGCGGTGGACCTGCTCGAGGAGTCCACAGAGCTGGTGGATAGGCTCTGGTCGAATGCCAGATACTTCAAGGAAGAAATGAAGAAGCTCGGTTTCGACACCGGCGTCAGTGAAACGCCCATCACCCCTGTCATGCTCGGCGAAGCGCCGCTGGCCCAGCAGTTCAGCCGCGAGCTGTTCGAGGAGGGCGTATTTGCCATGTCGATCGGGTTCCCGACCGTGCCAACGGGCAAGGCGCGCATCCGTGTCATGATCTCTGCCGCTCACGATAACGACGATCTGGGCAAGGGCCTGGAGGCGTTTACGAAGGTGGGGAAGAAGCTGGGCGTGATCTGATCTCTTCTTCACACGTTTGCATGGAACAAAAAACTCCGAGTGTCTGGCTCGGAGTTTTTTCTACTTATCTACTTGTTTACCTGCCTACCTACCTTGCATACGCATCCACGAATTCATCCCAGCCGGTCTCGAGGGCAAAATCGACCGTGGCCCGGTAATATCGATAATCATCATCCTTCTGCGCGGCTTTAGAAATGTGGTAAATGGTGATGCCGTGCGCATCGGCGTAGGCGTTGACATGACGCTCATGCAGGACCACCGCGTTGACCGCGTCCATGACTGCCTGGCTCTTGTTTTTGATATCTGTGCTTCCGACGAGACGTTTCATCTCATAGGCCATGTCATACAGGTCCTTATCCATGGGCGCCTGCCAGAAGGAGCGGGTGGCCGTAAAAGCCTGGTCATATTTCTTCCGGTTTGCACCAAGGCCAGCCTGCAAAGCGGCCGACCAGTCGTCCACCGCGTCCAGCAGCTCATCGAAGCGGGCGTCCACCGCTACGGCTGACCAGGTCTTGTCGGCGCTGGCGCTTTGACTGGTGGCAATGGCCACCGCGTCCGCGCTCATGTTCGGGTTGGACGCCAACTGGGCGAGGACAAGCTCATACTGGATTCCTTCGCCCCCCACCCACTCCTGGGAGCTGGTAACGGCCGTGGCGTACCCGTGCCAGAGATCGAAGATCTCCATGGAAGACATGTTGCAGCCATCGTACCCAACCACGTCGATGAAGCCCAGCGAGGGAATGACGCTTTTCATCTCGTGATAATCGAGCGTATCGCCGTCCGAGTCGTCTTCCATCACCCAGTCGGGGTGCCAGCTCCAGCCGTGGCCCCAGAAATACAGCGCGTAATGGTCGGCGGGATGATTGGCTTTGGTCCAGGTGACGAAATCGATCAGGGTCTGCGGGTCGCCCATATTCCTCTCACCCCAGTCGTCGGCCGCGCTGTCCTCATCGGCAGTGATACCGGTAGTGACTTCATATAGCAGGGTCTGCGTCCAGTCGCCGCGGCTGGTGTCATAACCGGGACCGCGGTCGGCCAGCGCGACGACCTGCACGTCCGTGCTGGAGGCAGAGATCGCGGCCAGCTCTGTTTCGATGTCGCCGACCACATAACTCTCGAGATTGTTATCCCCCGAGATATAGACCATCACGGTCCATTTGGCGTTTGCGGCGGGCGGCGCTGCGGAGGCTGTGCAGGTAAGCGTAACCAAAAGCATGAACACCATCAGCAGACTCCCAGGGAATCGTAGCTTTCGCATCACATCTCCTTTGTTGGAACGAACCATGCCTTGCACATTTCGATGGGCGATGAGAGTGATTGTGAAGAAACGTGCGTCTCGAAAAAAGTGTAGCATGAAAGAGAATCGTCTTCAAGCTGGAAAGATTGCAATTCGCGTACATTGGCCCAAACACCCACCTATCTCTTAAACAGGTTTGTTTCGTTCCTTTCTCCTTTTCCTCCTTTTCCTGCCTCTCAGGATTAACATTTCGATCCAGGCCGCGAGCGGCTCGGGAGGCGGATACGCTTGCAGATCGAATGTCTCGCTCCCGGTGTTCGCCAGCACGCGGTTGGCAGCCTCGATCCCTGTCGCACAGGCGCGCTCCAGGAAGAAGGCCGGCGTTTCGTGGCGGACCCAGTCGCCTGCGCAAAAGAGATTCTTCCAGGGTGTTTCAATGCCGAGATGAGTCCCGCGCCCGCCCAGGGCAGGCAGGGTATGAGTCGCCGCGTTGCGCTGGATGTGCGGCTTGATCAAATGTCCTCTGAGCTCCGGGAAGGCGCGGTAGAAGTCGGTCAGCACATTCGTCAGGAGCACCGCATCCGTCTGGGCGAGAACGGATTGCGGCCCATAGACGTGGACTTCGATACACGAGCCGCCCGTCTCTTCATGCCACGTGCGGTATGCCTCATAAATTCTGTGCAGCCAGAAAAAATTATGCATGACGAAGTCCCCGCTGAAGATGCCTGCTTCAGGACCCTTGCGCGGCTCGCGAACGAACCACAGCCGGATGACAGCGTGCGCCAGTCCGTGAGGGAAGAACAAGCCCTCCGCCGGGAAACTGTTCCTGATAATGGATTCTGCCGCGGGCGAGTCGCAGGCGAGAATGACGAAGGAGGCGCTCGCAGATCGTGTGAGTCCATCGCAGTCGAAGTGCGCAGTCCACTCCCCATTCTTTTCCAGCCGGGTCGCGCGGGAGCGGAGGCGGACCTCGCCTCCGAGCTGCGAGATCCGGGCTGCCAGGTCCTCGCAGACCTCCCCGCTGCCGTTCGGGAGATAGTCGAAACGCCAGGCATCCCGGCGCATGAGCGTGTAAAAGCGCAGGAAGGCCAGGAAGCCCGCCAGGGGGACCCGGTCCGGGTCGGTGGACAGGCCGTTGCGCGTCAGGCCGAAGAACAGCGAGCGCAGGGCCGGGCCCCAGCGCCTGAGACCCTCGCCAAACGTCAATCCTTCGAGCGGCTGATCCTCCACAAACGGATCGACTCCGATCGCCATTACCAGCGTAGACCAGACATTGACCAGCGAAGCCCAGTCACGGATATCGAGCATCCACAGGAATTGCGGGAGCAGGAAGAGCTGGATGTAATGAAGCGGCGCGGGGAGCCTGCTGTTGCGGATCAGCGAGCCGAGCGGGGCGCGGCCAATGAAGCTGCCTGTCCGGTAGATCCACTGCTCCTCTTCCGCAGGGATCAGCTGCGGGAGAATGTCATGGCGCTGCAGCATGGATTTGAGATTGACATATGACGACCAGATGCCGTGTACCCCGTGCTCGCCGGGGAAACAATACCCGTTGACCTCGATCTCCTGCCCGCCGGCAAGCCTGCCGCCCACGCGCTCTCCGGATTCGAGTATGAGCGGCTTCAATCCACGCTCTGCCAGGTGCAGGGCGGCGCTTAGCCCGGCAATTCCCCCACCGACGATAATGGCCTCGTAACGTTCCTTCATTGGAAGGATTATATCCCGCAGACCGCCCGGATTTCATGACTTTTATCCATTCTCAAGCTGGAGCCCTGCAAGTATGATGGTAGGTATGCCGCACCCGCATGCCGAACACAATGACCAGATGCAGAACCGCGCCTTCCTGACGCGCTTTGCCTGGCTGTCCATTGGCGCAGCGATCGCCACCATGTCGCTCAAGGCAGCCGCCTATCTCCTGACCGGCTCGGTCGGTCTGTTATCCGATGCCATCGAATCGGTGGTCAACCTGGCGGGCGCGGTGATGGCCCTGGTCATGCTCACCATCGCAGCCCGCCCGGCGGACGAGAGTCATGTCTACGGCCACAGCAAGGCAGAGTATTTCGCAAGCTTCGTCGAGGGACTGCTGATCCTGGGGGCTGCAGGGGGGATCATCAGCACAGCCGTCAACCGTTTGCTGAACCCCCAGGAGCTGCAGGATCTGGGCGTGGGCCTGGGCGTCTCGGTTGCAGCCTCGCTGATCAATTTCATTGTCGCCCGCATCTTGATGGCCCAGGGGAAAAAGATGAACTCCATCACGCTCGAAGCGGACGCCCAGCACCTGATGACCGATGTGTGGACTTCGGCCGGCGTGATCGGCGGCGTGGCTATTGCAGGTCTCACCGGCTGGGATATCCTCGACCCGCTTCTGGCCATTGCGGTAGCCCTTAATATTCTATGGACCAGCGTCCATCTGGTCCGCCGCTCGGTACAGGGATTGATGGATGCAGCCCTGTCTGAAAATGAGCTGACACTAATCGAGAATGTGATGAAGAAACACCGCGAGAAAGGCGTCAATTTTCATGCCCTGCGCACCCGCCAGGCAGCGGCGCGGCGCTTCATCTCGGTACATATCCTTGTCCCCGGTGAGTGGACCGTCCACGACGCGCACCACATAGCCGAGGATTTTGAAGCGGACATCCGCTCCGCTTTAGGCGGGGTGGTAACCGTCTTCACCCACCTGGAACCGGTCGAGGACGAGCTTTCCATGGAGGATATCTATCTCGACCGCTGACGGTTTCTGGCTGTAAGGAAGGAAGGCAGCATGACACATGCAGACTCCCAACTGACCAAAGGCAAACTCATCGAGCAGGTGCGCCTGCACGACCATCATGACCCGCACCGCCACGGCTCGCGCCTTTCGGATGTGATCCTGGGCGGGCAGGATGGGCTGGTCAATGTACTGGGGGTGATCCTGGGTGTGGCCGCGGCGACACAGGATGCGCGCATCGTCATTGCCGCCGGTCTGGCCGCCACGTTTGCCGAGTCCATCTCGATGGGCGCGGTGGCCTACACCTCCACGCTGGCCAATGATGATCTGTATCTCAGCGAGCGCGAGCGCGAATACCGCCACATCCACCTGGCGCCGGATGTGGAGATCGAAGAGATCCGGGATATCTACCGCAGGAAGGGCTTCGAAGGGGAGACACTCGATAAGATCGTGGACGTCATCACCTCCAACCCGGATGTGTGGGTCAACGTGATGATGTCGGAAGAGCTCCAGCTGAGCCCGCCCGAAAAGTCGAATGCGTTCAATTCGGCGATCATCGTTGGAATGTCGGCGCTGGTGGGATCGCTCATCCCGCTCTTCCCCTTTTTCTTCTGGGCTATCGCGCCCAGCATCTGGATCTCGATCGTGGTCTCCGCCCTGACGTTGTTTATCGTCGGTGTGTACAAGGCCCGTGTAACCGTGGGCAGACCTTTACGCAGCGGGATGCAGATGGCCGTCATCGGCACGGTCAGCGCCCTGGCCGGGTATGTAGTGGGATTGATCTTTCAGGTACCGGCTGTGCCTTGAGGGCTTTAGACTTGGCGTTGTGTTGGTCAGGGGTTGGCTAAGGCCTGGTCAAGGGTGAGTATATGGTTCCTATATCCTTCCTTTATCCTCCCTATATCCTCTCTATATGCTCTGCTTTTACTTTTTCATCTGTGGTTTCCCGCCGATCGTGATCCGCCCTTGAGCTCGAGAGAGTCTACTGTAAAACCCGCCTGAAAGACTTTACAGCCTGCTTCCAAAGGTGACAGTACCTTCAATAAAGAAGATCTACATCCTGCTGGCGGCTGCGCTGCCCCCTGCATTCAGGGTCAGGAGGTTGCGCATAACGGTTTGATGCTTGCCGGCTATTCATTTTTTGGAATGGCGGGGTCTATACTATTTGTCGAATAAGTATAATGCAGGTACTTAAGGGACGCTTCTTCGCATAAGCCAAAGTTAGGCCCGCTCGTCATACAACCATTGAACACTTGTATTTTGACTACCAAAAATGAATGAATACATACTGATTGGTATTTCTGTTTTATTGCTCATTAGTGTTCTTGTCAGCAAAATCTCTGACCGTTTCGGCGTACCCGCACTCCTGTTATTCCTGATTTTGGGAATGCTGGCTGGCTCGGATGGATTCGGCGGAATCTATTTTGACGACCCCGCATTGGCACAATTCATAGGTATTATTGCATTAGTTCTCATTCTATTCTCTGGTGGGCTCGATACGGAATGGAGTGAGGTCCATCCTGTTCTAAAAGAAGGCTTGCTCCTTTCTACGTTCGGCGTTCTCATCACGGCGGTCACGGTAGGGCTCTTCGCGAGCCTACTCCTGGGCCTTTCCATTCTCGAAGGTCTGCTGCTGGGCTCGATCATTTCTTCTACAGACGCCGCGGCCGTCTTCTCGGTCTTGCGCTCCAAGGGCATTAGCCTTAAGGGAAGACTCAAGCCACTGCTGGAACTGGAGTCGGGCAGTAATGACCCGATGGCCATCTTCCTGACCGTGGGTCTCATCCAGCTGTTAACACAGCCAGATGCAACCCCATTGAGCATGGTCGGGCTATTCATCCGGCAAATGCTGATCGGTGGGGCAATGGGCTATGGCATGGGGAAGATTATGTTGTTCTCCGTGAATCGCCTGCGATTAGGCTATGAAGGTCTGTACCCTGTCCTGACGTTATCGCTCGTGTTCCTTACGTTTGGGTTGACTGACTTGATCGGCGGGAGCGGCTTTCTGGCTGTCTATCTGGCGGGAATTGTCCTGGGAAATCGGGACTTTCTACACCAGAGAAGTCTCGCACGTTTTCACGACGGACTGGCATGGATCATGCAGATTGCCATGTTCCTAACCCTGGGGTTGCTTGTTTTTCCTTCGCGGCTGCCTCCCATCCTAGGAACGGGGCTGTTGATTGCAGCCTGCCTGATGTTCGTGGCTCGTCCGCTCAGCGTTTTTGTCAGCCTGGCTTTCACTGCCTTGAACTGGAGAGAGAAGACGTTCATTTCCTGGGTAGGCTTGCGCGGCGCGGCGCCCATCATCCTGGCAACCTTCCCCTTAATTGCCGGGCTGGAACAGGCTGGCTCTATTTTCAACGTGGTTTTTTTTGTGGTTCTGATGTCGATCCTGCTCCAGGGAACTTCATTGTCTCGTATGGCGAAATGGCTGAATGTCGATGCGCCAATCGTCCCCAAGCGTATCTATCCTATCGAATACACCCCCGTAGGGGGGTTCAAAAGTGAGCTCAAGGAATTGGTCATTCCGCCAGACTCCAGGGCTGCCGGAAAAGCCATCTTTGAATTGGGTCTACCTGATGATTTCCTGGTAATTCTTATTGCCAGAGAAAGCGACTTTCTGCTGTCCAGCGGCGGAACTGTTCTGCAGGGCAATGATGTTTTATTGGTTTTATCTGATAAAAAATCTTTCGATGAAGTTGTTGCACGATTCAATCTATGAGTAAAGATTACAGCAGAGGGCTACCGTTTAGCAGCAGTGCCAAGGGATAGACCACCAGAAGATTCAAAAGTGCAGTAGAAACAAAAAAATGGCAAAACTTCAAACAAGTTGCCAAAAGATATTCAACGCACTGCGCGCCGAAAGCTGATTTATCGGGATGACGCAGAAGATTTACGTGATTTGCTTGCTCCCCCGGGTAATCGGCTTGAAAATTTAAAGGTCGACCGGGCCGGACAGTATAGCATCCGTATCAATGATCAATGGCGGATTTGTTTCAAGTGGTCAGGTAACAAAGCGAAAGACGTTGAGATTGTGGATTACCACGAATAAGAGAAATATGAAAGACAAAACCTTATCAACGAAGTCATTGTGGTTTTGACAGCTTGGATCTGGATCTGGATATTGTCGTAGACTCGGAATACAACTGGGAGTGGAAAGATAAAGACGATTATCGAGTCGGAATTCGGGAAGGCAGTATTCAGGACGAATGGGTAAGAGGAATTGAGCAATCACAGGAAGAAGTTTTTGACAGAATAAACCAGCACAATTATCCTTTAGATGGTTCATGGGTAGATTGGCAGCCGATTTCAACCTGGCTACCGCCGAAGGTACCAGAAAAATGGCAGGTCCTGTAGAAAATGCTGCCCACCACAGCCTACAGGAAAACCACCGGAGCGGCGCGGCCCGAACCCGGAGGAGGAGCAGGGCAGGTGGCAGGCAGTTTGCGTGGCGGTGGGCGATCTACATCGGAGTCTCTTTACGTAAAGCGCGAAAAGTAAAAACCGGGAGATCATTCATGAAAGCGATGGTATACACAGAATATGGACCGCCAGACGTCCTGCAACTGAAGGATGTAGCAAAGCCAGCTCCTAAAGATAAAGAGGTCCTGGTTAAAGTGTATGCGTCCACCGTAACGGCTGGCGTCTTGTGGGCGAGAAGCGGGAAACACCCAGATTCAAAACCATTTACACTTGCTCTACG
>DASUOS010000541.1:0-4311 GCA_036276515.1 Anaerolineales bacterium | reverse complement strand
ATGGGCAACGCCGGCCAGGTCGAAGCGACGGCAGACGTCAAAAAGCAGATGCAGGCGCATGCAAAATCGTTCACCACCAGCGACGTCCTGCGCATGATGAAAGCCTTCAACAACGCCGCCACTGACCTGCGCGGTGGCTGGCAGCCATCCCTGAGCCTGGAATTAGCCCTTGCGGAAACCCTGGACGCGCCGAATGAGACGACTCCCCAGTCCATAACCCCGCGTCCGGCCCGGCCTCAGCCGGCTCCCGCTTCACCAACGGAATCCAGCCCTGTGGTCCCCTCCCAAAGCGGCGAGTCGGCGGAAGCCAATGCCCACGAGCCATCTCACATCGAAGCGGGTGATATCATCAAGGCCTGGAAACAGCTCTCTGCGACACTGCCCAAATCCCAGGCCAATCTTTCGGCGCTGATGAATTCCGTGAGGATGATCGATGTCCAGGGCGAAACCCTGATCCTTGGCCTGGCAAGCGATGTGCTGGTATCGAAGATTGACAAGCCAGACCAGATCGAAGCCATCCAGAAGCTGATCCGCGAACAGTTCGGCGTGGAGATGTCCATCCGCTGTATGGTGACCAACGTCAAGGGCAGGATTCCACCCAATGTCCCACAGGACGGCATGGTAGCCACCGCCATCCAGCACGGCGGTGAGATTGTGGATATGTACTTTCAGCGATGTTCGAACATCGAATATCGATTTACAGATAACGAGGTGTTTTATGGCAAAAGGTTTTAATAAAGGTCCGCAGATGGGAGGCGGGGGGATGATGCAGCAGCTGCAAAAGCTGCAAAAGCAGATGGAGGAAGCCCAGGCCCAGCTCTCCCTGGAAACGGTCACCGCGACGGCCGGCGGAGGTGCGATCAAAGTCACGATGACCGGTGACCAGAAGTGTCAGTCGGTGGAGATCTCCCCCGAGCTGTTGCAGGATGCCGATGCCGAGATGCTCCAGGACCTGGTCCTCTCGGCGGTGAATATGGCGCTCGACCAGTCGCGGGAACTCCAGCAAAAGTTGATGGGCCCGCTGGCCGGTGGACTGCCCTTCTAGTGTTCCAGCGTCCGGGACCAGCTATTGCGTATGTTCACCTGGAACCTGACACTTGAAACCTGACACCTATGCTCTTACCCGAATCCATCCAATCCCTGATCAATTCCCTCGAGCGCCTTCCCGGTATCGGCCCGAAATCCGCCTCCCGGCTGGCCTTTTATCTCCTGCGCGCCCCAGACGACGTGTCCCAGAACTTGTCCACGGCCCTGGCGGACCTGAAGGAAAAAACAGCCTTCTGCCAGGAATGTTTCAACATCACCGAAGCAGGACGCGAGCGCTGTGAAGTATGTGAATCCTCCCGGCGGGATGCCAGCCTGATCTGTGTGGTCGAGGAAGCGCTGGATGTTCTGGCTCTCGAGCGCACCGGCGGCTTCCAGGGCAAATATCACGTCCTGCAGGGCGTTCTGTCCCCGATCGAAGGCATCGGTCCTGACGATTTGAAGATCAATCAGCTGGTCGCTCGAATCTCAAATGGCGGCGTCAAGGAAGTGATCCTTGCCACGAATCCCAGCATGGAAGGCGATGCGACCGCACTCTATCTGCGCCAGCAGCTGGAGCCGATGGGTGTCAAGGTCACCCGTCTTGCCCGCGGCCTGCCCGTCGGCGGCGATCTGGAATACGCCGATCAAAATACGCTGCTCAGAGCCCTCTCCGGACGACAGGAAATGAATTGAACAATACGCCCCGCGAGGGGCGTTTCTTTTTACTCATCCAACAGGGATCGGATGACATCCTCGAGCGGGGGAGTCCTTGCAGCGCCCTTAAAACCGGCCATACGATGATAGATTTCTGCTGCCGCATTATGGAATCCATCCGGTAAGCCTGCCCCCTGAAGAGTTAGAGCGATCTCCCTCATTTCCCCTTCGAACCGCCAGGCCTTCGCAGTGGCGCGCGCTACCCTTTGGTTGACCTGCCCTGAAAAGCCTTTGCTGTCCCGGTCCCAGTGGCTGTAAAGCTCCTGGCGCACGTCGAGCAACTCGGCGGCGGCAACGATGGCCGCCAGCAGCGCGGTGGTCCCTTTGGAATAAGCGGCATAACACATTTTCAACGCAGATGCCTTGCCTATTCCGCTTCCAATGATTTTTGTTTCCAGGGGGCCGTTGGAAAAACAGGCTGCAATTTCAGGGGCATGTTCTCCGGATAAATAAAGCCAGGTCTCGTTTGGCTCCCAGGCCGGTCCACCGATGATCCCCCCGTCCACAAATCGGATCCCATTCCCATGCATTCCCTTTCCAAGTTCAACAGCTCGTTGCGGAGCGATGGCATTGGCATCCAGGTACAATCCCTTGAAACCTGCTTCGAGAACAGAAGACGCCACCTCTTCGGCCGCGTGAGGCGGACATACACTCAGGATGATTTCACAGGCTTGACAAAGCTGCTCGACCGAGGCCAGCTCGATCAGACGATGCTGCTCTGCGCGCAGGTGTGTCTTTTCACTGCGGCCTTGTGAAATCCAATACACTTCATGTCCGCTGTTGATTGCAGAGGCCGCAATGGAGACTCCCATCTCTCCGGGATGCAGTATTCCAATGTTGGTCATGGCTTCTCCTTATCCACCGGCAGTATAGCATGGCCAGCGGGTAAAATATTTGCATGAAGATCACGATCCTCACCTACGGCTCGCGCGGCGATGTCCAGCCGTTCCTTCCATTATCCGTTGGACTGATGGCAAAGGGACATCACGTTACTCTGGCAGCCCCATCTCGTTTCAGGGATCTCGTTGAAAGCTATGGGATTCGATTCGTTGCCCTGGCCGGTGAACCTGAAGATCTGAGCCGTCGGCTGAACGATGCGGGGAACAACTTCGTCAGGATGGTGGCGGAGATGATGGACCACGCCCTAGAGATCGCAGTGGACGTCTTGCGTCAAACCGAGGAAGCATGCACGGGTACCGATTTGATCATCCACACGTTTGCGCACGCCGTAGGCGCCCATACACTTGCCCGCGAGAAAAATGTCCCCGACATTCACGTTCAAACCTTTCCCATGTTTACACCGACGGGCGATTATCCCAATGTCACCCTGCCTGACTTCAAGCTCTCCGCGTTGAATCGCCTGACACATATCCTTTCACAGAAGATCACCTGGTGGGGATCGAAGCTCGGTTATGAGCGTGTCCGCCGCCGTGCAGGACTTCCCAGGCGAAACCTCTATTCTCCCTTCGACGAGCATCCGGCTCGCCTGCGGACGCCGATCCTGTGCGCCTGGAGCCAGAGCCTGATCCCACCCTCAACCGACTGGCCGCCTCATGTCTGTGTTACTGGCTGGTACTTTTTTGATACACCGCCGGACTATTTACCTCCTCCTGACCTCCAGGCATTTCTTGAATCGGGCGAACCTCCTGTCTGTGTTTCGTTCGGCAGTATGGTACATCGCGATGTTGAAAGGATCGATCGCATTGTCCGCGAATCGCTGATGCAAACAAATCATCGAGCGATCATCCTATCCGGCTGGAGTCAGGTCAGGAGTCAAACCACCGATAAGATTCTGTATCTCGACTCAGCTCCGCACGACTGGCTGTTACCGCGCTGCAGGATGATCATCCATCACGGAGGAGCCGGGACAACCTCGGCCGGTTTGCGGGCGGGTATTCCGAATATCGTTGTCCCCTTTACAGCAGACCAGCCATTCTGGGGCAGGAGAGTGCATGCGATCGGCGGGGGTCCAAGGCCTACCCCTGTGAGAAAACTGTCTGTGGAGATGTTAACGCAGGCCATCCTTGAAGGGGAGTCAAATGCTTCTCGTGAGCGCGCCCGGCTCATCGGTCAGCGGATCCGCAGCGAGGATGGCGTCGGCCAGGCGGTCAAATGTATCGAAGGTTTCTCTAATGAATTTCAAAGACTGGGATTATGATTTGTTAATGATTCCATTGTATGATTGTGTTTGTCTGAAAATGGTGAGTAAAGAGTGTGCCGCACGAAGCAAACGGGGCACGAAAAAAGAGATCACATTCTTTAAGGTTAATTGTCTGATAACCTCTTGACAAATTCTGGCAAATACATATAATCACCATTCGCCAGTACATTTTAGCAGATCTCGTCCCCCTGACAGATCATTGAAAACTGAGTAAAAGTCTCTTGTCAGAGACACAAGCCTGTGGGTTTTGCAGTCTGACGAGCCGATGTCGAAAGACAAAGACATCGGTGTTTTTGTCTGTCTGACCCCTTGACAGGCCAAAGTGGTGCGAGTACAATCCGTCCGCTTTGTTACCCGAACTTTAACAACTGAACAGTGATAGGAAGCAACAACTCTGTCGATCCAGTAAA
>DASUOS010000540.1:0-5051 GCA_036276515.1 Anaerolineales bacterium | reverse complement strand
CGGATGGATTTGTTGTCCTCCACCCGTCCCACCAGCGTGCACACCTTGGTTGTTCCAACGTCTATGCCTACAACGATTTCTTCCATAATTTCACTCATCTTTCGCCGAAAATTATTTCCACGACTGTCATCCTTACTGGCTGAGCCTGTAATAAGGCGCCGTCGGATACATCACATTGATCAATGCAGGGCGTATGCCTCTCTGGGTCAGTGAATTGACCATCGATTCATACACTCGCACCTTCAGCTCCACGTCCCTTGCACTCGTTCCGAAATAAACCTGCCAGCCGCGCGGGTCGGTCCAGCCAAATCCCTGGATGGGATCATAGAGGATCGACATCCCCGGCGGGACGTGACCGGCCAGTCCCTGCAGTGACCGGATCATCTCGGTGGAGATGAACGGAACCGGGTTCAGCGGATCAGGCGCACTCAGTTCCAGAGCAGGTGCAGAGACTGCGACCACAGATATCAGCGATCCGATCTCACCGCGCGGACGGAAGGCTACCCCGTCCTCTGAGATCCAGGTGTAGCTGCCTCCCTGCTCCCAGCGGACGACCGGTTTACGCTCGACCACCGCCACGGATACAATATTCGGCAGAGAGACGCTCACATCGACCGAGACCAGCTCCGGATAATTGAGGCGCAGGCGTGTCTCCAGTTCGGCGGGCTTGAGCAAAAAGATGGGCTGGCCCATAATGCTTATGGCCGCGTTCAGCTCCTCAGCCGGGATGATCTGGTTGCCGGTAATCTGCGCCTGCGCCACGCGGAACTGCGGAAGGTTGTATGCAAAATAAATGGCTGCACCAAACACGAGTGTCAGCAGAAAGGAGAGCAACCGCATCCCGACCCGTGGACGCGGGATGCTGAGCGTACGCGTCTCCCGGCGGGAGGCAGGCAGTGCGATCTGGAAACGGCGCCGGGCATTGCGGGCCGGCTTGCGTTTTTCGGTGACAAACGCCTGCCGGGTACGGGACGTGACCGGGGGCGCAGGCCGCGTTGACTCGCGCCTGGCGCGCTGCACCCGCCTCGACGTGGTGCTTTCGCGGCGCAGGCGTACCTGTTCGGCTCGGCTCAGATCCTTCTTCTCACTCATCCATCGCTCCGATAGGTATAGGACGTGCGGTCACGCTCCAACTTGCGCTGCATAGCCAGCTCGATCAAACGGTCCACCAGCTGGCTGTAAGGAAGTCCGCTGGCCTCCCACAACTTGGGATACATGCTAATTTTCGTAAACCCGGGAATCGAGTTCAGCTCGTTGAGATAGACCCGGTTTGTGTCCCTTTCGACAAAGAAATCGACGCGCGCCATCCCGGCGCAGTCGATTGCCTTATAGGCACGGACGGCATAGTCACAGATCTGTTCGGCGACATCGGCGGGCAGGTTGGCAGGGATGACCAGGCCGGACGTGCCGTCGACGTATTTCGATTCGTATGAGTAGAACTCACGGCTCGGCAGAACCTCGCCCGGGACCGAAGCGACCGGCTCATCATTGCCCAGCACGCTGACCTCGATCTCGCGCGCGTTGCGGATCCCTTTCTGGACGAGGACGCGGCGATCGAACGAAGCGGCCTCCATCAATCCTTCCTGCAGATCGGAACGATTGCTGCACTTCATCACGCCGACCGACGAGCCAAGATTGGCGGGCTTGGTGAACAGCGGATAGCCGCCCAGCATTTCTGCCTTATCGATCACAGCCAGCATGTCCTTTTCGATCTCGGCCCGCAGCACCACCATCGTATCCACAACGGGGATGTTGTTGGCAACCATAACATCCTTGAATACACCCTTGTCCATGGCAACTGCGGAGCCGGTCACGCCAGCGCCTACGTAAGCCGCATCCGCCAGCTCAAACAGTCCCTGCAGGGTGCCGTCTTCGCCGAACGTTCCATGCAGCACAGGGAAGAAGACATCGATGTTGTGCTGTCTGTCAGAGGGGTCCGGGGACAGCAGGAAATGATCCAGGCCATCCAGCCTGCCGCTCTCGAATTTTCCGATCACATCTTCACCGGTCAGCCACTTTCCTTCGTGCGTGATGCCGATCTGCGTCACCTTGTATTTGGCAGGGTCGAGCACCGACAGCACGGAACGCGCGGACATCAGCGAGACCTCGTGCTCACCGGATCGTCCGCCAAACAGTACTGCCACGTGAAGTTTATCCATAGCGTTTCAACGTTTGAACGTCTTCACGTTTAAACGTCCCACTCTCCTATCAATTCGATTTCGAGCTCCAGGTCCACGCCCTGGGTTTCTTTTACCGTCTTTTGCACCAGCTCGATCAGGGCCCGGATGTCGTCGGCCCTGGTGTTGGTATGGTTGATAAAGAAATTCCCATGCAAAGGACTGATCTCGGCATTGCCGATGCGGGTGCCTTTCAAGCCTGCGGCTTCGATCAAACGTCCGGCATACTCGCCGTTCGGGTTCTTGAACATCGATCCCATGCTGGCACCGGGCGGCTGGGTGGATTTCCGATGCGCTCCAAACTGCTCGATCCTGACGGTCACTTCTTCTTTTGTTGAATTGGTCAGGCGCAGCTCGGCCGCCAGAACGATTGCGTCCAGCTCGGCGCGCTTGAGAATGCTTGTCCGGTAGCCGTATCCCATCTGCTCGGCAGTGTATTTCTCGCGCCCATTTTCCGTGAGCAGTTCGGCCCAGATCAAATTACCGGCCGTGTCGCCGCCGAAGGCGCCGGCGTTCCCATACACTGCGCCGCCGATCGTGCCGGGAACGGTCGCTGCCCATTCGAGCCCGCCCAATCCCTTGGCCGCGCAGCGGTTGGCCAGGTTGCTGAAGATCACGCCGGACTCGGCTGTTACAGAGGGCTCATCGCCATTGTGGAAGCGAACGCCTTTTGCCCGGTTCAGCACGACCACACCGCGCACGCCCCTATCGCTCACCAGAACGTTCGATCCGCCGCCGAGCATAATGTATTCCAGATCCAGCTTCCATAACAATTTGATGGTTCGCGCCAGCTCATCAGCAGATTCAGCAGTGATCAGAACGTCGGCGGGTCCGCCGATGCGCGCCGAGGTATACGGAGCAAGGGAAACATTCTCCTTGACCTTATCGCCAAGCCTGGCGTACAGCACATCGATGGGCGGAGTCATCACAGTCACGTTGGGCCTACTCTTCTTTTTCACTTAATTTCTCGATCAGTTTTTCAACCTTCTTTTCATCCGAATCTTCCTGCTTTTCGGCAGCCTTCTTCTTTTTATTCTTGTCGAAGAATGCCAGGAACATCTTCAACGGCGGCAGGAAATTTGTTTCGGGATGAAGCGGTTTCTTCTTTTCATCGGACATCAGGCCCAGCCATTTCTTCGGATCGGAACCGGAGGGAAGCTCCCACCCAGTGTGCGGGACAGGAACGCTTGAACTGCTGCCTGACCTTCGCGATCAACTCAGAAGCCAGTTCCTCTCCCTTATCGACGGGCTGCGGTACAACATGGGGAGGCAGGTCTTTTTGCGCACTGGTGAGCAGTGTATTCAATGGGGACAATGACAGCACACTGTCCCGGTTGTGGTGAAGGGTTTCGAAGCGATCGATACGAGTAAATCTCCTGTTCATCATCCTTCTACCTTTCCTGTAAACCTTTTAGGACATCGGTACTGATCTGGTCGGCATCCCCGGCCGAGAGAACCAGGACCACATCCCCGGGCTTGAGGTGGCGCAGCAGATATAGCGTCACATCGGGAAGTGTTTCGATGTAGCGCGCCGACAGATTGGGCATGGCACTCACGACCTCGGCGGAGGTAAAGTCCTCCTTCGGCTCGCGCGCCGCATACACTTCGGTGACAATGACCTCATCCGCATCCTTGAACGCCCGGGCAAAGTCCATGAAGAGTGTTCTGGTGCGTGAGTAGGTATGCGGCTGCCAGACGGCCCAGATCCGGGCTTCGGGATAACGCGCCCGCGCGCCTTCGAGCGTTGCCATGATCTCTGTGGGATGGTGGGCGTAATCATCGTAGATGTGGATACCATTCACTTCTCCGCGCAGCTGGAAGCGGCGTCCCGCCCCGGCGAATTCCGACAGCGCCCGGGCTGCCTTCTCCCGCGACAGGCCGAGAACTTCCACGATCGCCAGGACGGCCAGCGCATTGCGGACATTATGCCGGCCCGGCACCCGCAGTGAGACATCTGCCGACTCAAGACCCGCGCTGCCCAGGTTGGATGAGACAACGAAGGAATACCCGCCTCGCTGGTTCGGCCTGACTTCCCGGGCTGTCACCCACAGGGGACTATTCATCGTGTCTTCGCCCTGCACACCGTAGCCGATGACATTCCTTCCGGCCCGGCGGGCCTCCATGATCATTTCCACTGCGCCCGGATCTTCGGCGCAGGCGATGAGCGTCCCGTCTTCCGGCAGCAGGTCCACGAATTTGCGAAACGACTCGAGCATCGAATCGAAAGTCGGGAAGAAATCGGGGTGGTCGTGCTCCAGGCTGGTCACCACTTCAATATGTGGTCTTAAGCCCAGGAACATATTGTCATATTCGTCGGCTTCGATCACAAACACATTGCCTTTGCCTGCCCGGGCATTGACTCCCAGGTTGTTGACCACGCCACCCACAATGAACGAGGGCTCGCGTCCCAGCTCGGTCAGGACCCAGGCCGTCATGGCCGTGGTCGTGGTCTTGCCATGCGTCCCGGCGATGGCGATGCCCGTCTTAGCGGACATCCACTCGCCCAGGAAGTCGGCTCGCTTATAGACAGGGATCCCTGCCTTCATTGCTGCCTTGAATTCCGGGTTGTCTTCTGTGACTGCGGAGGAACGCACGATCCAGTCCGCTCCCTCCAGGTTGCGCGGATGGTGCCCGATATACACGGCCGCTCCAGCCCGGCGAATCTCATCGGCAAATGGAGACATGACGCGGTCCGATCCGCTCACCGTGTATCCGCTCTCCAGCAGGAGGCGAGCGATGGCGGAAAGTCCGCTTCCCCCGATGCCAATGAAATGGACGTGTGTCATATTCGCTAACAGTACCTAGATATAAACAACCAGCACGAACACAAAGGCAAGGATGATGGCGAAGTAAATGCCGGGAACGCCCAGTAAT
>DASUOS010000539.1:0-11814 GCA_036276515.1 Anaerolineales bacterium | reverse complement strand
CATCAGGGACAGGTACGCACCTGGCACGAAAATACCCCAGAACACCAGCTTTCGATAGTGCCAAAGGATGTCTGCGCCGAACAGCGTTTGCAGGATGATCGGCGGCAGCGCCCAGAAGAGGATGATCGAGAGATATGTCCAGCTTGCGTCACCAAAGAAGAACAGGTAGGTGAAAAGGAGCCAGAGGAAAATAAGGACAGCGCTGGACAGGTAGATGACTCTTTTGTTGGGTTTGAACTTGGTTGAGGGGACGGGGAAGAGGGGTAGTCGTCTGGCCAGGAACCACCACCACAGCCCGGCCAGAATGGTCTCCAGGACAAAGAACGTGTACTCTTCGATGGGTACATAGCCAAGAACAATCCCGGTCACCAGGTCCGGGTTGTAGTACCAAACGCCGGTGGCGACGAGGTAGTTGTCCCACGGCGTCGTGTAGGTGACTGCCAGCAGCACATGGATGGCAATGCCGATCCACACGGCGCGGCCATTGCGGAAGCCGTGGATCTGTTTGCCCTTCCTCTGATCCCACCAGGTGATGACTAAAAAGATCAAAATGGGGATCACAAGAAAGCGAAATAAAAATCCGAAGTAAGTCATGTCGTCTCTAGTCTTTTCATCATGGCTCTACTCGTCGCGCGACCTTCATTCGCACGCCGGGACGCGGCTCGAGGGTCGCGCCCATGTGAGCATGGATTCTGTGATTTGTAAATTCGAATGTATGGGTCCGTAGAAGCCGGGCCATGACAATCCGTGCCTCTGCCTGGCCGAAGGCCGCCCCGATACAGGCCCGCGGCCCGCCTCCAAACGGGATGTAGGCGAACGGCGGAGTCTTGCGTCCATGAGTATGGCGCTCGGGACAGAATTGCCCGGCGTTCTCCCAGATCGCCGGGTCGCGGTGGGTCAGATAAATCGAGAAGAACATCCTCTCCCCGGCCGGGATGCTGCCTTCGGAGAATTCGATCTCCTCTGCCACACGCCGGTTGCCAATGTGGATCGGGGGATACAGGCGCAGGCTTTCCTTGATCACCCGGTCCAGCAGCTCAGACTTTTCCTGGGCATCGAGTTCGGTTACCAACTGGGCATGGATTTCGGGATGCTGGCCGAGCAGGGCAAATGTCCAGGCCAGCAGCGCGGTGGATGTATCGTGCCCGGCGATGAGCATGGTCAGCATCTGGTCGCGGATCACAGCGTCCGATAGGCCGGCATCGATGAGGTGCTGGAGGAGATCGGGGGGACGGTGGACGGTGGACTTTTGACCGTCATCTTCGGTCGACCGTCTACGGTCGGAAATGATCTGGTACAAGTAATTATCCAATGCCCGGAGATGCTTCCCATATCCCAGGCGCGGCATCCGCCTCCAGAGGATCCACATCCCGGGGGATATATACTTAATCGACTTCAGAATGGGAGTCCAGATCCGGGGCAGGTCATCCCAGGCATCCTTGCTGAACAGGGTTTGCATAATGATAAGCAGCGCGATCTTGCGGGCTTCGACCAGCATATCGACGACTTCGTCTTCCTTCCAGGTGGAGGAGACGCGGTCGGTTTGATCGATCATCATCCGGGTGTAGCGGGGGAGCTGGGACGGATGAAGCGGCGGCTCCATCAGCTCGCGATAGCGGTCATGCTCTTCGCCGTCGGTGACGAGCACCCCGCGCTGCAGCAGGTCAGTCACGGGGTCGCTGTTGCGCCACAGGAGCTTGTTCCGTTCGGTCACCAGCACCTTACGGTTCGCTTCGGGGCCGAACATAACATAGGGTCGAAATCCGGGCAGGGGGATCTGGAAGAACCTCCCTACATGCTCTGCCATCACCTTCAGCGGTCCGAGAGGTGAGCCTTCTTTGAGCAGAGCGCGCAGCGCCATCCGCCCGGTCTGCGCAGAAATACTTTTAGGAGCCATGAGACTGGCTCAGCTCTTTGACCAGATACAGGGCCAGGTTGTCGTCTGCTGTGATGACCTGGCCATGATAGATCGGACGGCCCCAGTAATGCAGTCCGTTCCCATCCGGGACGTAGCCGCGCAGTGCATACAATCTCTGCGCCGCACCGTAATCCGGGGTCATTCCCACGCCAATACCTGCCACCGGGCTTACATTCCCGATCTCACTCTCGGCTCTGTCCATCAGCTGGGTGCCGATGCCCATGCGGCGGTAGTGCGGCAGGATATTAAAATCTGTGATTTCAGGGATTTCCTTCTCACGAAAAGGTTCATAGGTGGACTGCCAGCAGATAGTGAGATATCCGGCGAATTGTTCGTCCAGCAGGGCGATATAAACGTCCCGGACTTTATACAGCTGTTCCCGTACATATTGTTCATATTGGGATTCGGGCTTATTCCAACCCAGCTTCTGAAATGCGTCTGCAATTTCCGGAATATCTTCTTTTTCAAACGATCTGATGACGGGTTTTGTTTTTTCTACTTTTTCCATGTTTATCTGCTTATGCCTCAATCACATAACATCCGGCATTTGTTGGATGGTCTTCCACCAGGGAGCCGGCTCTCACATTGCGGAGCAGCCACAGGATCAACCAGTCTCCACCGGCAGCCGATGTGTGAAACAGGCCGAACCAGAAGAGATTCCCGTCGGCAAGAAGAAGGCTGAAAAGGTAGGGAAGGATGCCCAGGAGTAAGCCGGGCATGAAGGTTGCGATCCGATATACAGTGACTGCTATGGGCTCTTTCAAATGTGCGTAGGGCGTAATGGTTTTCCATTGGAAGCCGAATTTGACAGAAGCGAATGGTTTATTTCCAAGGAGCATCCAGGTAAGTGCATGGACCAGCTCATGTAAAACAATGCCCAGCAAAATAATGACAATGAGAATGGCGGGGTTCCAGCCGGGCTTCATTTCCTCCACGCCATGCAGCCAAGCGAAACCCAGGAACTGCAGGACCACAACAGGGAGGGTTACAAAAATAACGATGCCGTTTGCGCGAAGCATGGACACGGAAAGGTCGCGTCTGTTTTCCATCAGGCGGTCTCCGTCTCTCTGGATGCCTGGTAGGCTTGCAGCGTTCTCACCCTGTCACGTTCGATGATGGGGCGCTCAGGATATCCTTTTACCCGGATCCCGTGCTTCCAGGGTGCGTGGATACTCTTCGCGTCGAGCATGCGCAGTTCCGGTACCCATCTGCGGATGTAACCCCCATTGGGATCGAATTTCAGGCTCTGCAGGACCGGATTGAAGATGCGAAAATAAGGCGCGGCGTCGGTGCCTGTTCCGGCCGTCCACTGCCAGCCGCCGTTGTTGGCTGCAATGTCGCCATCGAGCAGGTTCTCCATGAACCAGGCCTCGCCCCAGCGCCAGTCGATCAACAGGTCCTTGACCAGGTAGGAGGCGGCGATCATCCGCGCCCGGTTGTGCATCCAGCCGATTTCCCGGAGCTGGCGCATCGATGCGTCGACGATGGGAACGCCGGTCCGGCCTGCCTGCCAGGCTTCAAAATGGGATTCGTTGTTCTGCCAGGCGATATTCGCCAGCCTGGGGTTGAAGGCGGTTTTCCTGACCCTGGGGAAATGGTACAGGATCTGGATGTAAAACTCGCGCCAGGCCAGCTCATTCAGCCACACCTCCGCGCCTGCGCTCTTCTTCTGACCAATGGCCTGCTGCGCGGCATGGACGGCCTGTCTCATCCCCAGCATTCCGAAATGCAGATACGGTGAAAGAGATGAGGTGCCGTCCAGGTCCATGTGGTTGCGGTTTTCACCATACTCAAAAATGCGGCTGTGTAAAAATTCTTCCAGGCGGACCTGCGCTTCTTCCTCTCCTGCCGGGAATAGCGGGCTGACCTTGAAGCTGGGCAGCGGCTCCGTCTTGATGCCGGTGGGTGTATTAATGCGCCCAGGGGCAGTCTGTATCTGGAGAGTGCGGGCCAGCCTCGCCTTCCAGATTTTGGAGTAAGGTGTGAAGACGGTGTAAGGTGCCCGGTCTGCTTTCAGGACTTCACGCGGGTGGAAGACGGTCTGCCCGTGAATCAGGTGCAGAGGCAGCTGGCGGGCCACCTCGTCATCCCGTTTCAGGGCATAGGGTGTGAAATCCTCCTCCGCAAAAATGAATTCGGACGTTGTTTCCCGCCGGACTTTCTGTAACACATCCAAGGGCCTGCCGGTATGAAGGACCAGATAGGATCCGCGGGCGCGCAAATCCCGGTCAAGGGCGTGCAGGCCTTCGTACAGAAAGTCTTTCCGGCGCGGGGAGGAACCGCTGAATGCCGGGTCGAGGATAAAAACCGGTACCACGGGACCCGCTGTGAGCGCGGCCTGAAGCACAGCATTATCCGTCAGTCTCAGATCGCGGCGGATCCACCAAATCACGGTCATCTCTTTACGAGCCTTCCTTCAGCTTATCCACCTCGGATGCGAGCCAGCGGGTGACCGGATCCCCCTTGCCGTTCATGTTCTGGTCCACAGCCTGGGCATAGGTTTGCATGAATCCGATTAACTGGCCGTCTGTCGATCCATGCGCCTGGAGCAAACCCTTCAGCCAGTCCACTTCGGCCGAGACATGCGACATATCGCCGAGCTGGAGGGCAGCGGTAATATTCTGGCCGAGGAAGTGAATGCCCGTCTGGACATCCTCAGGAAGGATGGGAAATTTCTCCAGGGATTGCTTCACATCCATGTCGATCTGCGGGCGCTTCAATAGAAACGCCTGGAGCGCCTCGGTATGATCCGGCAGCGCGGCTTTTATCTGTCGCTGCCTTGCCCGGCTGCTCAGAATGACTTCGATCTCATCCAGTGCCGTGATCAGGTCCCGGCCCAGGAAATAGCCGGGGATATGGTCTGCGAGTTCCGGCCGTACACTGAAGATCCGTCCACCAAACGCCACAGGGATATTCTGCTTCGATAAGGCCAGAGTCGTTCCCTGGAGGGTGGCGGCGCTGGTGAGCAGCTGGGCGATCAGCACGACCAGGTTGGCGCGGCTGGTATTCACCGTTTCTGAAAACTGCGAGATGGGAACATTTGCACCAAGGTAGAGCACATTGAATCCACGGCGGCGCAGAAGCAGGGAAAGTAACAGCGGGGTGAAGGTATGCCACTCCTCAGAGGGACAGCCCACCAGCACAGTCTGGTCGCGAGTGGGGGCGGGGGAGGCGCTGAGCAACGCGTCCAGCTTGCGGATGGCCAATGCTGAAGCGAAATGCTCCTGCTGGACGCTGGCTCGATTCTGATACCACATGTCGCCGATCTCGGTCATTCCCCTTTGCAGAACTTCGACGCAGACCGATTCGACTGGGAACATGGAGAACGCTTGGTTCAGCACCTGCTCGGAAGTGGATTCACTGAAATTCATACAGGCCTCGATCCATGCGGCGCGCAAAGATGCGAGGGTTGCATCGGGGGATTGGTAGGGCATGAGAACACCCGAAACGAAGGCACTCCCCGAAGGAACCGAACCGGCAAGAGGATCGACTCCCGAACCGATCTGCTCATTCCACATATCCACGGCCCGGGAGATGGAAAGCCCCTCCTCCTGCCGTTTCATCAGCCACTTGATCGTTTCGATATCACGCTGCGAATATAAGCGGTGTCCACCTGCGCTGCGCTGCGGCATGGGAAGTCCATAACGGCGTTCCCAGGCGCGCAGGGTGTCAGCGGCGAGACCGGTCTCTTTGAGCACGACTTTAAGGTTAAAAGCAGGTGTTGTACTGATCATGCGGCTCCTTTACAGGCAATGTTCAGGCATGGCCCGGGACATAGTTAAGATTTTGCACAGATATTGTACCTGCTTCCTTCAAAATCCGCTCGGTGGTCAGGCGGGCCGATAACAGGACGATCGGCAGTCCTGTGCCCGGATGAGTGGATGCCCCGGCGAAATACAGGTTCTTATACTGTTTATGACGGTTCTGTGGGCGCAGGTAGCCGACCTGCCAGAAGTTGTGACTGAGGCCAAATGCCGCGCCTTTTTCGAGATTGAAGCGTTCCTTCCAGGTCCTGGGCTGGTACACGATCTCGAACTTGATATGCTCGCGCAGATCATCGGCGCCCATTTCCTTGGCAAGGCGGGTAAGCACGGTCTGGCGGGCACGATCGATCATAACCTGCCAGTCCTGTTCGGAACGGGCATCCAGGTGGCCGACGGGCACCAGCACGTACAGGGTATCCTGTCCGTCCGGCGCGGCCGCTTTGTCCGTGCGGGCCGGCGCGTGGACGTAGAAGGATGGCACCTCCGGCAGGGTGTGGTCGTTGAAGATCTGATCGAATGACGCCTTGTAATCCCCGGCCAGGAATACGTTGTGGTGGGCGATCTGGGGATACTCTTTATCCACACCCCAGTAGAACATGATGGTCGAGCAGGTGTAGAGTTTGTCCTCGAGTTTTTTCGCCTCTTTATTTTCGGGGAGAAGTTCCTTGTAGATATACGGAAGGTCTGCATTTCCAACGAAGATATCTCCCACAAACTCGCGGCCATCCTGCAGCTTTACACCTTTTATCTTTGAACCTTCGACCTTCAACTTCCTGACCGGCGCATCATAGATGAACTGGACGCCCAGCTTTTCAGCGATTTTTACTAATGCCTGAATCCCTGCATACATGCCGCCCTTGGGGTACCAGACTCCTTCTGCCAGCTCCGTATACTGGAGCAGGGAGTAGGTGGCCGGCGCATCGTAGGGACTGAGTCCCAGGTACATGTTCTGGAAGGTGAAGGCAGCCTTGAGCCGCTCATCCTGGAAGAAGCGGCTGGTGTTGGCGTAGTGTTTCTTCAGCGCCTTGAGCTGGAAGAGCAGGGGGAGATTCCCGATTGAGAAATAGTCGAAGAGACTGTAAAAATTGCGTCCCACGAACTTTTCCACCGATATCTTGTAATGCTTGCTGCCTTCGGCAATATAGTTCAGGAATCCGGTAAAGGCCGTCTTCTCGACATTTTCAAGCTGGGTCTGCATATCGCCGAGGTTGGAAGTCAATTCCAGTTTCAGCCCATCATCGAAGTGAACCTTATAGGTTGGGTCGATGCGGGTCAGCTCGAGATGGTCGCTCATTTTCTCGCCGAGGGAGGCGAACGTTTCCTCCCAGATCTCCGGCATCAGGAAGAGCGTGGGGCCGATGTCGAAGCGGTGACCGTCGCGGACGATCTGGTTGGCGCGTCCACCGGGAGTGGATTCCTTTTCGAGCACAGTCACATCGTATCCGTTTCTGGCAAGCCGGGCGGCGGTAGCGATCCCACCGATCCCTGCGCCGATCACAAGAGCAGTTGTTTTTTGCATGATTTCTCCTGGTTCTTATATGTCAATAAGGGTATTATACCGCTTGTCTATAATTTGTCAATGTTTTTTGAAAATCCTTGACAAACTGGACAAAACATGTACAATCGGGATCATACCAAATCTGGAGGTTCACCATGCAAGTACAAGCGAACTGGGAAAATCAACTTCTATCTCTTGCCGGACAGAGTCAGCACCCGAGCACACGCCCGTTCTTCTCGTATTGGGCCGGGGATGTTGCACTCCGAAAGGCCTACCAGCAGGCAGAGAAGGTGACGGCTGCGCATAGCAAATCGTTTTACTTCGCCTCGGCTCTCCTTCCTGAAGAAAAGCGCTCAGCTGTCCGTGCCTTATATGCCTTTTGCCGCACGGTGGATGATATTGTGGATGAATCTCCAAATCCGGATTATGACCCCCGATTGGATTACTGGCGCACGATGATCGAAACCGCCTCGTTCGCAGACGATGACCTGATCGCCGCCGCATGGGCCGATACTCTGGCTCGCTATCACATCCCGCGCCACTACGCCCTGCAGTTGATCGACGGTGTTGCCCGTGACCTCATCCAGAACCGTTACTCGACCTTTAATGACCTGGCGACCTATTGTTATGCCGTCGCTTCTACCGTGGGACTGATGAGCATGCACATCGTTGGCTTTCATAACAATGATGCGGTCCCATATGCCATCAAGCTCGGCGTGGCTCTGCAGATGACCAACATACTGCGTGACGTCGGCGAGGACTACCAGAACGGCCGTCTTTACCTGCCGCGTGAAGAGCTGGCCTTCTACGGTATTCGCGAATCGGATATCGCCGAAGGCCGCATCACCGACAACTGGAGGCAGTTCATGAAATTCCAGATCGACCGCACCCGCCAGCTATACGATGCGTCCTGGGCGGGCGTGAAAATGCTCGAGCGCGAGGGCCAGCTCGCCATTGGCGCCGCATCCGTGTTTTACCAGGGCATTCTCGATGAAATCGAAAAAAGTGACTACAATGTCTTCAATCGCCGTGCTTCGTTAAGCACGCTTGCCAAAGCCAGCCGCATCCCGGCCCTGTGGCTTAAGGTGAGATCCCTCTAGGGCCGGGTTATCCAATCACCAAAGGAAGTTTTATGTCTAAAGATACGATCCGCCAAGCTGCCAATCTGTTGAGTGTCCTCATTGGTCTGACTGTCAATATCCTTGCTTCCACTCTGCCGCTCAATGGGCAGAATACCGGCGAGATCTCCGACCGTTTCGAGGTCCTATTTGTTCCTGCCGGCTATGTCTTTTCCATCTGGGGATTGATCTATCTTGGCTGGATCGCTTTTACTACTTTTCAGCTCCAGCCTTCACAGAAGGAGAGTCCCCGCCTTCGACGGCTGGGATATCTGTTTGCGCTGAGCAATCTTGCCAATGCGGCCTGGCTGTTCTGCTGGCACTACAACCTGTTCGGCTTGAGCGTCCTTGTCATGCTGGCCCTGCTCGGCCTGCTGATCGCAAGTTATCTGCGTTTGAATGTGAACCGGTCTGATGTGAGGCCCGCTGAATACTGGTCTGTGGATGTTCTGTTCAGCGTCTATCTTGGCTGGATCACCGTCGCGACCGTTGCCAACATCACGGACTGGTTGTACTTTATCGGGTGGGGTGGGTTCGGAATTTCCGCTCAGATCTGGGCGGTGATCATGCTTGTCGTTGCATCCCTGCTGGGACTGGTGATGGCATTGACCCGGCGTGACGCTGGGTATCTCTCTGTGCTGGTCTGGGCGTTCATCGGCATTGCCGTGAAGCAGTCCGCCGAGCCTGTGGTGGCCATCAGCGCCTGGGTCGCGGCCGGGCTCATGCTGGCCCTTGTAATTTACAGTGGACTGACCCGGCGGGCTGTCAGGCCAGCACCTGCAGGCTGACGTTCATTTTATTTGCTATAAAGGAGGAGGGCACTCTTTATAGACAAGGGCACAGTATTCACTGTGCCCTTGTGAGTTTAATTTTGGATACAATCAACCTGGATTTCGTGACTATAATCGAGCATGCGAATCATCTTTATTCTGTTCGTCATCGTGCTGTTCGCTGGCTGTGCATGGGAAACAACCTTAGGAGAGAGTGATATGACTGTTGTCCGTTACCTGGCTCTGGGAGATTCCTATACGATCGGCGAAAGCGTTTCGGAGGGCGAGCGCTGGCCCACTCAGCTTGCCGGAGCGCTCACTGGCCACGGGCTGCCAACGGAGGTGACCCTCATCGCCCGCACCGGCTGGACCACGGACGAGCTCTGGCAGGGCATCCAGGCAGGAGAGATCGAACCGCCCTATGATCTGGTCTCGCTGCTGATCGGGGTGAACAATCAATACCGCGGATACGATATCAACGAATACCGTGCGCAGTTTATCTTCCTGTTGAACAAATCCATAGAATATGCAGGCGGCAACCCGAGCCGTGTGATCGTCCTGTCCATTCCCGACTGGGGTGTCACGCCGTTTGCCGAAGGCCGCGACCGGGCAACGATCGCCAGGGAGATCGATGAATTTAATTCCGTTAACCGCGAAGAATCCGAAAGGGCCGGCGTTCACTATTTCGATATCACACCCGTTTCGCGGAGAGCCGCCGCCGAACCAGCCTTAACCGCGGAGGACGGACTGCACCCTTCCGGCATAATGTATACGCTGTGGGCAGAAATGGTTCTTTCCACCGCCTTTGATATCCTGAAATAATCTTATTACCTGTCTACCTGTTTACCTCTACACCCATCCCAAGGAGAAACCCATGAGCACAATCGATTATCAGTCCGTTCAGGAGTATCTGGCCTCCCTCGTCCCGCCGCGCGAACCGGAGCTGCAAAAGATGGAGGAGATCGCCGAGAAGAACAACTTTCCCATCATCGGTCCTGCCTGTGGCTATTACTGCTATCAGCTGGCGCGCATGATCAATGCAAAATCCATTTTTGAGCTGGGCTCGGGCTATGGTTATTCCACGGCCTGGTTCGCCAAAGCAGTCAGGGAAAATGGGGGAGGGGTGGTACATCACACCGTCTGGGACGAAAAGCTCTCCAAGCGTGCTGTGGACCATCTTACCGCCCTGGGAAGCGCCGACGTAGTCCAGTTCCACATCCAGGAGGCGGTGGAGGCCCTGCGCCAGACGCCGGGCCCATTCGATATCATTTTCAATGACATCGACAAGGAAGGCTACCCGGAGTCCCTGCCGGTCATCAAGGAAAAACTGCGCCATGGCGGGCTCCTGATCATCGATAATATGATCTGGCACGGCCAGATCCTCGATTCGAACGATCATGAAAAATCGACCGAAGCCATCCGCCGCTTCACCCGGGATATCACCACCGACCTGGACTGGATCGTATCCCTCATCCCGGCCCGGGATGGCATGATCGTTGCTTACAAAAAATAAAAGGACGGTATGGCCAACAACTTCGACCGAACGCCGAACCGGCGTCTGCTCGGTGTGCTGAACAAATGGACCTGGTTTCCAAAGGACATCCTGCCCATGTGGATCGCTGACATGGATTTTTCCGCGCCGCCGCCCGTCCTGGAAGCGCTGCAGAAATTCGCGAAACATGGCGACATGGGATATGCCCTCCCATCGAAGACGCTGTACGAAACGATCGCGGCGCGCATGGATAGGCTGTATGGCTGGAAGATCTCCCCGGATATGATCATCCCCATTCCGGGTGTGAACAGCGGCTATAACCTCGCCGCACGAACGTTCTGTACACCAGAACGCGGCTATCTGATCCAGACGCCGGTCTATAACGAATTCCACGAAACCCGCCGGAAGGCAGGCGTGCCCCAGGTGGAGTCACCTCTTGTAAAGAAGGTCACGGGGAACCGCATCGACTATGAAGTCGATTTCGACCGATTTGAAAAAGCTGCCTCGGAAGCCAGTATGTTCCTGCTCTGCAACCCGCATAACCCGATCGGCTCCATTCATTCTCCCGCACAGCTCAAACGCCTGGCGCAGATTTGCATAGAACAGGACCTGTTGATTGTCTCGGATGAGATCCACTCCGAACTGTTGCTGGGGGACAGCCAGTTCCGGCCAATCGCCTCGCTGGGCCGCGCCATCGAAAAGCGGACGATCACGCTTATCTCTGCCTCCAAGGCCTACAATGTCCCGGGACTGTTCACTGCTTTTGCGATTATCCCGAATAAGAACCTGCGCGCTCAGTATGCAGATACCCTGTCAAAGATGGGACTGCATATCTCGAGTCCGGGGTTGGTAGCCTCCCAGGTTGTCTACTCAGGGAAGTGTGACTCCTGGCTGAAAGAGCTGCGCCATTACCTGACTGCTAATCGTGATTTCCTCCTTGAGTATGTTACAAAACACATGCCTTTGGTTCGTGTAACGGTACCCGATGCGACCTACCTCGCCTGGCTCGATTGTACAGACTTAAAACTTAAGCCGTCTCCCTATGAATTTTTTCTCAAGGAAGCACGTGTTGCCTTGAGTGATGGCATCAAGTTTGGAAAGGAAAGCAGCCAATTCGTCCGATTGAACTTTGGAACTTCGCGTAAGCTCTTAAAGGAGGGATTGCAGCGAATGAAAAATGCACTTTCCTCCGAATTCGTATAATAGACATTATCGGTAATTAGAAGGGGAGCGCAAAAATGGGTGTGCGTGGGG
>DASUOS010000538.1:0-6459 GCA_036276515.1 Anaerolineales bacterium | reverse complement strand
ATATCTGCCAGGGTCAGGGAGCCGTAAATCTCAGGCTCTCGTGTGCCGAGCAGGTTCAGGTTGGGTCCGTGTAAGACGAGAATTTTCATAGCCGCGCCAGCTCCCATCGTTTTAATCGTGCTGCAGCACATTCTCCAGATCGGTCACATCCACCAGCTCCACTTTCCCAATTCGCAGCGGAAGCGCAAAACGGACTCTGGCCGCATCCTTCTTTTTATCCACGCGCATGGCACGGAGAATTTCCTGGCGAGGTAGTTCCTTTGGAATGCCGACAGGCAGCCCGAGCCCGGAGAGCACAGTTGCAATTGTAGTACTCAATCCTTTTTCGGCAATGCCGATCTGCTCGGCATACTTTGCTTCCGTGACCATGCCGATGGCGATCGCCTCTCCATGTCGAAGCTCAAAATGGCTGGCCAGTTCCACGGCGTGACCCACCGTGTGTCCAAGGTTGAGTGCTGCGCGGACTCCCTTTTCGTAAGGATCCTCTTCGATCACCCGGATCTTCACCGCCATGGCCCGTTTGACAATCACCTCAAGATTCGCTTTTATCCAATCCAAGCCACGAGTACAAAGATCGAATAGACCGGGATCGGAGATCAGACCGTGCTTCACCACTTCTGCCATGCCGGAAATAAATTCCCTCTCGGGCAGCGTGCCCAACAATTGTGGATCCGCAAGTACCAGTTTCGGCGGGTGAAACGAACCGATCAGGTTCTTTCCCTCAGGCAGGTCAAAGCCGGTCTTGCCGCCCAGAGAGGCATCCACCATCGAGAGCAGTGTGGTCGGCACGCAGAGCCAGTCGATCCCGCGCATATAGGTCGAGGCCGCGAACCCGGCCATGTCCCCGATCACGCCGCCGCCCAGGGCGATGACGGTGCTCTTGCGGTCCAGTCCATTCTCGAGGAAGGATTTCCACAGCAGAGAGACCGTCTCGAGATTCTTGTATGCCTCCCCGGCCGGAATGGCGACAGAATTCGACTCATAGCCCGCGGCCCGTAAAGAGGAAGCGATTGTAGAAAGGTGGCATTTCGCAACATTCTCATCGGTCACAATAAATGGATTTTGCACGCCGAAAGATGTGATCATTTCACCGAGCTGCTTCAGTCCATCCTTCTGTACAAGGACATCATATTCGCCCATGGCTCGCAGATGGAAACGTCCAAGCCGGATCTGGATTTGAGCGGCGCTCTGTTCAGGCGTCATTTCATCCACTGGAAGCTGCATGGCAAATGTAGAATAGTGTTCCCTGCGCACCTCCAGCAGGAAGGTCAATCTCTCCTGCAGGTCACCGGACAGCAATGGGCGATTCTCCGAATCGTTTTTCAGGCGTTCGAGTAGAGTTGGCAGTTTTGCCGAGAGCAGAACGACCGTCCCATGCGTCTCGGCAAGAGAGCGATTCTCTTCACGTAAAAGTGCGCCGCCGCCGAGGGCGATGACCTGTGGCGTGACGCTACCCCACAGGGGCGCTTCGCGGAAAGCAGGGCCAACCCTTTCCTTTAACGCAGTCGTTTCAAGTTCGCGGAAAACTGACTGGCCCTGTCCGTCCATAATTTCAGGAATGGTCATACCCGCCTTCGCTTCGATGACTGCGTCCAGATCAACGAACGGCAGGTTCAGGTTGCGCGCCAGAATCCTTCCAATTGTGGATTTACCGGAGCCGGGGGGACCGTAGAGGAAGATATGCATGGTAGTTGACAGTAGTCAGTAGACGGTGAGCAGGGTTTAGTCCCAGAATACGTGGGGGGTGTTGTCCATGGGAAGGTCATCAAGCGTTGCTTTGCGCAGGGATTCAAAACGAGGCTTCATCTCGCTCATTGAGTCCCCGCCAATCTTTTCGATCAGCGCGTCGGCCAGGACAAAGGCGGCCATCGCTTCCAGGATCGGCACGGCCCGCGGCACGGGACAGAAATCGGAGCGCTCGTAGCGGGTGGGAGCATTTTCACCCGCCGCCAGATCGACCGTCTGCTGGGGAGTAAGCGTTGTTGCGATCGGCTTCATGGCGGCACGGATGACGATCGGCTGGCCATTCGATATACCACCCTCCGTACCTCCCGCCCGGTTCGATAGACGTTCGACCTTCGACGTTTGACCCTCCAGGCTCATTGGGTCATGAGATTGCGTCCCCAACCGTCGTGCATTTTCGAACGCATTACCCACTTCTATACCCTTGATCGCCTGGACGGACATGATCGCCAGGGCAAGTCTCGCTTCCAGGCGTTTGTCCCATTGAGCAAAGCTCCCCAGGCCGGCGGGCAGATTCAAGGCAACGATTTCCAGGATGCCGCCGAGCGTATTTTTTCCATGGATCGCCTTTTCGATCTCAGCGTGCATCTGTTCCGCAGAGGACTCGACCGGGCAGCGCACATCCGATTCTTCAGCGCGGCGGAACCGTTCTTCGTAAGACATATCACCAACGTCCACCTGCACCTCCCCGATGGAGACAACATACCCGCCCACAACGATCCCAAACTGGGCGAGGAAGTGTTTGCAGACCGCGCCCACCGCGACGCGCATCGCCGTCTCGCGGGCCGAGGCACGCTCGAGCGCAGGCCGCAGGTCCCTGTAGCCATATTTGACCGCGCCGGTCAGGTCGGCGTGGCCCGGGCGCGGCGCGGTCATCGGCTCGACGGCTTTGCCCTTCCACTTGACATGGTCCGCATTTTCGACCAGCAGGGAGATCGGCGCGCCGGTCGTCTCTCCTGCCATGACCCCACCCAGGATCTGGACCACATCCTTCTCGATCTTCATCCGGCCGCCGGAGCCGTATCCCTTTTGGCGGCGGGCTAATTCCCTGTCGATGATATCCGCAGTAATGGCCAGGCCCGCGGGCATGCCATCCAGGATGGCGGTCAGGGAGGGGCCATGGGATTCGCCGGCGGTAAGAAATCGGAGTGACATTTTATGATCCAGTAAATAGTGGTCAGTAGACAGTCATCAGTGGGCAGTTTGATTGACGGCTTCAAACAAGATATCGCGGGGTGGCTGGCAGCCGGTCCAGAGCTCGAAGGAGAGGGCAGCCTGTTCGACGAGCATGCCCAGGCCGGTGGTAGCAGATAAGCCTTGAGCACAGGCATCCCGCACAAGCTTCGTCTGTCGTGGATTGTAGACCAGATCGTAGATCGCTGCACGGGTTGGAAATGGGATATTTTCCGGCCAGGGAGAGTGATGGATATGAGGGGTCATGCCTACGGGCGTGGTATTCACGATGAGGTGAAGGTTTGAATGTTGAAACGTTCGAAGGTTCAACTCCTGGACGTTCACGCCGTCAAAAAGTGCAGCAAGCTGTTCCGCCGGTTTCAGGCGGCGGGCAGCGACGGTGACCTGCCAGCCATCCGTTACCAGGGCATACACAACCGCCCGGGCTGACCCACCCGCACCCAGAACCAGAGCGCTGTATTCTCCGTGTCTCCGTGTCTCAGTGGATAAGAACTGATTCAAATCCGATAAAAAACCGGGGGCATCGGTATTCTCACCGATCAGCCGATTGTCCCGCAAATAAACAGTATTTACTGCGCCAATGGTTTGAGCCATTTGCGTCAGCTCATCCAGGTAAGGGATGACATTCTGCTTATGCGGGATCGTGACATTAAGCCCGGAGATCTCTCCCGTTCGAACTCGATCCAGTACTTCCTTCAATCCATTTGGGTCATCCGGCTCGATCGGAAAAAGTGAATACTTCCCTGGCAGTCCACATGCATCCAGGGCTGCCTTGTGAATGCGAGGCGACAGGCTGTGTCCAAGCGGATAACCGGTCAGTCCAAGCTGGATCATCGCAGGGTTTCCAGCACGTCAAAGAAGTTGGGAAAGGTTTTGGAGACGCAGGACGGATTCTCGATCGTAATCCCCGGCACCTTCAACCCGATCAGGGAAAAGGCCATCGCCATGCGGTGATCGTTGTAAGTCTGGATGACGGCAGGCCGGATATCTTTTGCCGGATAGATCGTCATACCGTCATCGTGCTCATCGACGTGAACGCCGAGACGCCTGAGCTCGGTACAGGTGGCATGAACCCGGTCCGTTTCCTTGCGGCGGGCGGAGGCGATACCGCGAATGCGGGTCGGGGAGGCGGCAAAAGGGGCAATGGCGGCGAGCGTCTGGGCGGTATCGGGGATGTCGCCCATAGCTGCATCCACACCCAGCATGGTTCCCCCGCCAGTGACCTCGATAAAATGATCGCTTTCTTCTACCGTACAACCTATCTGCTGGAGAATCTTAAGGAAAGCAATATCACCCTGTCTGGATGCGCTGGAAATGTTTTCCACCCGGACCGTCCCGCCGCAGAGGGCCGGAGCGGCAAAGAAATAGGAGGCTGCCGAAGCATCCGATTCGATGGCATAGGAAGGAACAGGCGAGTAGAACGAGGGCTGGAGAGTGAAACGCTCGTAGCCTTCCCGCTCGACGCCTACCCCAAATTCCTGCATCATGGCCAGGGTCATATCGACGTATGGTTTGGAATTTAACTCGGTCACAACCTCGATTTCCACCGGCGAGGCTGCATACGGGGAGACCATCAGGAGCGCTGAGAGAAACTGGGAGGAGAGGCTGCCTGCGATACGGGTGTGACCACCAGGCAAACCGGAAGCTTTGATCCTTACAGGCGGACAATCATGTTCGGCCTCCACCTGCGCGCCGAGCTGCGCCAGTGCGTCGATCAAATCGCCGATGGGCCGTTCCCTCATCCGCGAGTCGCCATCGAGTGTGTATTCGCCATTTCCAAGAGTGAGAAAAGCGGTCAGGAAACGCGCTGCTGTCCCGGCATTGCCGATGAAAAGATCGGCTCGCCTGGCAGGGATGTTTCCACCCAGCCCGGTAATCGTCATCTCAGAGTGAGTTTCATCCAGCTGTACATCGAATCCAAGCGCCTGCAGCGCCCTGGCAAAATAACAGGAGTCATCCGAAAAGAGTGCGTTGGTCAGGCGTGTCCTCCCCTTTGCCAAGGAGGCGATCAGCAGGGCGCGGTTGGTCAACGACTTGGAGCCGGGGACCTGGACAGTGGCGTGCAGAAGGTGTGGTATCGGAGCGATTTGCATGGGACCTAGGAATAAAGCGCCTGGTAGGCAGTGCGGGACCGGTCGAGCATGTGCTCCAGCCGGGAATAATCTTCGGCCTCCAGTTCGCTCTCCAGCTCGCGCAGTGATTCACGAAAGGTTTGAATGGCGCCGAGGATGTTCTCACGATTGGTCTGCAGGACACCCAGCATCATGTGGGCAGGTGTTCCGGCAAGGCGGCTTGTCGATTTGAAGCCAGTGCCAACAAGAGCAAAATAATCAGGCGGCGTGGATAGTGCAAGTGCAGACGAAATGAGAAATGGGAGATGACTTGTAGAGGCAAGCACCCGGTCATGTTCATTGGCGTCCATTTCGACGGAGGTTGCACCGATGGCCGACACAATATGTTCGGCTGCCTGCCGGGCGCGCAGGCTGGTCCTTTCGAGCGGGGTGAGCACAAACGCAGCACGATCGAATAACCGGCCGTCTGCCTGTTCCAGGCCCAGTTTTTCCCTGCCGCAAATGGGATGCCCGCCGATCGGATCGAAATTCCCGGGCAGGGCAGACATGGCCTGGATGATCTCTTTTTTGGTGGAGCCGAGATCGAGAACGATGCAAGGCGTCTGTATCAACTGGGGAAGCTCTTTGATATAGTCCAGAATGGTTTGGACAGGAGTTGCCAGGACTACAAGATCCGACTCTGACAGGATGTTGGCAGGGTCTGCATCGGCGCGGTCAACGATCCCTTTTTCGAGAGCCAGCTCAAGCGTCGCCCGATCCGCATCGATCCCGAACAGCGCGGCACATTTTCCTTTGAGCGCCAGGGCCAGCGAGCCGCCCATCAGCCCCAGGCCAATGATCGTGATCTTCGAATCCTGTAGCTGAAAGCCATCCTCCATAAGTCACCACCCGGCCGTGAGCGGCTTCTTGATCGGCGCAATGCGGCGGCCCATCGCTTCGGCGATCGCCCTGACCTGCTTCACCATTTCGGCGAACACCTCCGGCTTGAGTGACTGCTTACCATCCGAGACGGCGTGGGAGGGGTCCGGATGAACCTCGATGATGAGTCCGTCTGCGCCGGCGGCGATCGCGGCCCGGGCGATCGCAGGCACGTAATCGGAATGACCCGTGGCGTGAGAGGGGTCGAGAATGACAGGAAGATGGGTGAGATTTTTGAGAACGGGCACGGCGTTGATATCGGTCGTGTTGCGTGTGGCGGTCTCGAAGGTGCGGATGCCGCGCTCGCACAGCATGACCTGTTTGTTTCCCCCGGCAAGGATGTATTCAGCCGACATCAGAAGCTCCTCGATGGTGGCCGAAAGGCCGCGCTTGAGCAGGACACTTTTACGGGTTTCGCCGATCGACCGCAGCAGGTTGAAATTCTGCATGTTGCGCGCACCCACCTGCAGCACGTCCACATATTTCACCATCAATTCCAGCTGGGTCTGCGACATGATCTCGACCACGATCG
>DASUOS010000537.1:0-2162 GCA_036276515.1 Anaerolineales bacterium | reverse complement strand
TGCGTCAGGTATTCACCATATTCGGGCGTGATACCGGGTTCAGGAGCCACCGGGCGGACCGCATCGTGCGGGATCAGCTCGGCGGGGATGAATGTGATGGCGGGGACCAGCGTCATGACGATCCTCCCCGTCCAGGACACGGAACTGGGTGGCAGCTCGTGATGCACAGGCGGGGCGCTTTTGATATAAGCGATCACCGCCCCAAGGTCTTCGTCACTTAGAAAATAGAACTCGGTGGAGGGCATGAACAGGAGCGGCGTGCCATCCGGGCGGATCCCGTGACGGATGGCGCGTGCCCAGTCCCGGTCTGTGTATTCGCCTCCGACCCCGCCCGTGCCGCGCGTCAGGTTCGAGGCGACGACTTTTCCGATAGCGGGATCGTCCAGGTAGATATTGCCCTCCATGTGGGGCACATCCTGCGACGGCAAGTTGAGGTGCGACTCAGGGATTGGACTGGATGAGACATCCAGGTAGCCTCCCCCGCTGTGACAGGCCTGACAGCCACGAAACCGAAAAATATGTTCACCGTATTCGATAGCTGCCTCATCCGCTGGAAGCACGATCGCTTCCTCGGGCACTTCATACACACGTGTGAGCCGCGCCTGGCTTTTGAAATAGATAACAACCAGCCCTACGGCGATGAGCCCCACCAGCGCGCCAAAAACAACTCCCACCCACTTCAGCAATGTCTTCATTTCTCTCCTCACAGTGCCAACATCAGACTGGCTACAAAACTCTGCAAGAACGAACGTCTGACCGCTCTATTATAAAACAGCCCCGTCTCTAGACGGGGCTGCCGATGACCTTGGAGTGTCCGGTTTCGATTTGATGCCGTGAATCAACCGCCCAGATAAGCAGCTTTCACACTGGGATCGTCCATCAGCTCGGATGCCGGTCCCGCGAGCGTGAGACGCCCGGTTTCAAGCACGTAGCCGCGGTTCGCCAGCTTGAGCGCCTGGCGGGCGTTTTGCTCCACCAGGAGGATCGTGGTCCCCGAGGCGTTGATATCACGCACGGTCTGGAAAATCTCGCGCACCAGTACCGGTGCGAGTCCCATGGAGGGTTCGTCGAGCAGCATGAGGCGCCCGCGGGTCATCAGGGCGCGCCCGACCGCCAGCATCTGTTGTTCGCCGCCCGAGAGCGTGCCAGCCAATTGGTGCTGCCGCTCCGCCAGACGCGGGAAGATATCGAACACGCGCTGGTATTCCTTCGGCAGACCGGACCGGTCCTTGCGGCTCCAGGTGGCGAGTTTCAGGTTTTCCATCACGGTCAGGTTGGCAAAGATGCCGCGCCCCTCGGGCACATGCGCGATCCCCAGCTCCACGATCCGGTGAGCGGGTGTGGTTCCCAGGTCCACTGAGTCAAAGGTAATATTCCCGCTGCGGATGGGGACAACGCCCGAGATCGCGCGCAGCAGTGTGGACTTTCCGGCGCCATTCGCGCCGATGAGCGTTACGATCTCGCCTTCGCAGACCTCCAGGGAGATGCCCTGCAGGGCCAGGATGTTGCCATAAGCAACGTGCAAGTCCCTGATGGAGAGCAATGTAGCATTGGGAGTCATGCCGCCACCTCCTCGCCGAGGTAGGCTTCGATCACACGAGGATGGTTCTGGATCTCGTGGGGTGTCCCTTCGGCGATCGTCTCCCCGAAGTCCAGGACCTTGATGCGCTCGGCAATGCCCATGACCACCCGCATCTGGTGCTCGATCAGCAGGATGGTCAGCTTGAACTCCCTGCGGATCCACAGGATGGTTTCCATGAGCTGTTCCATCTCGTTCGGATTCATCCCGGCAGCGGGCTCGTCGAGCAGCAGCAGGGATGGGCGTGTTGCCAGGGCGCGGGTGATCTCCAGACGGCGCTGCTGGCCGTAGGGCAGGTTTTTGGCGGTTGCCTCCGCCAGGTCTGCCATCCCGAAAATATCCAGCAGCTCGAACGCCTCCCTGCGGACGCGCTGTTCCTCGTGGACAAAACGCGGCAGGTGCAGCAGGGCTTCCCAGGGGGAATATCCGATGCCGGTGTAGTGGGCGATGCGGACATTGTCCAGCACGGAAAGCTCCTTGAACAGCCGGATGTTCTGGAACGTACGTGCAATCCCGCGGCTGATGGTTGCGTGAGTAGGAAGACCGATCAGGCTCTGGTCTTTGAAGAGGATCTTGCCTTCCG
>DASUOS010000536.1:0-2513 GCA_036276515.1 Anaerolineales bacterium | reverse complement strand
GCTGAGCAATCCCAATAGCGTTCCGGCCTTGCCTCGCGCCAGTTCAAAGACATCAGGATTCTTTTTCTGGGGCATGAGACTCGAGCCGGTCGAGTATGCATCGGACAACTCGAAGAAGCCGAACTCGGCGCTCGTGAAGAGGACGATCTGCTCCGCAACTTTGCTCAGGTGGATCCCGATCATCGTCGTGCAGAATAAGTACTCTGCAGCAAAGTCTCTATCTGAGACAGCATCGATACTGTTTTGAGAGATGCCCTCAAACCCAAGCGCTTTTGCCAGTGCCAGGCGATCGATGTCGAAGGGCACTCCCGCCAGGGCTCCGGAGCCCAGGGGCAAAATGGAGACGCGCCGGGTCAAATCCTGTAAGCGTTCCACATCCCGCTGTAGAGGCCAGTAATGGCTCAACCACCAGTGCGCCAGCAAAATCGGCTGGGCACGCTGCAGGTGGGTGTAGCCGGGCATCACCGTTTCATCCGCTGCTTCGGCCCGCTCCACCAGAGCCGACTGCAATACCTTCAAGGCGTTAAGAAGGGAGGGTATGGCCTGCAGGATCCACAAACGGAAATCGGTGACGACCTGGTCGTTCCGGCTGCGGCCCGTGTGCAGCTTGCCTGCCACATCTCCGGCCAGCTCGCTCAGTCGGCGCTCGACCGCGGTGTGAATGTCCTCGTCGGTGGCCTCGAAGGAAAACTGATCCGAAGAGAATTCCTTTCGAACGGCAGCCAGGCCCAGGGAGAGTGAGTCGTATTCCGCATCCGTGAGAATACCTGCCCGATGGATCGCAGCAGCCCAGGCCAGGCTCCCGTCCACATCCTGGATCGCCAGGCGCTGGTCCACGGGCAGGGAGCTGTTCAGCCCCCAGGCAAGCGGATCGAGTGATTGGGTGAAGCGTCCACCCCACATTGTCTTCATCCTAATCCCTCTTGAAACGGGAATAGTCCGGCTGGGGCATATTCAAACCGGAGACGGGCAGTCCATTCAATGCCCGGACCTTCAGCGACAGGCCGTACAGCCGGATAAATCCCTCCGCGTGGCTCTGGTCATAGACATCTTCCTCACCGAAGGTGGCAAAGTCCTCACGATATAAACTGAACGGCGATTTGCGACCGGCAACGATGATATTGCCCTTGTACAATTTGAGACGAACCGTCCCCGTGACCGGCCCCTGTGTGGCATTGACGAAGGCATCCAGGGCTTCACGCAGGGGAGTGAACCAGAGCCCGTTGTAGGTGAGCTCGGCGTACTTCACGGCAAGCATCTCCTTGAAATGCAGGGTCTCGCGGTCGAGCACCAGAGACTCCAGCTCGCGATGGGCATACAGCAGCAGGGTTCCTCCCGGCGTTTCATACACACCATGTGACTTCATCCCGATCAGGCGATTTTCAACCAGGTCGACGCGGCCGATCCCATGAGTGCCGCCGATCGCATTCAGGCAGTCCAGGATCCTGGCAGGAGTCAGGCGCTCGCCATTCACAGCCACAGGGTTGCCGCTGTCAAATTCGATCTCCACGTACTCCGGCTGCTCGGGGGCATTCTCTGGCGAAGCGGATATCTGGTACATCACTTCCTCGGGCTCGTTCCATGGGTCTTCGAGCAATCCCCCTTCATGCGAGATATGCCACAGGTTGGAGTCGCGGCTGTATATGGATTTGACCGTTGCCGTCACCGGCACGTTGTGTTTGGCAGCAAAATGGATCGCATCTTCCCGCGAGCGGATCTCCCATTCGCGCCATGGAGCGATGATCTTCAGGCGGGGATCCAGCGCCATGACGGTCAATTCGAAGCGTACCTGGTCGTTGCCCTTACCGGTCGCGCCATGCGCCACGGCATCGGCGCCGACCTCGTGTGCGACCTCCACAAGATGTTTGGCGATCAGCGGGCGCGCCACTGATGTCCCAAGTAAATACTTATGCTCATAGACGGCCCCCATCCTGAGCAGCGGAAATAGATACTCTCCGGCAAATTCTTCTTTCATGTCATGGAGAATGAACTGGCTCGCCCCGCTCCTGAGTGCCTTCTGCTCCAGACCATGCAGGTCTTCGTCACTCTGCCCGACGTCCGCACAGAAACAGACCACCTCACAGCCATAATTCTCGATCAGCCAGGGCACGATCACAGACGTATCCAGTCCGCCCGAATAGGCCAGCACCACCTTCTTCACCTGCGGCTTTGTTCTTCGACTCATACGATGCTCCTTTTTTGCTAATGCTCTCACCCTGATCCCATCCAGGGAAATGAGGATGCTGTAGCGAAAATAAAAACAGCCCTCCTGAGAAGGAGGGCTGTTTTGGTTGACCGATTCGCTGTGTCAGTGCACTGTCAGGCTCGTTCCATCATCCAAACAAAAAGCTCCCAACCTTCTCAGAAGAAGTGGGCTGCGGACGACGGGAACGCGGCAATCCAAATGGGCTGAACATATTGGGCTGGATTTTACTACGCTTGTCAAATGTGTCAATACCCAAATCATGTATGTTAGCCCAAAGTAGAAATGTCCCTTTCTGCCAAAGTTAAAA
>DASUOS010000535.1:0-7346 GCA_036276515.1 Anaerolineales bacterium | reverse complement strand
CTCAAGATCCTCATCTATCCGATCGAAAGCAGCGTAGTTTTCCATCTCGAGCCATATCTCGATGGAATTTCCACCAAGGCTAAATTGCACAGCATAGGAATTCACAGCTTTGACACCGGGTGATGACTCGTATAGAGCTTTGCCTTTTTCCTGCCACCACTTCGCTGCCTCATTGGATTTTCCGGGTTTTACATTCATTGTGAGAACATAGTAAATCTTGAACGCTTCCATGACAATTATCTCCTTTCATCTGATATGTTGTGGGCTTCCCAGGCCACGTTCCGATGCTTAGGAATGAGGATCAATTGACTTACTTAACCTGCTCTTTGTGTTTGGCCCGCGAACGGTGGGCTTCAGGCGCTCCGCGCAGCGAGCAACGCGAGCGGAGCGGAGTCGCCTGCAAGCCGGGTTGTGCGGCAACCTGGCGCTTTTGGTCGAATCAGTCAGGGAATAAGCGGGGATCACCTTCCGTCAGCAAGCCGTCAACCGTGAAGATGCCCGCACTGGCATTTTGCCTGTGCTGCAGCTCGCTGAGGTACGGCTCATCACCGCGATAAATGGCTGGATTGCAGGTTGATCTCGTTAAGCTGTGCTTCGGCCCCAGGTAAAGATAGCTGTCAACCATATCGCGCAAGGTGAAGCCCGGTTTGTGGGGTGGCAGCTCTGCACCGGCGGGCAGAAAATTGGCGAAATGGACGCCCGCGTCAAGTTCGCCCAACCAGGTGGTGCGTAACGAAATGAGTGACGGGATCGGCCAATCCGCCAGGTAGGGCTCCAGGGTATTGGTCTCGGCGCCAAAGCCAATATGGGGAAAGACGACATGCACACAGCCGGGGTGCTTGCGTTCGAGGCGCTGCACGGTATTGTGCATGTCGGGCGCGTCGAGCGCCGCCCACTCCCGCACGAAATGAGGCAGCCCCGCGATCAACAGCCCATGATAGCCAGGCGCGAGGACCTGCGTTTCGACGACCTCGACATAGTGGTCGTCGCGCTGTCCCATCCAGGGGTACGTATCCTCTATTCGCGTAAATTGGATTTGCGACCAGTCGATGGGTGGATCGCCTAAGAGCACACGTATCCGTTGGGCCAGGGGCAGGGTGCGATTGATCGCCCGCACGGTGCGAAAGAATTGCTCATAGATCGGCATATCAAAGCCCCAGCCGAAGAAGTCGCGCCACACGCGACGCAGGTCATGGGCGGCGACGGGTTCGCCGGCGACAAAGCGATCAACGAGCGCTTGATGGCGCGCATTGCCAACTTCGAAGACGATTACCTGGACGGTGGCCGGAAAGGCCGGATGATGGAGCAAGGCGTTGACGAAATCGGCCTGATCCTGCGAGCCGTGCATTTCGCCGAGGGCGACGAGCGGGCAGGTAGCGAAGAGGTCAAGCAGACCAGGGATGGCGGGTGTTGGTTCGAGGGCGGGACGAGCAGGCAGCATATTGACCTCCATATTCTTACAGCTGTTTGGCACATGCGTCGCAGTGGATGGTGATCACGTTCAGGTTATCACGATAGTGTTGGAGGTTGCCGCCCAACTCATGATTCAACAGCGCCGTGCTGTTTAATATCCAGACCATTTAGAGTAGATTTCTCTGTGAGAGATAGGATGGGTCGCCTATCGAACGATTAATTCTCAATGGCAACTGAACCTTCTATAGATCCCTAATGAAATATCCCTAATTTATGAATGCTTACAAATACTTGATTTAATGGATTATATCCCTTTTCGATTTATCACCCTTCACTTTTCGAAGTCATTTTTGGGTCGCTAACTGGTTGATTGGAGACTCTCGGCATATGCGCATCGCAGAATTAATCTCGTGTGAACGATAATGATCCGGCTTTTTCTCCTCTATTCTTCATCTTCCTACCTCATAGTATGGACTGTCTTACAAGATATTTAAAGAGAGATTTCAAGTGCCCACATTGGTTATTTTGTTTACATAAATAACTTTGGAATTTCTTGATATGTTTTTCAACAGGCTGGTCCAGCTTAAGACGCATCCAAATGCCGGAGTAAATACCACCAGAAGCGGAAATAGCACGGAAACACCAAAAACCTTCCGTATCTCCTGTAAACGCAGAATTGGGTGTGGCTTGGGCAGTGGCCACAGTCTTGTGGCGCTGGTAAGCGCTACTTTGAAACGAACCTACTTCCCGCGGCACAAATTTCCCAGGGATACCGTCTTATAATGGATCAGTATGCGAACACACGGAGAATTTCCTCTGTGGTTTTATCGGTGCAGTTCAGGAGGTAAATATGATTAAGGGTATCCGATGCTTTGCCGACTTGCATGCTTCTTCTACCCATTGAAGCAACGGGGACTCAAGCTTCAAATTCACATAGGTTTAGCTTAGATCACCCAGAAATTGGCAGCTATTGGCCGTTTCTATTGGTGTTTGACAAAATAATGTCAGTAAAATCTGCCCATTTTCAGCCTAGGATCACTACTTTTTGTAGTGACATTAATGAGTCAAAGTTCAATACAGATAGACAAAGGATGATGATTTCTTTGTGATGCTGGAGAGCTTATCAGCGCCGGATGCGAGCTTCGTGATCATGGCTGCTGCGTACGCAGACGATGGAGCATGGCAGCACCCGAGAGCTGTAGCCCATGGATGGATGGCAAGGGAGCTTTCGGCTTTCGTCCTATGGAGAACAAATGCACCGGAGGCCCAAGCTTGAACCTCCCCAAGCCATTTCAAGGAGAGTGAGAGATGAAATCAAACATCTTCTATGCAGTGATATTGGCCATAATTGAGATTCTTGTGTTGACCCACTGCACCACGGCAACACCTGCCTCGGACTCCACAGATTTCCCACATACATTGCCAGCTCCCATCTCTGCTTCCAACACGGCGCCTTCTCCAATGCTAGCAGCTCGTACGCTGCTGTCAGTTACGCCAACCAGCGCAATAACAGCCTCTCCCATGTCAGCGGGAACCGTCCGCGTCGAGATATCCGCTCACGAGGAGTGGCAAGCTGCAGGAATGATCGTGAAACCCGGCCAGTCGATTACTATCCAGGTTTCAGGTGGCTGGAAACATTCTGAGAGTGAGGCAGCCTATGGAACCGGTGGGATCGAGGGTATGGATACAAACTCAGTTTTACCTTCTGCGCCAGTAGGGTCCCTGATTGGCCGGATTGGGCGTGGACAGCCTTTTGAAATTGGAACCCGGACGGTGTTGACCGCCGATAGAGCGGGACCGTTGCAGTTAAGTATGAACGATAGCATTGGGATGTTTGAAGATAACCAGGGTTCCCTTGTTGTGCAGCTGAGCTTGAATACCTGCGGCGCCGGTTGGAGCCGTCTCTCGACAGGTACTTATGCCGTCGTGACCGACGAACAGGCTGAGCCAAATCGCGTGAGAGCTGAGCCCGACACCAGTGCCGAACTCCTTACCCAGATCTATCCGGGCTCTATCGTTCGTGTGTTGGAGGGTCCGATCTGCGCAAATGGCTTTGTTTTCTGGAAAGTGGAGAGCAAGCTCATCTCTGGCGGTATGGGCTGGACGGCGGAAGGGGATGGGAGCGCCTACTACCTTGAGCCTTATCCACCGCAGCTGCTTGATACAAGCCCCATGCGCCTGGTGATTGTGGGGGGAACCTATTTCGACAGCGGTGCCGGGCTGATGGGAACGGGGTTTGCCTTCCGTGCGACCTTGACGGATGGACAAACCATCGACCACATCGACATTCAAGGGCCACCTGGATGGAACTCAAATGAGGTGTACCAGTTGTATCCCTACCAACCGCCTCGTATGGCTCAAGACCGAGCGATCGGATGGGTTTTCATCAAACCCGTTGCAGGAGAGTATACGGCGACGGCAGAAATTAGTAGCGGGCAGCCTGTCTCTACTACCTTTGCGATTGATATCGCGAGTCAACTCCCTGCCCCTGTGATCCTGAGCGTGGAAGGCTCACCTTCTCAGGTGAAGGTAGAGTGGTCAGGCGCCGCCGAAATGCATTCGTTTCTCGTACGACTGGAGCAGGAACCTTTTACAAGTGTCATTATGGAAACTCTTGTATCGGGCGAGCAGCGCAGCCTGACATTTAGCGGATTGTCGTTGAAAAGCGGGGTAGAGCACCGGGTTGTTATCTTCGCATTCTCGAACGATCTCTACACACCAGGAGCAATGACCAGCCCAGCCAATCTAAGCGCCTATGTGAGTGAGACATTTACGCCTTGAATTGAAGCCTGGAAATTTATCGAGGAGACTCAGATGATATCTATTCTTTTACTGCTTGCTCTTTTGCTTCCCATATTGCTATTGCTTGTTCCAGCCAGCATCTTCCGCACTCTCCGTTCCTGGAGCCAGACCCTGAATTGGGAGGCCGGTCTGCTCCTTGCCAGCCTGCTTGCCTATCTGGGCTACGTCCGGATCGATGGTATCCTTGGCCCCCCGATACCGCTCCCGGCGTATGTATTCTGGGCCCTGAAACTCCTTGCCCTCATCAGCCCCACCTGCATCGCGGTCGCCTGGCTGCGATGGACCGGTGTGCAGTGGGCGACAGCCCTGAAGTTGCTGCCCATTGTGCCGGTCGGCGCCTTCACGATCTGGCTGAGCAGGCAAGTGCCGTTGATGATGGGCTAACGAACACGGGGTGTGTGAAATGAAGCCTTCTTCTCTTTCCCTCCGGCCAGACAAAAGAAACCTCACGAGAGACTGGATGGGTATCGTGCTGGTACTGGTCATCGGTATCCTTGGGCAATTGATCGTGTTCCTGATCCCGGATCCCCTGGAGGTTCTGGCTCCCCAGATCCCCATGATCACGCCCCAGGATTGGCCGGGCAGCACGATTGGCACAGAATTGTTCTTTACCGACAACTGGCGGGTCAGTTACAGTCCCAGCGCTCCCTGGAGTCCCTTTCTCTGGGACGAAAAGCGCGGCTTCTTCCAAACCCTGTACTTAACAGGGGATAACTTCCTTTCTTCTATCGACCAAACCGCAGTCTGGTACGAGAACCCGGACGAAAATGCTGCTCTATGGAAGAACGAGTTAGAGACAGGCACGTACAATGGCTGGCCGATCCTCGAAAGCCGCCTGAGCACCGATACGCCTGCGTCTCTCCTTGCCTGCAATCCCGACGTTGTCGGCTCTCCGCCTCAATGCTGGTATCTTGCCCATTGGGAACATTGGTTCACTGCCATATTTTTCTATCGACAATCCAGTGAGGATATTCTGATTAATGAGGATACTCTACTGCAGGATATCCATCAGCTTACCGCGCGGGCGGACCAGCTCCTGATGTCTGCTCCCGATGAGCCCTGTTTTGGATTTCTTTGCACGAATAGCAACAGGCAATGAAAGCGAAACCAGCCGTAAGCTGGATTTCTTTCGGGCTCCCAGGACACCCGGCGAAAAGGATGGATCCAAATGAAGAAAGTACAAGTTATCTCAAAAACACTATTCCGTCATTGCCCCGGCTGCTTCACCTGCACTTGCAACTGGCGCAAGTATCGCCGGGATTGCGAGGAGCGCGCTAGCCCGACGACCGCGCAGCGTGCCTTCGGCGGGCAATCTCGTACTCGATATTCATAAGCAATTTTATATGAGATTGCTTCGCCACTCACTTCGTTCGGGCTCGCAACACCGCACCCCGTTCGCCCGTGCCTGCGGTGGGTGCAGGTGTGACGGTGCGGGGTGTTATTGAGAAAAGTTCTACTATTGTGCGAACAACATTCACCCTCTTGCTCTCGTCTGCTCCTGGTTACTGGATCCTCATGACATGAATTGGGCAATAAGATCGGTGGCGCGAGGGTTCAGTAAGTGAACATATATGGAGGCTATTATGCTGACAGAGAGATCCTTCGACACGGGCGAGATCGTCATTAACTTTGCTGAAGGGGATACGGCGGGTCCGCCACTGGTCATGCTGCATGGGTCAACCCTCCGCTGGCAAACGTTTGGGGAGTTTATTCCCACGCTCGAACAGAACTGGCATATCTACGCTTGTGATTTGCGTGGGCATGGCAAGTCAGGACCGGCCATCTCCGGCTATCGCATCGCTGACTTTGTTCCCGACACTATTGCTTTCATCGAGCGGTTTGTCGGGCAACCCACAATCTTACTAGGCTACTCAACGGGAGCCATGGTGACGCTCGGCGTGGCAGCTCATCTACCTAAACTGATCCGAGGCATCGTGCTTCTCGAACCGCCTTTGATGACTCGAAACACGAGTATTAAACAGGCGGAGTCCTATTCGTGGTTTACCTGGGTCAGCGAGACGTTAGCTTCTACACGTACGCTTGAGGAAGTAGTGGCTAGGAGGAAAGAACTGGAGCCGGATGTACCCGAAATAGTCGCCCGGGATGATGCCAAAATGATCCTTGGCATTGATCCTGAATCGATTGCTTATATACTCAACGATCGCTTTTTTGAGAATTTCGACTTGGAACGGGTCTTGCCGAAGGTGGCTTGCCCAACACTTCTAGTTCGCGGCGAGCCAGCACTTGGTGGACTCGTTCGCGATAGCGATGTCGCACTACTCGAAGCTCACATTCCTCAGATCACAACCATCCAGGTAAGTGGTACAGGCCATGCTGTCTGCTGGGGACCGGCTGGGAAATCAGCGCTTGAATATGTCACTCAGTTTCTCAACTCACTTTAAATAGCTTGTATGACAGGCTGGTGCCTGATGGGTAACACCTGCGCTTCACGCGATGGCTAACGCCGGCCATGACTTTTTCAACAGTCTGCTGGATTTTACGATATCCGATGCTTCTATGGTTAGCAAAAGCGAGAGGGAACAACATTAAGTAGTGTCCTGATGACTGCCCATAGGCTCCTCTTGTATTTATAGTTTACTGGTGTTGATCCTCAGCACAGGGAAGCGCAATGTACCCTAATGAGGTTTTAATCGTCCTGTTTGTGTCCTGACGTTCTCGTAGAGCTCGGCTGGCAGTATGCAACCAGGGAAGGGCGAAGTAAAACCATGGAGAACATGGATCAAAGCGAAAGCAAGCGAATTGCGCGCCTTGCCGAAGTCTCGGCGATCTTGGTCCTTGCATTTATAGGCGGTATGGTAGGCAGCCTGGCGATCGGCATCGTGGGGGTGCTGCTTACCTATATTTATTATCCGAACGTCGAGCTGGAACATGGAGCCGCGATGGTGGGGGCTTTTTGCGGTTCGCTGTTCAGTATTCCAATTGGAATTGCTGTTGGGGGTGCAGTGGGTTTGGTTATCTACTTTGCTTTATTGAAGCTAACTTCCCTTCGTCCTGTTTTCTTCGCCAGTGCCGCAGCTTTCGCGACGGGAGCACTAGCCGCCGGCCTGGCTTTAGTTCCAATTGGGTTTGTCTTCTTTGGGCTAGGGCATATCTAAGCCTGAAATTCGATC
>DASUOS010000534.1:0-6758 GCA_036276515.1 Anaerolineales bacterium | reverse complement strand
ATACTGGAACCAGTATGTGGTTACGCTGCTCAACATTTTCTTTCTGTTCTGGGTCATGCGCTACCTGGATAAGCCGTCCCTGTGGAACCTGCCCCCCATTGCGATCCTTATCCTGCTGGCGCCATCCCTTTACCTGGCCGGGGTGGTGAACGCGATCGTTATGAGTATCCTTGTTCTTGGGGTGATGCTCTACAGGAAGCCGGAACCGGCCGGTCTGCGGCCTGCATTGGGCATCGTTACAGGGATCGTGCTGTTGTCTTTGTTCCTGACCTGGCTGCCCTATTTCCAGAATGTCAGTTTGGGCCAGCTGGCCGATTACAGCAAGCAGGACCCTGGCCCCATCGAGACCTTTCGTGTGTTCTGGGAATCGCTGTTCGGGTTTCCTATCTACGGAACATTCCAGTGGGCGGACCAGACCATCTTTAAGCTGGCATTCAAACATGCCGACGAGGGGATCCTGACCCAGTGGAGCAAGATCCTGCTGCGACTCGTGGGCAGGGCCTATCTGCTGCAGGCCATCTTTGCTTTTGCGGCGTTCTCCTATGGGATGCTCCATCTGCTGAGGATGGGATTATCCAAAGCAGATCCCGGGGTTGAGATACACCGTCCTGCGCTCAGACTGGTTGTCCTGTCTACTTTGTTTGTCAGCCTGTCGTTTGCCTTTTCCGCCTGGCTTGGAGGTCCCGACTGGCTGCACAGCGAGCGGCCGGACCAGATCGTACAATTCCTGCCGATGTTCCTGGTCTTCATCTTTTTGCTGCCCCGCCTGATCACCTTCGAAGGCAGGATTGGAGACACGATCATAGGAGTTTCCTATTTCTCCCTGCTCATCTTTACCGGGGCCAATCTGCTCTGTGGATGGATGATCTTGCGTGACCACCTTCAGTATCGCGGGAATGTGCTGAGCGAAGCCGATGTTCCACTGATCTATAAGATGGAGGTGGTCGATTTTATTGCCAGGGACTGGCAGCAGGTTTCCGACTCGTCCACCGTCCCTGTCGAATACGACCTGGATCGGGGAATATGGGAAAAGGTTTCCGCCACCGAACCGGCCCTATTACTGACGAAATGGTATCCCGCCTCGCTGACGGAAGGCAGGAGCTTCGATTACGATCTTCTGCGCAGATACGGTTTAAGGAACAGCCAGGAGGGTATCCAATTCCGGACGTTTGGCGACGGAAGGTACCTCGTTACATACGCGTTCGAAGATCCTCCGAAACCAGAACGGGGCGAAATCACGCATCATATGTTTGGCCGGTTAAGAGTCAGCATCATTGGAAATTAAAGTCATGAGGGAACCCATTCTCATTATCGGCACGGGCGCGCTGGGGAGCCTGTTCGCGGCGCGTCTTGCCGGGGCGGGACATCCTGTCACCATGCTGGGCACGTGGCAGGAAGGGCTGGACGCCATTCGCCGCAACGGTGTGGGTTTGATCGATGCGAATGGCGAGGAGCATCGTTACCCCGTCCGCGCCATAGCCGACCCGCGCGAATGTTTGGGAACCCGGTATGCCCTGGTCCTGGTCAAGGCCTGGCAGACGGAGCGCGCCGCACAGCAGCTGGCGCAGTGTCTCGCCGAGGACGGGCTGGCCGTCACCCTGCAGAACGGGCTTGGCAACCGCGAGACGCTTATCCAACGCCTGGGCCAGGAGCGCGTGGCCCTGGGCGTCACCACCGCCGGCGCGAACCTGCTCGAAGCAGGACGGGTGCAGGCCGGCGGGGAGGGCCCCATCTCGATCGAGCAGCACCCGGCTCTCGGTCCTCTGGGGGAGGCGCTGAAGTCCGCGAATTTCAACCTCCAGGTAGTGGAGGATGCCCGTTCCCTGATCTGGGGCAAGCTGGTCATCAACTCCGCCATTAATCCCCTGACCGCGCTGTTACGGATCCCAAACGGGGAGCTGCTCGAGCGGCCCTCGGCCCGGGACATGATGCGGGAGCTGGCGAGCGAGACCGCCAGGGTAGCCGCCGCCGAAGAGATCGACCTGCCGTTCCCGAACCCGGTTGCCGCGGCCGAGGAGGTAGCCCGTAAAACGGCCGCGAACCGTTCCTCCATGCTTCAGGATATCCTGCGCGGTGCACCGACCGAGATCGATGCCATCTGCGGAGCAATTGTAAACATTGCCCGCCAGCATGGTCTTGCCGTTCCTGTAAACTGGTCCTGCTGGCAGCTCGTCAGGGCGATCCGCAGGCTTTAATCCCGAAATTGGGAGAATGACATTCTTCTACCAATTTGGTGTTTTTTGTTGCATTATCCCCCATTTCATTGCGTGATAAGATTAACGAGTGCTGCATCAACCGGCAGTGTAGGTCAAGTTATGAGTACGATTCGACCGGGAGGTCCGTTCATGCGAAAGTGGTTTTTCTTCATCCTGCTCCTGGGATGCCTGTTTACCCCATCCGTCGCGGGTGCACAGGGCGGGATCAAGTTGAAATCGATCAACGTCGAGCTCTGGTCCGAGTATGACCAGTCGAGCATGCTTGTTATTCACGAGTTCACGGTCGATCCAAATACGCCTCTGCCCGCAAAAGTGACCGTACGGTTCCCCAAGGATGGAAATCTCTTTGCTGTGGCCTACCTGGAAGAGACCCTCGTCAACATGGATTTCGAAGGCCCGGAGGCACAGGGTGCCTGGCAAATTGTCACCCTCGATGTTCAATCCTATGCTCCCCACCGGATCGAATACTACCAGCCGCTTGTGCGCAACGGGAAAGAACGGACCTTTTCTTTCCGCTGGATCGGTGATTATGCAGTGGAAGAGTTCAATGTAGGCATCCAGATACCTGCCGACAGCACCAAGGTGGTTGCTGAGCCTCCCCTCACGAACGTTGTCACAACCCAGGATGGTCTGCATACGATTGGTATCATCAGCCTCAGCAATCTTAGGATGGGCCAGGCCAACGAGATCAAGATCTCATACGAGCGCGAGGCGCAGACCGTGACCCGGCCATCCAATAGCGCCAACATCCAGCCCTCGGAGCCGATTGGCCCGAACACCGAAGGTCGTGTCGCTATCGACAACCTGCCCTGGATCATCGGCGGGTTTGGGCTGGTTCTGATCGGACTGGCGCTCTATTTCTACTGGCGTTCCACCCAGGTCACGGAACAAAAATCCCGCAGGCGCCGGCATGGGGGCGGCCCTGAAGAGTCGGACGGCGAACTGGCCTATTGCCATGAATGCGGTACCCGTACTCATGCGGGGGACCGGTTCTGCCGTACCTGCGGCAGCAAGCTGCGAGTTTGACCGCCGCGGCCGGGGGAGGCGCCTGCTCGCCCGCCTGTTGGATTAAAGAAGAAAGATCGAGGCAACTGTGATCCTCGGTGCACCCTACATCGTCCCCATCTATTTTGTCTATGGCCTGGCCTTTTTCAGCATGGGCCTGCTTGTGGCTATCGAAGGCGGACGAGCTTCGGATATACGCCTGCGCCGGGCGCTGCCTCCCCTGGCCGGGTTTGGCTTTGTCCATGCTGCTCATGAATGGATGGAAATGTACGTGCTGATGCAGCACAACCTGACCAGTTTCGAACTAGCCATCATTTCGGGGCTGCAGCTGGCCACACTGGCTTTTTCGTTTATTTCGCTTGCCGCGTTTGGCAGTTTTCTGCTCGCCGACACGGAAGTAACGCGGCGGCTTCTCCTGCTGATCCCGATCGGGCTTCAGGCCATCTGGGTCTTCGGTCTGTATAATTTTCAGGGGCAGTATTCGGGCGACACGCTCTGGGATGTTGCCGACGTGTGGACCCGCTACACCCTGGCAATGCCGGCCTCGGTCCTGACCGCCATTGGCCTGATCATGCAGCAGCGCGCCTTCCGCCGCTCGGGGCTGATCCGCTTTGGCCAGGATGCACTCTGGGCGGCGATCACATTTGCCTGGTATGGCTTGTTTGGCCAGATCTTTTCGACACGTAGCCCCCTTATCCTATCCCAATTTATCAACGAAGAGGCCTTCCAGCAGATCTTCGGCTTTCCCATTCAGATGTTCCGGGCCGTGACAGCGGTCGCGGCAGCCATCTTCGTCATCCGGTTTTTGCGCGCCTTCCAGGTGGAGACGGAGCGCAAGATCGCCGAGCTGCAGGCCGCCCGGCTGGAGGAATCCCAGCAGCGCGAGCTTCTGCGTGTCGAGCTCTTCCGCCGCGTGGTCGCGGCCCAGGAATCGGAACGCCAGCGAATCGCCCGAGACCTGCACGATGAGACCGGCCAGTCCCTGACCGCCATCGGCATGGGCCTGCGCGGCCTCTCTGGCAAATTAAGTTCCCGCAACAAGGATGCCATCGCCACCCTGCATAAACTGGAAACCCTCACTGCCGACTCGCTTAAGGAGCTCCAGCGCCTGATGACCGACCTGCGCCCCTCCCACCTGGACGATCTGGGACTTTCGGCGGCGCTGCGCTGGTACTCTGCCCGTATCCAGGAACATTCGTCCCTGAACATTCGGGTGGATATCCACGGCGAGGAGTGCGACCTGGACGATGCCATGAAGATCACCATCTTCCGCATCATCCAGGAGAGCCTGAACAACGTCATCAAGCATGCCCAGGCAACACATGTCAATATCCATGTCCACTTCGACGAAAAGAAGGTTCGCATCCACGTGTTCGATAACGGAATCGGCTTCGACCGAGAGCAGGTTCAGACTCGGCGGACGAACCGTCCCTCCCTGGGTCTGGCAGGCATGGAGGAACGCGCCGCGCTGCTGGGCGGGTCCGTCACCGTCCAGTCCCGCCCGGGGTATGGGACGGAAGTGGAGGCGCTGATCCCCTACCACCATCCTGAGAATGTTTCCTCCGCTGGCCCGGGTGTTCCCCTCGAGGAAGAGGTAAAACAATGACCACACGCATACTTTTGGTGGATGACCATGCCGTTGTCCGTTCGGGGCTGAGAATGCTGCTCGAAAACGAGCGGGACATCGAGATCATCGGCGAAGCCTCTTCTGCGCAGGGAGCCATCGAGAGCGCCATGAACCTCAAGCCTAACGTGATCCTGATGGATATTGGCCTGCCGGATCTCTCGGGCATCGACGCGACGCGCGAGATCAAAAAGCGCGTCCCCGATGCTGCGATCGTCGCGCTCACCATCCATGAGGATGAGGAGTACTTTTTCAAGATGCTGGAGGCCGGTGCGACCGGCTACGTGCCAAAGCGCGCTGCCCCCGAGGAGCTGCTGACCGCCATCCGCGCCGCTGCCACGGGGCAGGTGTATCTCTATCCCTCTCTCGCAAAACTGCTGGTCCGCGACTTCCTGAGCGGAGGCCGCCCCTCTTCAGAGATACAACCCGATTCCGAGATCACAGACCGCGAACAGGAAGTGCTTACCTATCTTGCCGAAGGCGCCAACAATGAAGAGATCGCAACAGCGCTGGTCATTTCACCCAAGACCGTGGCACGCCATCGCGAAAACATCATGCGCAAGCTGAACCTGCATTCGCGCTCCGAGCTGGTCCGCTATGCGATCCGCAAGGGGATCATCAAGGCCTGATGATGAGACCATTGTAAGTACAGGCTCAATAAAGTGCATGGGGCTTCAGATTAAAACAAATTGTTCATAAGGTTATTCATAATAAAAAGACGGGCGCTTGTGCGCCCGTCTTTTTGTCTTTCTGTGCTAGTAGATTACTGTTCGAGGGCAGCAAAGGCTGCATCGAGCAAGGCATTCACGTAGTTCGGGTTGTGAACACCGCGGCTGGCATCCTCATGGATCGTCTCATAGTTCCAGAGGGCAATCGCCTGGCCTTCCTCCCATGTTCCGGGGATCACTCCGCCTTCCTCATTGAGAAGTCCGGCAGCCGTCAGGGCGACCTGGAGCTCTGCGAGGCGCTCTTCCACTGCGGTCTGCGCGCCGTTGATGTCGTAATTCTCGGCATCGGCATGGCATTCCTGGCAGGTGGCGAGCTGCGGTTCCATCAGGTGATTATCGCCAGCGCCCATGTGGCAGCCTACACAGGTGTTCTCCACCATATTGTAATGAGCACCGGGCTGGCCTTCCACACCTGCACCACCGGAGCCGAGCAGGATATCGCCCTGAACGCTCAGATGGGGATTAAAACGCGGGGAGGTGGAAGTGAACTTGGTCGCATCCGCCTGGTCGACGAAATTGGCCATATAACGGCGTGCCTGGTGGCAGTTGGCGCACAGGTTTCCGGAGCCGCCGTCGAAGGTCAGGCCACTGACGACCTGAGTGACCGGTTCCGTGGTCTCGAGGGTCCAGTCCTCACTCGTATAGCTGGTATGGATCTGGTGACAGGTGCGGCAGTCCTGGTGGGTCGGGTTGGCATCGCCAGCTTCGACCTCGGTGAAGTTCTGGCCGGCAGCGATCATGGCGCTGAAGGTAGCGCCCGAGTGACAGCCTGCGCAGGTGTTGCGGGGGCCTTCTTCAATAAAGGCAACGCCGGAACCGTGCAGGGACTCTTCCCAGGCGGCTTTCTTGCCGGTGATGATGGATGTGTCATTATGACACTCGGTACAGGTAATATCCCCAGTGGTCAGAGCCGGGCCGGGCTCGCCCTGAGGACCCTGAGGACCGGCAGGGCCTTGCGGGCCGGCAGGTCCGGGCTCGGGTGCGCCGCCGCAGGCTGTAATAAGGACAGCCGCCAGGACCAGCGCTCCGAGAAGTAAAATGGTTTTTTTGAGGGACATACAGCAAATTCTCCTTATCGTGGATTTCGAGCGTTTTGCAGAGGAGCTATTTTTTGAGAAGGCACCTCCTGAAACATATTTGGTTTTCGGGGGTTTTAATCTCCCCTTTATCTTAATCTAAAGTAAC
>DASUOS010000533.1:0-7439 GCA_036276515.1 Anaerolineales bacterium | reverse complement strand
GCTCGCTGTGTGGAAACAGGTTTATTCGTACTTGAGGGCCAGAACGGGGATCATCGTGGCCGCACGAAGCGCGGGATACAACCCGGAGATCATGCCGATGATCGTGGAAAAGATCAGGGCGAACAACGGCAGCCAGTAGGGTGTGTATACCGCCACACTCGGAGGCGCCCCGCCTTGCTGCCCGGCCTGGCCGGCCAGGTAGACGATGGCGATCACGTTCAGGGCCTGGCCTGCCAGCCAGCCAATGATGACGCCGCCCAGCCCGCCCAGGAACCCGATCCCCGCTGCTTCGCCCAGGAAGATGGCCAGCACGTCCCTGTTCGTCGCGCCGACTGCCTTCATCAAGCCGATCTCACGCGTCCGCTCGAGAATGGACATGGTCATGGTATTGGCAATTCCGATCGCGGCCACCAGCAGAGCGATCGCACCCACGCCGCCAAACACGAACTGCAGCAACCGGTAAAAACTGTTGATGCTCTCCACGAAAGATTGCGGGGAAAATGCCTGAAACCCCATGTCGGTGATCTGCTGCGAGATGTCCAGAGCCTCTCTAGGGTCGGACACTTTGACGACGACCTGGTTATAGCCATCCCGGTTATAGTTGATCTTGATGCCATTGGCCCATTCGTTGAGCAGACGCACTTCCTCCAGCGGCATGAAAATTGTCCAATCGACATCGTTGCCTGATTGGGCCAGCACACCTGTCACGCGCAGGCTGAGATTTTTACGGATTTCCTTTCCTTCGGCATCCCACTTGATGGCGACGATCTGCAGCTGCTGGTCGTACAGGTCGGGCGGCGGCGGCGGCTCCTGGCCGGGACGCAGGCGCGGGTCGAACAGATTGGTGGCGATCTGCGAGCCGATCACGATCCCGCCGCGCTTCAACGCCGTGGTGCCCTGCTGGGCTTCCATGCCCAGGTCGGCCAGGTCGGCTGCACCGACGCCGCGGATCCCGGCCCCGCCTTCCAGGCGCTGGAACTTAATGGTCATCGCCGAATAGAAGAAATCCTGGGCGATGACGGCCTCCACACCGGGGATGGCATGGATCTGATCCAGTGCCTCACGGGTCAACAGGGGCGGCGAATCGGTGGATTGGCCGGCGTCCCCACGCATTCCCGGCCCTTCCATATAGATCATTCCGCCTCCACCCATGGCAGAGGAGACCTGGATCAGGCTCAGGTCACCGATGCCGTACAGCTGCTCATTCGCATTCCGCTGCAAGCCGATCGCAAGCGAAACGAGGATCACGACCGCGGTGGTGCCGATGATCACTCCGATCGCGGTCAGCGCCACCCGCGCTTTACGACGGCTCAGGTTTCCAAAGATCAGGCGGATCAGATCGAGAGGTTTCATGATGGAACGGGTTATCCCCTGCCAGGAGGCACTTCGATGCCCGGCTCTTCGACGGGAGGCATGATCTCCTCGCCGCCCGCGGGAGGCGCACTATCCAGGCCGAGCAGCCCCAGGACAAAGCGCCAGATCTTCTGCAGGGTCGTCTCATTGGACAGAACAGGACTACCGCCGCCTTCCATGGATGGATCGACGATCGGCTCCTCGATCATCGCTTCCATGACTTCCACCTGCAGGGTGCGAGTGAGGGTGCGCGGCTGGTTGAAATCGTCGGTGTAATCGATGGTCACGTTAACGGAGACCGGGCCCGTCTGTTCGGGGATCAGCATCGAGTCGATCGTAAAGTACCCGCCCGTATCGATGGCCCCGACCAGGCCGGTCGCGTTTTCGACTGTTCCATTCTCGGTCTCCACCTTGATATTGCCCAGGACGGCCGAGCGCTTCCCGATGTTGACCACCTGGATCGGCAGCGCGCCGGGCTGGCCGACGAAGAAGGGATCGGGCGGGCGGTAGAAACTGACATCCACATTCGGCAGGCTGTAGACCAGCAGCGTGATGACCTGTTCGTCGTTGATCGGCTCATTCTTTTCGTTCAGATAGGAGAACGTCACCTTCATCGGGTACGCGCCCGGACTGGTCGACACATTAACGATCAGGTTCTGGCTGACCTGGATCATGTCACCGGTGCCCAGGTCCCCAAGAGACTGGACATTCGAGGCGCCAACCGGGGCAAAATTGGTGAACTCGCCGCCTCCACCGGAAACCCCGCCCGGTACAGGCGTTTCACCCCCTGTGCCTCCGCTCGATCCGCCTCCGACGATCATGGTCACACGCTGCGCCCGGGCATTGCCCATATTCTGGACCGTCATCGTGATCGTGAACTGCTCTCCCGGCTGGAGAGGATCGATGCTGGCCGCATAACTGGTGATCACCAGCTGTGAGCTTTTAACCCCGGTCGGCGTAGAGGTGGCGTAAACGACACCGCTGCCGCCTCCACCGGTCGTCGGGATCGAGAGAGTGAACTTGTCGGAATACGCAGTGCCGGCTTCATCATAATAAGTCACAGTGACATCGAGCGGGATCACGCTCTTGCCAAAGGTTGTACCCGTGACCAGGAACTGCTGGGTGATGTTATCTCCTTCTCTGGCGTTCACACTGTTCAAAACGGCAACACCGCCGGTCTTAAGAGGCACCAGGTCGGCAGACGTAAATGCCGCCTGAATACTATAAGCCGCGGCCGTGCCTGCATTTTCCAGGGCGAGGGTCAGCTTAAACTCACTGTTATAAGACACGTTACCGTTGATCCTGGATTGGCGAACCACAAACTGAGGCCGGACAAAGGGAAGAGGCACAGAGGTGGATGTTGGAGCAGTGGTCGGCGTGGGCGCCACAACATTTAAACAATCCCAGGTAACGTCGGGTTCGGCACCCGTCGAAACAGTAAGGGTAAAGCACCCGACAGGTAATCCGGCAGGAACGACAGCCGTCAGCTTGGAAGAGTTCTGAACATCTGTTGCTAATGCGGAACCGTTGATCAGGACCACGGTTGAGCCGGGCACAAAATCCGTGCCACTGATCGTAATCGTCGTCTCAGTGTTATTTACAACCTGCGCAGGTGAAACAGACGTAATCCCCAGCGCTGCATACACGGGAATGGGAAATAGCGCTACGATCAGAGCCAGTAACAGCGAGACAGGGATCAGTCGGGAGGTTAGATTCTTCATAATCATTCTCTTGTTTCCAAAGAACTACGATGGCTGGATGGCCTCCAGAGCAGCGGATTGATACTCTTCTTCGCTGACGGTCTTTCCATCCAGCAGGAATATTTTGTGTGTGGCAAAGCGGGTCATGCGCGGGTCGTGAGTTACCACCAGCACCGTCCGACCTGAATTATGCAGATCCGAGAGCACCTGCATGATGGCCGCGCCGCTGGAAGTATCGAGATTGCCGGTCGGCTCGTCGGCCAGGATCAGGCTGGGATCGTTGACCAGGGCCCGGGCGATGGCGACACGCTGCTGCTGGCCGCCGGAAAGCTCCGTGGGCCGGTGGTCGGACCGGTTGCCCAGCCCAACCTGTTCCAGGATCATACGGGCCTGGTCCCTTCTTCTGGCAGCCGCGACTCCCGCGAACTGCATCGGGAAGGACACGTTTTCGAGAGCCGTCATACTGGGAATCAGGTTGAACGATTGAAAGACGAATCCCATGGTCCGGCGGCGGAAGAGGGCCAGCGTGTTCTCATCCATCTGGTCCAGCCGCTTCCCGCCAACCGAGATCTCGCCGGAGGTAGCATGATCCAGCCCGCCCAGCAGATAGAGCAGCGTGCTCTTGCCTGACCCGGATGGCCCCATGACCACCGTGAAGGTATGGGCATCGATATCCAGATCGACACCATCCAGGGCCCGGACAACCTGTCCGCCCATGTGATAGTGCTTCGTCAAACCTTTGATTCGGATGAAGGGCTCGGCCATGCTAAAAGAAGGGGCGCTGGATGGCCTGCCCACCCCCACCGGATGTTAAGGTTGCCAGCCCTGCCTGGGCCATCAGAATCAGCAGCATAATGACGGCAACCCCGATCACGGCCTTGCCCCGGGGAAGTCCGTCGCCCACGGCAAAACCGATCACCAGCAGCAGGATATACCAGATCACGAAGATATCCAGGCGGGCAAGCAGTTGCGGAAAGAACCCGGCACTCATCGCAAATCCTGAAAGTCCGGGACTGTTGATCGCATGTCCCTCGACCAGCATATAGATCACCCTCAGCACATCCCGGATTGCGAATGGAAGGCTTGCCCAGGCCGCAATATTCAGCGCACCCTGCATGGAGCCACGCCCGCCGAGCAGGGTCGAGCCGAGGTGAAGAAGGCCTGCTACCAAAACCCAGCCAGCCCATAAACCACCCCAGGCACGCACCAGGGGAAAAATATACATGAAGGTAGGGCCCTGGGTCGCCTGCTGGGCTCGCATGTAGTTTTCCTGCATCTCAGGAGTCCACCACTGCCAGTCAGGCGGCATCTGCACTTCACCCATCATGGCTGCACGTGTTTTCAGGTAGCCGGCAACCAGGACGACGAGCAGGGCTGTCACACTGAGAATAAGCATGGGCGTCAGCCAGGTTGCTTTGGACTCACCCGCCAGCTTTTCAAAAAAACGGCGCGGGTGGGTCAGGACCGACAGGACGCGCGAAACGTCGAAACGACGGGAAGACTGTCTTTCAAGGGAAATATCTGTCATAGTTCTTTGGAGTGGGTCTGGTTTAAAGGTGTTTGACATACCCCGCAAAGGGTTTTTGAGTACGCTGGGTTCGATCACAAAGATTCTAACATGCTTTGAACCCTCCACATTAAACGCCAAAACGACCGGTTTGGTTCCCAGCATTTTTCGAGTGGAGGCTTGATTTGTATAGTTCTTAATGGAGACTCTGCATCATCTGGCGGACCGTATCGATCTCCTCCGGGTTCACGGTATGTCCCATGCCCTGATACAAACGCTTTGTCACGTTTCCACCCAGCTGTTCCATGAATTCAGCCGCCTGATCCACCCGGTAGGCGGGGATATGGAAGTCGCTGTCGCTGCAGCCCAGAAAGACAGGCGTACCCTCCAGCGAGCCGGAGACCGGACGCGGCAGATCGTCAGGTCCGATCAACCCACCGCTCAAGCCGGCGACTCCCCCGTAGCGGCGGGCATGGCGCGCCGCGAATTCCAGAGCGAGACAGGCCCCCTGTGAAAATCCCAGCAGCATGACGCGCTCCGGCGGGATGCCGGCCTGGAGAACAAGTGAATAGACATCCTGCACGATCTGCAGTGCAGAAGATAACCACGGCTCGTTCTGTTCCAGCGGGGCCAGGAAGCGTTCCGGATACCAGGTGTTCCCTGCCGCCTGGGGCGCCAGGAAGGCGAACCCCGGCTGGTTGACTTCGCCGGCGAGCGACAAAATGTCCTGCGCGCCCGCCCCGCGTCCGTGCAGCATCACCATGGCGGCGGCGGCGCGCTCGAGCGGCTCCCCTGCGGCATACACGGGCTGGCCCTGGTGAGGGTGTAGGAGGGAGTTTTGCATCAGGAACCGGCCATCCTCAGGTGATCGAAGAGATCCCGGGCTGCTTTCTCCTGCCCATTGGGGACTGGAGGATAGGCACGCATGAAATCCTCCTTCTCACCAAAGACGCGTGTGACAAAGCCCATCAGCCCTTGCCGCATCCCTACCCCGCCCTGGGAAGCATGCTGTGCTCCGGCTTCACGCTTGATCTCCGCCACCGACCGGATGTCCAGCCGCACGTGGACCGGGAATTCCACCTCGGCCAGCTCCTTCAGGTCGATATCGCCGTTGCGCCCCCATTTGCGCGGATCCTTGCCAAGCAGAGGCAGGAGACGGGTCATCCACTTCAGAAATTCGCGCGGGAACACCTGGTAGTACAGGGCCTGCGGCTTGAAAGGCGTCCCCGATTCGGGATGAAAGGAAGCATCGTCCGACCGCTCGAATGCCAGCTTGGTCGCCAGGTGCACATGGATGTGATCGGGATGTTTATAGCCGCCGATCGGGTCGAAGGTCAGGACAAGGTCCGGCTTGAGCTCGCGGATGTACTTCACGATCCGCCCGGCAACTTCATCGATTGAATGGTTGATCTGGGCATTGGGATGCCGATTATCTTCCGAACCAGGCATGCCCGAATCGCGATACCCGAGGAAAAAAACTTCCTGTAGTCCCAGGTGCTTTGCGGCACGCAGCAGCTCGTCCGTGCGCAGCTCGGCTGTGTCCTTGAAGCCGTTGAGATATTCGGCATCGACAGTCCCGGCTTCCCCGCGCGTTGCACAAACCAGGTAGGTGTTATAGCCCTTGCGGGCGTAGAGTGCCAGTGTGCCGCCCAGCCCAAAGGATTCGTCATCCGGGTGCGCCAGCACGGCTAAAATAGTTTTCGTCATGTTTCCTCGTATAATGTTTGAAAGTGCCGTAATTCCAGACGACCACTGGACTAAAAAAATTACAGGAGATGGAATGAAATTTGAGACCCTTGCGATCCATGCGGGTCAGGAGCCCGACCCGAACAACGGCGCGGTCATGACGCCGGTCTATTTTACATCCACATACATGCAGGATGGTGTAGGCCGGCCGCGACAGGGATACGAATATTCACGCACGATGAACCCGACCCGCAAGGCCCTGCAGGAGTGCCTCGCCGCGCTCGAAGGCGGGAGCTTTGGGCTGGCATTCGCCTCCGGCATGGCCGCGACCGATACCGTCCTTCGCCTCCTGGATGCGGATGCCCACGTGCTGGCAGGCAACGATGTCTACGGCGGGACCTTCCGCCTGTTCGACAAGGTGCTGCGCCGCTTCCATATGGACTTCACCTTCGCCGATACGACCGATCCCGAATCGGTGGCCGAAGCAATGACCCCGTCCACGCGGCTGGTCTGGCTCGAGACGCCGACCAACCCCTATCTGCGCATCACCGATATCCGGGCCGTGGCCGAGATCGTCCATGCCCATCCCAACCGGCCGCTGCTTGTGGTGGATAACACCTTTGCCACACCCTACCTCCAGCAGCCGCTTGAGCTGGGCGCGGATATTGTCGTCCACTCGATGACCAAATATCTAGGCGGCCACTCGGACGTGGTCGGCGGCGCGGTGATCGTGAATGACCCGGGGCTAGCCGAGCGGCTTTATTTCCTGCAGAACGCGGTAGGCGCTGTGATCGGACCGATGGACTGCTTTCTGGTGCTGCGCGGCATCAAGACCCTGCCCCTGCGCATGGACCGTCATGCCGAGAACGCCGCGGCTATCATCGAGTTTCTTGAAGAACATCCCAAGGTGGAGCGGCTCATCTATCCCTTCCACGAGTCGCATCCCCAGCACAAAATCGCCAGACTGCAGATGCGGAACGGCGGCGGGATGATCTCCTTTATTATGAAAGAGGGACGCGGCGCCGCGATAAAAATGGTCGAAAGCACCCGGATCTTTACCCTCGCCGAATCGCTGGGCGGCGTCGAGTCATTGATCGAAGTTCCGGCGGCAATGACGCACCTGTCGGTGGCCGGCTCGCAGCTTGAGGTCGAGGCAGGTCTGGTTCGGTTGTCGGTGGGGATCGAGAATAAAG
>DASUOS010000532.1:0-5733 GCA_036276515.1 Anaerolineales bacterium | reverse complement strand
GTCGGCTCGATCGCCACCACCGCCCAGACGGCCGATACGGGAGGCATTGCTTATATGGCGCACGTGGGAGGATTTGTGGCCGGTTTGAGCCTGACCCCCCTGATGGGCGGGACGCGCCAACAGCCTCGGCTGCGGGCCTACTAATGATCGGGAGAATCAAAAACGCGGACTCTGTGGTCCGCGTTTTTTTATTCCTTTTCGCCGCTCAACTGGATCCAGGCGTTTTTCATGTTAAGAGCATCCTCTTCCATAATGGGACTTTCACACAGGATGCGACCTCCGCAGCCGAAGTCACACAAGGCCTGGAAGAGGGCCTCGAGCTTGAGATCACACTTGGCCAGCTCGAGATGATTTTTCTCCCCTTTCGGTCCGTACTCGATCCCTGAGAGATGAATATGCAGGCGCTTCAGTGCCTTCTTGCCGAGTGTCTTTTGATATTTTTTCAGCAGGCCGGCCCATTCGTCATAGGTGTTCATCGTTCCATCGCCGGGACGGGCATGCAGGTGGGCGAAGTCGAGGCAGGGCTGGACTCCGTCGATCGCTTTGCTCATCTCCAGGGTATCTTCGAACGATCCCAGCATTGCGGATTTCCCCATGGTCTCCGGGCGAAGCGTGACCGGGTTGCCTGCCTTACGCAGTTCATCCACACAGCCCTGCAGGCGCGGGATGGCGATCTTCAGCACGTCTGCCGGGTTGTTGAGGAAATACGAACCGGGATGGAACACAATATCCGTTGCGCCGGCCAGGTTGCCATACTGAGCCGCATCCATCAGGCGCTTGCGGCTTTTGGGCCATTCCTCTGCTGTGGCGTTCAAATTGATGAAATAGGGACCATGGACGCTCAGAGTAAAACCCTGCTCGGAGGCGGTTTTCTTGATCAGAGCACAGGTCGCTTCGGTCACCCGCACCGATTGCACCCAGCCCAGCTCGAACGTATTCAGTCCGATCGATTTGCTGAACTCGATCGCTCCCACCGAGCCGCCTGGTTTCTTGGGTGTTCCCAGGGGTGAGCCGACAGTTCCGAATTGAAAAGATAACGACATAGGACCTCCGTTGGCAGTGTTCAGTAGATCATTTTCAGTGGTTAAGGGGCTGAGAATAACGTTTGCAGTTTTGACCACAAGGGCGGGCCGAGGATCAGCAGGCCGACCACGATGGCGGCCAGGGCAGCGACCAGGACTGCGCCGGCACCCACATCCTTGCCCACCTTTGCCAGAGGATGGAAGGATGGGCTGGCCAGATCCACAATCGCTTCGATGGCCGTGTTGATGAATTCTGCCGTGAAGACCATGGCAATCGTCAACACCAGGATCGCCCAGTCACTTACCGGCAGCTCGAGCCACAGGCCCATGGCAACGACAACGGCGGCAACCAGGGAATGGATCCAGGCGTTCTGTTGGGTCTTGAGCACATGTCCCCAGCCGCGAAAGGCATGTCCAAAGGCGTGGAAGCGGGAGGTGAAGAAGGTTTTGAAAATCATGGCAGTGGGCAGCCTGGCGAAGGTTGTAAGAAAGTGATTGTACCTGCTTAAGTTAAGACCTTCGCAAGGCTTACTCCTCACGGACCTGAATGTTGCCAAGATCGAGCGACTTAAGGATCTCTGCCTGGGCCTGCCACATGCGTTTTTTCTCCTCCGGTCCGGCGTGGTCGTGTCCCAGCAGGTGCAGGACTCCATGCACCACGAGAAGCTGCACTTCCGATTCGAGCGCGTGGCCGGCTGCCTCCGCCTGGCTTTGGGCGCGTGGGACCGAGATGAGGATGTCGCCGATATAACGCGCGCCGGTCTGGGGGTCCGTTTCAGAGGCGGGAAAGGACAGCACATCGGTCGGGGCATCGATTCCGAGATAGTCCCTGTTCAATTCCTGCAGGCGGGCGTCATCGGTCAGGACGATCGACAACTCGCCGTCCTGCTCTTCGTGTTCGAGTGCAGCCCGGGCGGCTCGTTCCAGCAGTTCTTCCGGGAAGGATAGGTCCGATTCAATGTGGATCATTTTTTAACAGGCGCCGTACTGACATCCATCGTGGCCGCTGTCTCCTTGGGATAGGCAATACGCGGATGATGAGTGCCGCGCAGGATGGTGACAAAGGTATCGGTGATCACTCTCAAATCACGCAGGGTCAGATTGGTATTGTCGAGCTGGCCCTGCTTCTGAGCCTGCTCGATCGTGGAGAGCACGATCCTGCGCATGGCTTCCTCATCCTGGGGGCGCTCGGCGCGGGCACGTGCCTCCGAGCCATCGGCAATCATGAGCAGGGCTGTTTCGCGCGATTGCGGCGGGGGCCCGGGATAGTGGAATTTCGATTCATCCACGTTACTCTTATCGCCGCCCGCCGCTTCCAGGGCCTGGTTGTACTGATAACGAGTCAGCATACTGCCGTGATGTTCGAGAATGAAATCGTCGATGCGGCGCGGCAGGCGATATTTGCGCGCCAGGGTCACCCCATCTGGCACGTGGGCGATGATGATGGCTGCCGCATCGGCCGGATCGATGTCCTCGTGGGTGTTCATCTCGCCCGGGGGCTGGTTCTCGATGAAAAAACTGGGGTTCATGGCCTTGCCTACATCATGGAAGAGGGCGCCGACGCGGGTCAACAGGGCATCGGCCCCGATCAGCTCGGCAGCCTGCTCCGCCAGGTTGGCCACCTGCAGGCTATGCTGGTAGGTACCGGGCGCATTGCGTAAAAAGAACTGGAGTAGCGGGAAATCGGGGCGCGAGATCTCGATCAATTGCAGAGCCGTCGTGAGACCCAGTGTTTGAGCCAGGAAGTACTGCAGCAGCAGGGCAATACTCGAAGCCGACAGGCCGCTGAACACGGCCGCACCTGCCAGCTGGATCAACCCGACTGCATCCACCTCCACGAACGGGACGCGGAACGCCAGCAGCATGGCCATCCCCGCCCCGGCCACGGCCATGCCCGCCCGGAAGAAGGTCCAGACCCGGCGGGCCGATCCCAACACCAGCACACCGGTCAGGGATGAGACAAGATAATAAGGCGCCAGGTCGAGCGCGTTGGGCAGGTTATAGGGCACGACCAGCGAGATGATGATCGAAAAGACAATGCCCGCCTCCACGCCGAACAGGGTGGCGATCAACAGACCCAGGGCGGCAAGGGGAAAGGCATACGGAAGGATCGTGCGCTCGGGGATGGTCAAACGGGCGCCGACCACAAACAGAATAAACAGGACGGCCACCACCACCAGGCTGCGAGGATTGGCCAGAAACTGCAGATGGCGGCGCGAAAAATACAAGCCGACCAGACCCGCCAGCATGACAACCAGTGCGCCGGCTCCGGCATAATCCTGCCAGGGACTCGACTCATTGATCAGGTTGAATTCGTGCAGTGCCTCGAGCTGGGCGGGCGTGACGATCTGCCCGCGCAGGATAATGATCTCCCCGGCCTTGTATTCCCGTGTGACCGGCTCCACCGCCTCACGTGCCGCCTGCTTGGCGGAGCGTGTCAGTTCCTCGTTGTAGAGACTGTTGGGAGTGACAAACGCCGCCACCAGCTCCGAAATGATCCGTGCCTGGGTCTCATCCAGCGCAAGACTGACGAGCGACGGGATCGAGCGCAGGACCGAGTCTATTTCCTGGTCGCGGATGCTGCGGCGCATGACTTGCTCGAGCACGCTCAGCGATTCCTGCTGGATGGCGTCCCAGCGGGCGGGAGTGAGATTTAAGATCTGCTCGATGGTCCCCGGCTGCAGGCTCACATCCCTGAGGGCCGAGATATCGTCGGTTTTCTGCTGGAGGGAGGAATTTGTGTCGGCACGGACAAGGGTGATGTACTGCAGTGCAGCACGCAGCCGCTCGATCTGCCGCCGGGCAATGGTCGGATCGGGAGATCCATAGACAGCTGCAACCGCATTTTCGGCGGCGAGACGCTGGTCCTCCGTTCGAACTTCACTGATGAAGCTGCGAGTCTCAGGCGCCTGGTAATCGCTCGGGGATACTTCGCCCACCTGAAGCTGTGCTGCCACAGGCCGGACCACCTGCGGCAGTACCAGCGCTCCAAAGGATATGATGCTGACAAGGATGAGCAGGATAAATTGCAGCGTCCTGATGCGCGCAGGAATGGGACGGATACGCGCGTTGCTTGACCCCATCTTACTTTTGGAGCAGTTCCCGCACCGTCGCGCTGACCCGGTCATTGGGCGCGCGGCCCGCGACTTTTGCCATGACGGTCTTCATGACCTTCCCCATATCGGCAGGCGAGGCAGCACCTGTTTCTGTAATCGCCGCCTGGACCAAAGCCCGCAGCTCCTCCTCGGGCATGGACTTGGGCAGGAACGCCTCCAGCACCCGGATCTCCGCCTCATTGGCCTCGACCAGGTCAGGGCGGTTCGCTTTTCTCGCCTCTTCCAGGGCCTCGCGGCGGTTCTTGACCTCTTTTTGGAGGAGATTGATGACCGCCATATCGTCGAGCTCGACGCGTTTATCGACCTCCGCCTGTTTGACCGCGGCGAGCGCCATGCGCACCGTGCGCTTGCGGACCTCGTCCCCGCTCCTCATGGCATCCTTCATGGACTCGTTGAGTTGGCTCTTTATGGACATGTGGAGGATTATACTTGAGATAGGCAGGGAAAATCCATCTACGGCCGGCAACCATTTCAAAGATGAAACATGGACTGCTCGGGATGTTCTCGATATAAGCATCCAGATCAAACGGTGTACGGCTGACCCATCTATTAATTCCTGGTCCCCCTTCTCTTAGAGTTCAAAAGTCCCGGCTGGTTACTGGGTGAGGTCCACGGTGAAACTCCAGGGCCCTTTGTATAAGTTGCCATGTTCTTCCAGGTAGGTGTGATAGGCGTCCTTGGGGCTCAATCCGGGGTAGTCTCGCAGGAGCTGATCCGTGATCAGCATCTCGGGTGCCTGGTTTTCCAATTCGGGAACGGTCAAAGTCAGAGAAGTGGGATCGCTGCCGCCGATCGGAAAGCCGATCCTTCCGCAGCGTCCATTCTTGACCGGAGGGGACCAGTACGGCTCACTGCCGGCCCTCCTGTCACCGCCCAGGTCGGACCCGAACAGGAGTTTGTCATGATGAAGAGCCGCCTGCTGGCCATCGAGCTGCAGCACGGACTGGCTGCCGATCATCCAGGGAGCAAAGCTTGGCGGAACGAAGCACAGGTAGAGGAAGGTGAAATTTGGAGTGACCATCACCTGATCCAGGAGGATTTCCAGCCCGTTGGCGGTCACAGCCTGTTTCGGGTGATAGATCTTTGGAGCATGGATTGGCAAATCGACATCGAAGCGGAACCGGGCCAGGGTTTCATTCAGGGGAGGGGCGCTTTCCAGGTCGAAGCCGAATTGGCCCTGGAAGCGGTCCCCGAGCAGGTGCGCCTGTGGCCTGAATTCTAGTTGAATGAGCTCAGGATCCCCGGCACTGGGACCGGAGCCGGCACTGACGTTGATCAAGTTTCCATTCTCATCATACAGGTCGCCAGCCCGGACGCGACCATAGAAATTCTCGTCCCCAAAGTGGACGTTTCCTCCGCGAATGCGAACGAGAAAAATAAGGTTTGCCGTATCGATCGAATAGGACTCGATCGTGGCCGTATATCCGTTTACCGTGTGTGGCTGAAAGACAATTTCTACCGCGGCAGGGATAGGGGTTGCGGCGGAAGCTGTTGCACTGGGTAGTATGGCCGGAAGGGTAGGCAGCTGACCGGGCGTAGCGGTAAAAACGACCAGGGGCTCCGGCATATTAACGATGACCACGGCTGCAAGCAGC
>DASUOS010000531.1:0-5960 GCA_036276515.1 Anaerolineales bacterium | reverse complement strand
GCGCGGCTTTACCATTCGACCGCCCTGCTCCTGCCTGACGGGCGCGTCCTTTCGATGGGCAGCAATCCCGGCGAGAAGCAGATCGAACGGACGATCGAGGTCTTCTCGCCCCCCTATCTCTTCCGCGGGGAACGGCCGGTTTTCGATCAACTTCCAGAGCAGATCACGTACAACCAGCCCTTCCGCATCGATGTAGACCACGCTCAACCCATCCAGCAGGTAGTGCTCATGCGCCCCGAGGTGGTCACTCATGTCACCAATACCGACCAGCGCCTGCTCGAGCTGGAATTCGAAACCACAGGCGGCAGCACATTGGAAGTTGCAGGACCGCCGACGCCGGCTCATATGCCCCGCGGCTGGTGCCTGTTGTTTGTTTTGAATAAAGACAGCATCCCCTCTATTGGAAAATTCGTGAAGATCCAGTAAGCTTTCCGGTCCCCGTCCCCTGTCCCCTGTCCCCTGTTCTCTATTCCCTGGTCTCTCCTCCCCTCTTTCGTCTATAATTACCCATCGCTGCCCGTACCCTCACAGGAGGCAACATGGCATTCAAGCTCGTCTACCATTCCCAGCAGGATCCGCAATGGAAGAATGACACCCTCGGCTTTGGCGGCAAAGGCGACACGATCGGCTATGTCGGCTGCGCGCTGACCAGTGTGGCCATGCTGCTCAGCGGCCATGGCTTTGCGGAAACCCCCAAGACGCTCAACCAAAAAATGAAGAACAAGCAGGGCTTTGTCAACGCCGGCATTCGCTGGAACGTGGTCAGCCAGGTCCACCCGGACGTGAAGCTCAAAGCCAATATCAACTGCGAAACGGGCGATGCGCCGCTCGGCCAGATCGATGCAGCCCTGGCGGCAGGCCAGCCGGTCATTGTCCGTGTCGACGCCTCTCCCAACCCCGGCCTGCAGTGGCATTACGTGCTGCTCTACGCCCGCAAAGGCGACGACTACCTGATGCTCGACCCATGGCCCTACAAGCCGGGCGCGGACAAGGAAGATTTCCTGATGAAGCGCTATAGCCAGGGCCGGACCCTGAGGCGCGCCATCCAGCAGGTTCTTCTCTATGAGGCCGCGAACGCCAGCGGACCGGTGGATCCTTCCACGGATACAACCGTCCCCACACCCGCCCCCGCGGATGGAGTTTACGCTCGTGTCATGGATGAGGTGACCTCCGGTCTCAATATCCGCTCGAGCACGAATACCTCCAGCATGGCCAACATCATCGCCGTCGTCACGGCCGGAACACGCCTGCTCCTGCTCAGCGAACAGGATGCGGATAAGATCGGCAGGGCCGGCCAGTGGGTGCGCGTCCGTGAACCGGGCGGCAAGGAGGGCTTCGCCGCGGCCTGGTATCTGGAACAGGTGGCGGGGACAAGTCCCGTCCCAGCGCCGGAACCGGCTCCCGTCCCCGAGGAGGAAACGCCTCCACCCACGCCCGAGCCGGCGCCTTCTCCGGAAGAGCCGCCTGCCCCAGCACCCGCCGGGAAGAAACGACTGACCGTGGTCGTCAGCGAGGCAGTTGGCACGAGCGGCCTGAGACTGCGAAAAAGTCCATCCAAGGGCGGTGCTTTGATCATGGTGGTCAAAGCCGGCGCGGAGCTGGTTGTGATGGAAGACGCCAAAAAGGCCAAAGCCAAGCTGGGCAAAGCCAACAAGTGGCTTTCCGTGCGTGAAGCCGGCGGCAAACGGGGATACGTGGGCGCGGAGTATGTCCGTCTCCCCTGACAACCTTTCAATAAAGTCTGTGTTATATTGAGCGACTGAAGCCAACAGAGTGAGGAAAATATGAACAGTGACCTGAAGATCTCTTCCGAAGAAATGCAGGCCGATGTGCCGGTAACCGTATTCCATCTGCGGGGCTGGCTGGATGCCCAGAGTGAAGGGCAGCTGCTCGAAGCGGCGCGTACTACGTACGATGGCGGCGCGCGCTATCTCCTGATCGATATGAGTGAGCTCGATACCCTGACCAGCGCCGGAATGCGGGCCCTTCAGAAGGTCTATCAGATCTTTACCCCTAAGGATGACCAGTTCAAAGTGGCCCATCTCAAGCTGAGCAGTGCTCCGCCCCAGATCTACAACGTGCTGGGGATCACCGGCTTCCTGCAGAATATTCCCATGTACGAAAGCACGGAAGCCGCCCTCGAAACCTTCGGGAAGGAATAGAAAGCCCATGAAGCCGAGGCTCCCCGGTTGAGGGGAGTCTTTTTGTTACCAACTTTGCAAGGATTAGTTGTTAATTCATTGCAAGCCGGACGGTGGGTGATCCGGAATACAATAGAAGTGAAAGTACCGGGAAGCCATGCAAGCCCCACTCCTTATGAATGCAGTTTATCTTTTTATTTCAGCCACGCTAACGCTGGTGGCCGCGGTGATCGCCTGGGGACGCCGGGTTCCGGGCTCCTTCGCGTTATGCCTTCTGCTGCTCTCCATGAGTATCTGGTCCGGGTTCTATGGTCTTACCTGGCTGTCGTTGCCTCTTCAGGCAAAACTATTCCTGCCCAATATTACCTATATCGGCGTGGCGACGGTCCCAACCCTGTTCCTGGTCTTTGCTTTAAGTTTCACCCAGCGGGAAGACTGGCTGACCCGCCGCAGGCTGTACCTCCTGGCGGTGCATCCCGGGATCACCCTGCTCCTGGTCTGGACCAACAGGTACCACCAGCTTGTCTTCGAGCAGACAGCCCTCCTGGGCCAGGATGGCTTCGTCTGGATGCAGGTGGAGCGCGGGCCCTGGTATACGGTGAACATGTTCTATTCCTACCTGGTCATTGTTGCTGGCTTGCTGCTGCTAATGAACGGTATGTGGCATTCCAGTCCGTTGGTGAAGAATCAGTACCGCCTTGTCCTGATCGCGGCGCTGATCCCGGCGCTGGTGAACATGTATTACGAAACCTATGGCAGTGCGGGCCATGTCGACCTGGCGCCTCTCTCCTTTGGGATGGCCGGCATCCTCTTTACCTATTCCGTGGTGCGCAATCGGTTCATGGATATCATCCCCGTAGCCCGCACCCGTCTCATCGAGCGGATGAGCGACGGCATCCTGGTGCTGGATCGCCAGAATCGCATTGTGGACTTCAACCCGGCCATGGAGATCTTCCTCTCCCGCAAGCCTGCCTCTCTGCTGGGCAGGCCGGCTGTCGAGATCCTGCAGCCCTGGATGGAGAAGAGGGTGGATGCCCTGATCAGCGGCCAAGAAACTCACATGGTCCTGCGCATTCATACGTCCCCGCCTCGCTATCTGGACCTGAGCGTAACGCCGCTCTATGACGATCACCAGCACCTGAGCGGGCGGCTGATGGTCTTCCACGATGTGACCGACCACAAGAACGTGGAAAAGAAATTGCGCTATGCCAACGATCGTCTCCAGTCTCAATTGATCGAGATCGGCACTTTGCAGAGCAAACTGCGTGCCCAGGCGATCCACGATCCACTGACAGACCTGTTCAACCGCCGCTACCTCGACGAAACCCTCGACCGCGAGCTGGCCCGCGCCGCTCGGGAAGGCTATCCCCTGTGCGTCATCATGCTCGATATCGATCATTTCAAGCGCATGAACGATGCCCACGGCCACGAAGCCGGTGACCTGGTGCTTAAGGCCCTGGCCAGGACCCTGCTGGCGAGCAACCGGCGAGGCGACTTTGCCTGCCGCTTTGGCGGTGAGGAATTTGTGGTGGTCATGCCCAACATCCCGATGGATACAGCCTTCCGCCGCGCCGGGGAACTGCGGATCACCCTCAACTCCCTCAATGTTCCCTACGATAGCTACAACCTGAAGATCACCATCTCGATGGGTATTGCCTGCTACCCGGCCAGCGGCGAAGACCGCGAATCCCTGCTGCGGGCTGCGGACCGGGCGATGTACGCCGCCAAAAAAGCCGGGCGCGATTACATCCAGGTCTATGATCCTCTGGATATGCATCGGGGTGTCGTGGGCTAATGCCTCCGGTCGGGGGATCAAGAATCCTTACGAATCTCTGAACATTCCTGCCAATCCTCATTCCATTGAGGTATGATTTAATCCATGGACGAAACCCGCATCCTGGTTGTGGAGGATGAGGCCAGCATCGCCGAGGTGGTGAGCCTGTATCTAAAACGCGCCGGCTTCCAGGTGCAGATCGCCTCGGACGGGAGGCAGGCCATCGCTCTCTTTGAAAAACAGACGCCGGATTTTGTGATTCTCGACCTGATGCTCCCGCAAATGGACGGCCTGTCGCTTACCCGCTGGCTGCGGGACCGGTCCAATGTGCCGATCATCATGCTGACGGCGCGCCGCGAAGAGATCGACCGTATCGCCGGGCTCGAAATGGGCGCCGACGATTATGTGGTCAAGCCGTTCAGCCCGCAGGAGCTGGTCAGCCGGGTACGGGCGGTGCTGCGGCGCATTGGCCGCGACGAGACGGAGAGCGGAAATGAGCGCGAGCTGTCCTTCGATGGCCTGAGCATCGACCCGCGCAGCCGGGTGGTCAAAGTCATGGATGCAGAAGTCGAGCTGACCGCCAGGGAGTTCGACATGCTCTACCTGCTGGCCCGGCATCCACGCCAGGTCTTTACCCGCGAGCAGCTTCTCGACCGGGTCTGGGGCGGCGCGCAGTACATCGACCCCGGCACGGTCACCGTCCACGTGCGGCGGCTGCGCGAGAAGCTCGAGAACGATCCATCCAACCCTACCCGCCTGCTGACCGTGTGGGGCGTCGGTTACAAATTCGAACCGTGAGATTGGCCACACAGATGCAGAGTCACTGAGTTTTTTCCTGGAACTCCGTGTCTGGGTAGCAAGCCTTCCATGAGATCATTTACCAACCAACTCTCCATGCCGGCCCGCCTCGTGATGGGTACCCTGCTGATCGTCCTGGTCTCGCTGGGTATCTTCAAGCTGTTGATGTCACCGCCGTCGGGCGAGCTGGCGCTGATGGCTTTGTTTTTGAGCATCACCGCCTTTGTTTCGGCGCTGGCGGGTTATGCCGCCTATCGCTTTGGCTGGATCAACCTCTCACCGACCCTGCGCTGGACGCTGCTGGGGGGCTATGCCCTGGCCAGTGTTCTCACGTTCTTCAACGTATGGTTCTCGGCGCAACTCATGTTTGCCAGTCCCCATGACCTGCTGCTGGCCATTGTCCTGCTCCTGTTTGCCGGAGGGATCGCCATGATCCTGGGCTATTTCTTCTCCACAACTGTCACCGAGCGCATCCAGTCGCTGAAAGAGGCGGCAGAGAAAATCGCCGGTGGCGACCTTGAGACGCGCGTTCCGGTCGCCGGGCGGGATGAGCTGGGCAGCCTTGCCCTGACCTTCAACCAGATGGCTGAGCAGCTGCAGGCTGCCGACCGGAAGCAGCGCGAGCTCGAAGGCCTGCGCCGTGACCTGGTGGCCTGGGCCAGCCATGACCTGCAGACCCCGCTCACGTCCATGCGCGCCATCCTCGAAGCGCTGGCCGACGGGGTGGTGGACGAGCCGGAAATGGTCAGGCGTTACCTCAACACCGCCCAAAAGGATGTCATGTCCCTCTCGGCGCTGATCGACGACCTGTTCCAGATGTCGCAGCTGGATGCGGGCGGCTTCCCGCTCAACCGTGCGAACTCTTCTCTGGGCGACCTGGTCTCAGATACTCTGGAGAGCTTCTCCGAGCTGGCCTATCGTGAAAGCGTGCGCCTGGAAGGCCGGGTCGAACCCAATGTGGATCCGGTCCAGATGGACACCCAGGCGATCGGGCGCGTGCTCAATAACCTGATCGGCAATGCCCTGCGCCATACAACGGCCGGCGGGGAGATCATGGTCTATGCGCGGCGGACCGGCTCCGGCGTGGAAGTGAGCGTACGCGACAGCGGCGAAGGGATCCAGGCCGAGGATCTCCCGCACATCTTCGAGCGTTTCTACCGCGGCGAAAAGTCACGCAACCGCGCCACGGGCGGCGCCGGCCTGGGACTGGCGATTGCCCGCGGCATCGTGCGGGCGCATGGAGGCGA
>DASUOS010000530.1:0-3005 GCA_036276515.1 Anaerolineales bacterium | reverse complement strand
GAATATAAGAATTCTTCCGCGACGCATGGAATATGTCTCCTCTCTTGCGTTCTCTGCTATCAAAGCAGGATCTTAGCTACAAGCATTATACAGTATAAACCAAAACCAATAATTTCAAATTGATAAAAAAGAAAGGTGTCCTACTTCAAAAAACGGCCTAAAAACGGGCATTCGGAGTCAAAACACATCGATATTTCATTCAAAACCTGACATTTTCGGAAAGGCGGAGGTGCCGCGTTCTATCTGCAATCCGTGCGAAGAAAGTCGATCCTGATCAGCAGCCAAGCTTCATCGATTCCATGATTTACCGCTTGTCTCAAATTAACTTTAATTTTCATTTTGATTTGTAAGATGAAAATCCAAGTAAAAGTTAAGCAAATTATGCGGCACTATGTAAGAATTATGCACGGGCCGGAACCCCAAAGGAAACACGTGTGCCTTTTCCGAGATTCGTATCCACTTCGAAATTTCCACCCAGCATTTCCGCCCGTTCACGGATCAATCTCAGTCCCAGGCTGTTGTTCTGCTGAAGGATCTCAGGGTCAAAGCCTTTGCCGTTGTCATCCACACTGACGCGGACACGTTCCTGGCCCATGTCGATCAGAATACGGACCAGGGTAGCCTGGCTGTGGCGTGCGGCGTTGCCCAGCAACTCCTGGATCGCCCGAAACAGCATGACTTCCACATACGGCTCGAGGCGCCTCTCACTCCCGGTAACGGTCACATTGATATCGAGACCGGTCTGTTCTTTAAATGCATCCACATATCTGCGAACGGTTGGGACCAGGCCGAGGTCATCGAGCATCATGGGACGAAGCTCGAAGATGAAGTTCCGGACCTTCTGGAAGGTTCCCATGGCTGAGGCTTTTAAGTTGTTCAATTCGTCGCGCGCCTGGGAGGCATCCACGTCCATCAGGCGCATGGCAATCTCGGTCTGCAGAATGAAGTTGGAAAGAGCCTGGGCGGGCCCATCGTGGATCTGGCGCGACAACCTCTGGCGCTCGGTCTCCTGGGCGTTGACGAGCATTTCCACATTTGCCAGAGGACTTCTAAGAGAACCGGGCGGCAGGGCTCCGGCAGAGATGTCAGCCGGGGAGCTCAGCGCCTGACTTAGGGTGGTCTTGAAACGCTCGAGATGCTGTTTCTCCGTCTGGAGTTTTTCCAGCTGGCCGCGCATGACCAGCAGCCGCTGCTGGGCGTCCAATGCAGAGTCATAGATGCTGCGAACCTCGTCGGCCGACATACGATCAAGCTGGTTCTGCATTTGCTGGAGATGAGTGGTAATGGCTGCGTTGCGCTGGGACAGCTTGGAGACCTCCCCCTGACTCTGCTCGATCATTAACGTTATTTCACGAATCGCCTTTTCTGCCTCTGCCAGTTCCGATTGAAAGTCGAGTGCACCATCCGCGGATGGGACAAGATCCGTTGTCATGTAGGCTACTCCTGATTCCTGACCTGATCGTTCTGCAGTTTGACCCAGCCGCGCTTGAGGGCATACACAACCGCTTGTGTCCGGTCCTCGACGCCAAATTTTCGAAGGATGGAGGTCACATGATTCTTCACTGTCTGGTGACTGATGCCGAGCAGGCTGGCGATCTCCTTGTTGCTCATACCGCGGACCACACAGGACAGGACTTCCATCTCACGATCCGACAGGGGGTGAAACGGCGAACCGGGCTCGCTGTAGGAACGCCGGGCGCCATCCATCTGTTCATCGATCCAGTGATCGAGCTCCCGGCGGGTGAAGATGTTCCCGGCTACTGCGTACTTGCCATCGGCAACCGCCCGCACGGTATGAGCAAGGATATCAGGGCTGATCTCCTTGGCGCAATAGCCCACTGCTCCTGCCAGGACGGCATGGATGGCCTGCTCAATATCATCGTACCCGGTGAGCAGAATAACCCGGGTCGGTAAATGTTCCGACGTGACCTGGTGGGTGACCTGCTGGCCGTTCATTCCCGGCATGTTGACATCGAGGATCGCGACCTTTGGCTTGAGGGAGCGAATCAGCTCAATCGCTTCATCCCCGTTGGCAGCCTGGGCCATAATGCGAAGATCGTCCTCCAGCGAAAGCGTATCCACCACTCCCTGGCGGAAGATCGGGTGATCGTCTGCGACTATCAGCGTTATTTCATTCATCGTCGACATTTCCCTGAATCAATCTTGGTTTGGTGAGTATAGCACAGGAGACATATGCGGGCAATTTTTCACATTTATATGCGCATTTCATCTTCATGACATTCGCGGCGATCTACTTCCATTGAAATACCTGGATGTGATCGTCAAAGTCAATCAGGTTGATCGACAGGCCGCTGGTGAAAAGGGAAGGTCTACCCGACGTGAGACCCGGATAGTGGCCTTCGAACACGATCAAATAATCCGCCGACTTTGAATCCAGATATTCTCGCAGCCGGTCCGTATCGCGGATGAACGGAATGACATCCGGCGTGATCAGACCCGCCAGGTCGATCATGGGGTTCGGCACGTAATAACCCAGCGCACCGATATCATGGACGGCAAGCAGTGCTTCCGGCGGGATATTTTGCTGAACCCATTTCGCGCTCTCAACCATCTCACTTTCGATCAAATACACATCATGCGCATTCTGCCGGGCGGCGATAGTACTGAACAGAACGCACAATACGCCCAGCAACAGCTGCCACACAACGACTAGCCGGGTGTTTGCTATCGGCGATGTCACAAAACTAATCATCCCGAGCATGCCCCACAAATACATGACGGGAAAAGCCGGGATTATGTAACGCCCATGCTGGTACGCAGGCAGACGCATAAAGTAAATAGCCATGTATCCGCCAACCCAGATGAGCCCGGCGATTGCGCCCCAGTTGCGTTCCCGAATCATTTCCCGCAGCCAGAGGATCGCGCCCGGAATGAGCACCAGGAACGGGCTGGCGATGACCGGCGCAAGATAAGAATTGAATCGGTATGCCAGCGACTGAGACAGCCAGTTTTGCTGGTATTCCGCCTGCTTGGCATAGAAGGTG
>DASUOS010000529.1:0-5537 GCA_036276515.1 Anaerolineales bacterium | reverse complement strand
CATCGCGTGGACGGGTCAGCCCGACCGTAATGAGATGGTAGGGCGATTCAGCCTGTCCCCGCTGCTCGGAGAATTTCTGGCCGGTGGTGAGAATCACCTCCAGAGCGCGTACCGTGCGCCTGAAATTGCGTGCATCGATCTTTTCCGCTGCTTCGGGATCCAGGCTCTCAAGTTTATCGTGTAGCCAATAGATGCCTTTTGCTTCTTTTTGTCGTTCGAGTTCTGCCCTCAGTGTCTCATCAGGCAGGACTTCCGGCGGACTCCAGCCCTGGGTAACGGCGCGGATATACTGTCCCGTTCCGCCAACCAGGAAGGGTAGTCTGTTTCGTGCATGAATATCTGCAATCATTATTGCAGCCTGCTGTTGAAAGACAGCCAGGCTCAAAATCTCATCCGGCTCGGCGATATCGATCAGGTGATGTGGGACTCGTCGCATTTCCTCGGGTGAAGGTTTTGCCGTACCAACATCCATGCCCCGGTAAAAAAGACGGGAATCGGCCGAGACGATTTCGCCCTTGAATCGTTCTACTAGCTGAATGGCAAGCTCAGTTTTACCGACAGCGGTCGGTCCGACGACCAGGATAACGGGTGGTTTCTGTGTTTGCTGCATGTGTGAAAAACCCGTTTCCAGGAGAAACGAGTGCGATGTGAATTATACACGCTGGGTTTGCCTCCGACTCTGTATGCATAACTCACCTTACGCACGGAGCAGGAATGTAAACCGCGAAGGCGCGAAGATCGCCAGGCTTCTTCTCCCTTCGCGAAGAATAAAGCTTTCTTTGTGTTCTTCGCGTCTTCGCGGTAAAAAAACGGCGGCACTGCGTAACATCAGTGCATAATTGAGGATCTCTTTATGGGTAAAGAATTAACACAACTTGATGAAGTGGAAGCCAGGCCGGCAGAAGTGCATCTTCCGTTTAAGGATAATCAGCCGGATGAGCTGGTGCTGCACATGCGGGAACTTGTCCGCACTGCGGAATCGGATCAAGAGAACTATTTTGGCTGTGTGTATTTCGGGGAGATTCTCATGGACATGCGGAAATGGGAGGATTCGAGGGATTTCCTGATTCGGAGTGCCCAAATCGCTTTGAACCGCAAGCAGGATCCCTGGCTGGTCCTTTCCCATGAGAAACTTGGAGATTTGTCTGCTGCCGAAGGGAACTGGTTTGGTGCACTCCACCACTACCGGTACGCCCTGCGAAGAGCCGCCTCTTTTTTCCAGCGTTCGGCCCTGCAAAAGCTGGAGGCCAAGGCAAACAAGGCGCAGGACACTTTACGTTCCATGGTTCTGCCTCAGGAACCGGACATCATTTCACTGAGCAGGGAATATGCGTCCGGGAATGTGGCAATCTCTTTTGTGCATCGTGACATTTACTTGAAAAAGTATTTCGCCCGCTGCCTTGAGTGCACCTTTTGTCACGACTGGTGCTGCTCCTATGGGGCAGACATTGATATCGAGAACATGGAAAAGATACAGCAGCAAAAGGAGGAAATCCTGCCGTTCATCCGGCAATCAGACGGCGAGTGGTTCCAAGCGGAGTATACGTACTATGAGGAGTACGCGGGTAATCAATATACAAGGATCAATACCCTGGGCCCCCGATGTGTGTTCATAAGCAAAGACCAGCGGGGGTGTGGACTACACAGATATGCCCTCAGCAGGCAAATGGACTACCACGAGATCAAGCCTGTTGTTTGTATCCTTTTTCCACTCAGCTTTGAAGAGGGATTGTTAGGTCCCGCCGCAGAGCTGGACGACGGTTCGCTGATCTGTTCCGGCTCGGGGACCTCGATCTACCGGGCGATGAGGAATGAGCTGGAATATTACTTTGGACAGGAATTCGTGGGAGAACTCGACGGGATCGAACACGAAGTTATGCTATCGCATTCTCGAAGTGCGTGATCTTCGGCTCCAGCTCCTGCCTGCCCTCCACAGCGATCACATCGATCTGCCAGTGGTCGATGCCATTCTCTGCCGCGTAATATTCGGCGCAGGCGAGCATGTGTTCGCGCTTGCGTGCGGTGACATTTTGTTCCGGGAAGAAATTTTTGCTGGAGGTCAGGGTCTTGACTTCGACGAAGATCGTGATGTCCCCCTGCCTGGTAATGATATCGATCTCACCATACGGAGTACGGGCATTACGGGCGATAATTTCATGGCCATGCTGTTGCAGGTACTTCGTGGCTGTCTCTTCTCCCCAGCGGCCGACGGTCTGGTTGTGTTTCATCGCAGGAATTCTTCCAGGATGGACATCAGTCGCTCGTCGAAGCTCTGTTTGAGCGGCTTGGTGCTCTGGGTCAGGCGCGAGTAATGTTCGAGCATGATCTTCGTCGTGCGCTCGATATCGTACTGGGCGGAGGCTTCGCGGGCGGCCAGGCCCATCTGTTTCCGGGGAGCGCCGTCTGTGCACAGGTAGGTCATTTTTGCGGTAAACGAGGCAATGTCATGTGTGGCGAGCAGTCCCGATTCGCGGTCTTTGACCGAGTCGCCTACCCCAGGCGAGTCGATGCCCAGGACAGGAAGTCCCGACGCCATGCCCTCGATCACAGACAACGGATGAACTTCAGTGACAGAGGCTGTCACGAACGCGTCGCACATCGCCAGATAAGCGGGCAGATCGTCATAGGGGATCTGTCCCACAAAGCGGACGCGGCCGGCAATGCCCAGCTCCTGGGGAAACGACCTGACCTCCTCCACATGTTCCTTCTGGCCGCCGCCGATGATGATCAGCTGCACGTTCGGAAACAACTGTGCCACTCCGGCAAAGGAGCGGATTAGAAATTCCAGGTTCTTTTCCGGCGCGATGCGGCCCGCGTAGACCAGCAGGATATCCTGGTCGCTGAAGCCAAAATCGACACGCTGGAGAGGCTCAGCCTGGTGGAAGCAGCGCAGGTCTACGCCATTGGGCACGACCTCGATATGGCTTTCCACACCGTACTGTCGCAGTACTTTTGCCATCCCTGCAGAAGGCGAGATGACCAGGTCCACCGCGTTGCAGAAATCGGGCATGTAGGCCTGGAGCAGGCTCTGGCTGACCTCGGTGGGCATCAAGGGCATGCGCGCCTGGGCGTACAGGTCATAGCGGGTATGGTTGGTGAAAATGATCGGGATGGAAACGCGACGGCAGTAGTTGAGGGCCAGCCGTCCGCTCAAAAAGGGGTGGTGGACGTGAACCACATCCATGGTCTGCAGCAGCTTCTTATAGGCAGTCTTATAGCGCAGGGACAGGAAATAGCCCGTATCGGCCAGGGGAACACCCGGGCTGCGAACGACGCGAGGCTCGTCATCCCGGTAATCCAGATCGCCGAAGGTGAACACATACACTTCGTGTCCTTCACGTTCGAGGGCACGCTTGTTCAGATCGATATAATTGGTAATACCGCTGACATACGGCTTATAGGTATCCGCCATCATTCCAATGCGCATGAGTCAATCGTACAGGGAAGAAGGAACGCTGTCAAGACAAGATGGTAGAATCACTTTTCGAGGTGTACCCTTGGTTAAACTGATTTTGCGGAACAAGGAATATGAAGTAAAGCCGGGCATGACCCTGCTCTCCGCCCTGCAGAAGATCAATATCGTCCCGGAGTCAGTCATTGCCACCCGGGATGGGGAGATGATCCTGGACGATGAGATCCTAAAGGATGGGGACGTGGTCAAGCTGATCGCGGTGATTTCCGGTGGTTAATGTCATTGCGAGGGCGGTAGCCCGAAGCAATCTCCGGGTTGGTGGGAAGATTGTTTCGTCACACCAGATGCTTCTCGCAGTGACAGGAATGAATTATGAAATGTAAAAAATGTGGTGCGAAGGCTTCGGTCAACATGCGCCAGCATAAACTGGCTCTGTGCAAGGAACATTACCTGGATTGGGTGCCCGAGCAGACCGAGCGTTTTATCAAAAAGTATGAGATGTTCGGCCATCACGAAAAGGTCCTCGTGGCGGTGTCGGGTGGGAAGGACTCACTGGGCCTTTGGGATATTCTCAACCGGCTGGGCTACCAGGCGGACGGCCTGTATCTTGGACTGGGTATCGATGGTCGAAGATCCCCTTCGGGGGACGGGATCGATTATTCCCACGAATCGCAGCGTCTGACACAGAAATTTGCGGATGCCCGGGGAGTGAAGCTCCATATCGTGGATATCGAAAAAGAATATGGGCAGCCCATCCCGATCCTTTCCGAGATTTCCCACCGCGGGCATGGCAAGCCGTGCTCTGTCTGCGGCCTGGCGAAGCGTCACGAGATGAACCGCATCGCCCGGGACCTGGGGTACGATGTGCTGGCGACCGGCCACAATCTCGACGATGAGGCGGCCGTCCTGTTCGGGAACACGCTGAACTGGTCGAGTGAGTACCTCCTGCGCCAGGGACCGGTCCTGCCGGCTTCGGACGGACTGGCGCGCAAGGTCAAGCCGTTGTGCCGCTTTTATGAGCGCGAGATGACGGCGTACTGTCTGCTGCGCGGCATCGAATATATTTATGAAGAATGTCCCTTTGCCGAAGGATCGCAGTCCATCTACTACAAGGAACTGCTCAACCAGCTAGAAACAACCCGTCCCGGCGCAAAACTGACGTTCTACCTGCGCTTCCTCGAAGCCCGCAAACGGGGGGATCTGTTTATCGAGCAGGACATCGCACATGCCCACCTGCATCCCTGTCCCAGGTGCGGGCAGCCCACATCCACCGCAGATCTCTGCTCATTCTGCCGGATGATCGAAAAGGTAAACTCTGTTCCAACCTCATAAATCAGATTAGAATATCTGTGCTAAAATCGAAACATCCCGGCTCAAATCCATCCTGCGGAGGTGAGAGTTCATGATCGTTTCGATTGAAAACAGCGAACATTATGTTTGGGGTGAAAACTGCGATGGCTGGCATCTCCTGCAGCGCAATGACATGAGCGTGATCCGGGAGCGTGTCCCGGTCGGGGGAGTGGAAGTGATGCACTATCACAATCAGGCACGGCAATTCTTTTATATCCTGGAAGGTGCCGGAACGATGGTATTCGAAGACCATGAGGTGCGGCTGGAGAAAGAGCAGGGGATCGAGATACCACCCGGGATAAAGCACCAGTTTCAGAATCGGTCCGGTACGGATGTACATTTTCTTGTATTTTCTGTTCCCAACACGCACGGGGATCGAATCAACTTGTAGATCTGTGATGAAACAATACCGCTTCTTGGACCTGATCATGACCGTTTTTGTAACGGTTCTTGTGATCAGCAATATTGCCTCTTCGGCCAAGATCGTGGATTGGGGAGTCAGCATAGTAGGCCTCCCGTTGGCCTTTGACGCAGGGACGATCCTCTTCCCGGTCAGTTACATCTTTGGCGATATTCTCACCGAGGTCTACGGGTACAAACAATCGCGGCGTGTCATCTGGGCCGGGTTTGCCTGCCTGGCATTAAGCGCGCTTGTTTTTTGGATGGTCAGCCGGATGCCTGGTGAAGCAACCTGGCAGGGATATGCAGGTGACAATGCCTACAATGCCATCCTCGGGGGAATGAGCACGGGGGGGATCGTCCTGGCGAGCCTGGC
>DASUOS010000528.1:0-2174 GCA_036276515.1 Anaerolineales bacterium | reverse complement strand
GCGCTTCGTCTCCGCTGGCCAGATCCCCAAGCAGGCGTTCTAAGGAGGTCACGCTATTTCGCCGGCGGAGGAACCGGCAGCTCGCCTTCCGACGTGTTAATCCATTTATCCCCTTCCTCGATCAGCATGACGGGGATATCGTCGACGATGGGATATTTGCGTCCGCAGTCCTGGCAGATGAACCAGGCATCCCGGTGGTAATTCAGCTCGCCGCCCGTGGTGCGCACACAGTTGGGACAGCGCAGGATTTCGATGAGGGTCTGGCTAACCATTTATTCTCCGTTCTTGAAGTGTGGAATATCCGGCAGATTCAGGAGGATGGATTCCGGCACAGGTTCTTTTCATCTGCCAGTTTTTCAGGGTTCTTGGAATCGGGTCCATACTGGCAGATCGCCTGCCAGGGTTGATAGTGCGTGGTGAACTGGTCCTGGAACAGAACCGAGCCGCCGCGCATCACCGTGCGGGTGACGGTGACGTCCGCGCCGTTGGCTGCCCAGTCGACCTGCTTTATCTGGTTCTTGCCAAGCTCGTCGTTGACTTCGAAGACAGGCGACGGAGCCGGGACGACATTGGTTACACCGGTCGTATCCCAGGACACGCTGCGGCCATCGGAGGTGGAGTAGAACTTCCAGGTCAGTGAGCCGCTGCCCATATAGGTCTCCATCAGGATCCAGTGGGGTGAGTCGTTGGTGAACTTGAAATCCACCAGGGGGAAGTAAACGGTCGCATCCAGGCCGGCAAGACGCGGGTCCACGCCGCCGCTGGCAACTTGCTCATAATAGGACACCCGGTAGGCATGCGGCGTCCGCTCGACGATCGGGAACCCGGCATTGAAGGCCGCCCGGAAGAGCGTGGTGCTGACCTGGCACACACCGCCGCCCACACCCTTGATCGTCCGGCCGCCGTAGATGATCAGGGCCTCGGCAAACCCGTTCTCAAGACTGACATCCCCCATGTGCGCGCCCATCGAGAACGTCTCACCAGGCGCGACCAGCAGTCCATGGAATTGGGCCGCCGCCGCCTGAATATTCTGGACGCGCTCGGCACTGGAGCCATGGAAATAGGACGTCTCGGCGTGGATCAGCTGGGTGATACCCAGCTCCTGGCCGGTAGCCGTTGAGGCGACACGCGGCTGGGTCTCGTTGATGACCAGCCCGACCGTGTGCTCGCCGCGCAACAGCGCATCGTTGATGGCGTTGATGCTGGCATCGATATCCAGAGCGCGTCCCACCCTGGATTCAGCCGTGACATCCAGCTGCAGAGTCGTATCGTTAAAGATGAATTTTGCATCGGCGGCCAGGCGATCGACCTGGTCCTTGACCGGTATCAGCATGTCGCGCAGGCCGGTCTTTTTCAAGACCACCTGCACGCCGCTCTCCGTGCGTTCGACGCCGAGCAAATTCGCCAGGACCTCAGGGTTGTAAATATACGGGCCTGGATCTCCCTGTGCCGCGTTCGGGATGACCAGCGTGAGCGGCTGGCTGAGCACCTGGCGGGCCATCTCCGCCTGGGCACTGACGTCCAGGATCTGTGGCTGGATCTCCTGTACGACCAGCGGCACTTCCCCATCAGAGAAGGTTTGCAGCTGGGCGCCCAGGTAGATCAGCGTGGCATCGATCTTGAGCTCACGTCCCACCTGGCCGGGCTCCGTGGCGATCGTTGTGCCTTCCAGCTTGAGGTTGGCTTCCTTGACCGGCTGGTTGACCTGTGTGGAGAGCAGGTTCAAATAATGATAGGCGACGCGCTGGTCGAAGATGATCACCGGCGGGATCTTGGCCCCCAGACCGGCCGCCCGGACCTGACCCGATAGCGCGCCGAACAGGCCGCCGCTCCGGCCCAGCTCATAAGCTGTCTTCGCACTGGACGAAGGATCGAACACCATGCCCAGTTCAGCGGGACTCGCCACCCAGACCTGTTCCCCATAGCGCAGCAGGATCTTCCCCTCGATAGGATAGGATAACGACTCGTTCAGCCTGACCGCCGCATCAGATGGCATTAAACCCGAAAGATCCACACCCGCCACGGAGACCCCCGGGAAGATGCGGCCTGCATAAATCAACTGGTAGCCCAATACCCAGGCGAGGAGCAGCGCGAAAAACAGCGTCACGCCACCGATCACGGCAGCAGCCAGCTGTGGAAGTACCGGGTTTTTTTGATAAGGATAGGAAATGGTA
>DASUOS010000527.1:0-14960 GCA_036276515.1 Anaerolineales bacterium | reverse complement strand
GCAGCTCCCGCCCCCGAACACGCGGTAGCCAACAGGCTCAGCCCGATAAGTACAAAGAGAGATCGATATTTCATGATGTTTACCTCCGTTATTCTTATTCGATGATACGAAATAATGTGGAAAAATCCCCTCGTCTGTCGGGGAGTCTTATCCTGGCCAACCAGACAGGTATTTCCATCTTCAAAGGTCTACGCAATTTGGTGGAATTAGTTGTACGGAGGCTCCTGAAAGATGGCGGTCTTCATTTTCTTATCAGTGGAAGCTGCAAGGGCGATCACCCCCGCACTCGTTAATAGAACGCCGACAAGCTGGATAAGATATGGATTCGGCATCTGGCGATTGTATCAGGATCCAATCTTCTGCTTTGACCACCGCATCCTAGAACAAATATTCGGGTTGTACACAGCAAAGCACTGGATATCCAACCCGCATCGAAAAAGGAGGCTCGAATGGACTTTAGCGCGATCAACTGGCTGGCTGTTGTTGTCTGTGTGGTGGTGAGCATGATCAGCGGCTCCCTCTGGTACAACCCCAAAACCCTGTTCCCGGCCTGGTGGCATGTGGTCGGCGGGGGAAAGGAGACGCCGGGCATGCAGAATATGGGAATGACCTGGGGATTGACCCTGCTTTCCTCATTCGTCCAGGCGGTGGCCATGTCCTTCATGGTGGACAACATGGGCGCCGCAGATGCCGCGTCCGGAGCGCTGGTTGGCTTCATGCTCTGGCTTGGATTCATTGCCCCAACGTACCTGGTCAACAAATTGTTTGCCGGGCATGGCTTGAAGATCTGGGCGATCGAGGCTGGCAACCACCTGGTTAATTTTCTGCTCTTTGGCGCGATCCTGGCAGCCTGGCAATAAAGGGGAGATGTCATGGTTTACGATGATTCACAGGCCTGGAAGGATGTCACCGAGCATTTTCCCAGCATGCGGATCTATTATCTTTACCTGCTGAAAAAAGGCCCCACCTGGAGTCCCGATCCCACGCCGGAGATCGAAGCCCTGCAGGAGGCGCACCTTGCGAATATGAAACGCCTGGGTGACATGGGCAAGCTGGTCATCAACGGCCCGCTGCTCGACTCGTTTGCGACAAGCGGCGAGATCCGCGGTATCGGAGTTTTGAAAACCGATTCGCTCGCCGAGGCGCAGGAGCTGATCAGCAGCGACCCGATGGTCAAAGTGGGACGTTTGGTCTTCGAGCTGCATGCCTGGATGGTGGAGAAAAACATCCTGCCATGAAACTTTAATATGAAAGTACTTGACGGTTGGAGGACGGCGTGTAAAATAGAACATGCGTTCTGAATTCAGAAGGAGGACGTATGGACCCCAACCGTCGATTTTCTCAAACATTGGATTCACTCGCCTCTCTCAAACAGGAGCAGGCGATCAGCGGACCCGTTCCAGCCCAGCCGGAGCCTGCCGCGCCCACCCTGGACAGTGTCCTGTCCCGGATCGGGTCGCTGCCGCGTGAGGCGCTATTCCTCGGTATCGCATCCGATGGCCTGCCTGTGTTGTTGAACCTGCACGATCCTTTGCCGGGTCCCATGCTCGTCATTGGGGAGGCGGGTGCAGGCAAAACTGCTTTCCTGAAATCCATCGCTCATGCAGTGGCCCGGACCCATAAGGAAAACGAAGTCCAGTATGGCGTGCTGACGAACAAGGTCGATGAATGGCAGGCGCTGGAGAATACATCCCACCGGGTGGGAATATTCGATGTAAAACATCGAAGCTCGCAGGATTTCATTCTTTCACTTGCCTCATGGGCTCATTCAAACCGGAACCCGAGCCAATCGATCCTGGCTTTGGTGGACGATCTTGAATCGGTCGCCCGCCTGGATGTGGAGACCCTCCAGAATTTCAGATGGCTGCTGCTGCGCGGGCCGGCGCGGCGGGTATGGCCGATCATCAGCCTCAACGCCGACCGCTACGGACAGGTCCTGGCCTGGATCGAGATCTTCCGCACCCGGGTCTTTGGCCGCATCACGAACAGGCGGTCGGCCGAAGCGCTAGGCAGTGACAAAGTATCAGCCGTGGATCAGCTGGAGGCAAAGGTCCAGTTCACCCTGCGTGAGGACGGCGGCTGGCTCCGATTCTGGCTTCCGAGTTTCTAGGCAACTGAACCCTACTTGTGCTAAAATAAATTCGTCGTTGCATGGATGAATGTGGTCCGACAATCAGAGGGAATTCTTGCTTCTTGGCACCTGGGTGTCTGTGATCGCTGTAGACATGCACATTGGATCCGTTTTGCCGTGGGAGATGCTTCACTCTCATGGCCCACACTCAGGAGAAGAGAATTGCTATGGAAGCGAAACTTTACGTAGGCAATCTGCCTTACACCACTGTGGATGCAGATCTTCAGACCTTATTCTCGCAGGCTGGCACAGTGAAATCCGCCCAGGTGATCAAGGATCGCCAGAGCGGACGTTCGAAGGGTTTTGGGTTCGTCGAGATGTCCTCGGAAGAGGAAGCCCAGAGTGCCATCACCATGTTCCACGGCAAGGACTACAGTGGCCGCCCGTTAACCGTCAACATTGCCCGCCCGCGCGATGATCGCCCGGGTGGCGGTGGCGGCGGTGGTTTCCGCAACGGTGGTGGACGCAGACCGGGCGGAGGCGACCGCAATCGCAATGACCGCGGCGGGCGCGACTACTAGCCCCTGACCGAACGCAACTGTTTTGAGCCAAATGGGCGGTGCCAACCATTTGGCTCAATTTATTTTCAAGAACAAGACATCTCCCATGAACAATCAGTATCACATCCGCGAGTACCGCGACGAGGATTTCGACGCGGTGACCATCCTTTGGCGCATTGCGCGCGAAAAATTACTCCCCGAGGGGCAGACGGATACCGGCCATCATTTCTTTGAAGACCAGGATTATTTCCGCCATCAGGTGTTGAAGAAAAATAAGATCTGGGTGGTCGAGCTGGATCGACGCCCGGTTGCATTGATGGCGATGGAGAATGAATTCATCGACCAGCTGTACGTTCATCCCGACCACCAGCGAAAAGGCATTGGCGAAGCCCTCCTGGCCTTTGCGCGGAATCAGTCTCCTGAACACATCTGGCTGTATACCCTGCAGTCCAACACAAATGCACGGGCATTCTATGAAAAGCATGGATTTATCGCGGAAAAGTTCGGCTACAGCCCGCCCCCTGAAAACGAGCCGGATGTGGAATACCACTGGCGAAAATCGTCAACCGTACATCCACAATCATAAATCGATATGCGTCCTACCTATCTCGAAGTCGATCTTTACCAATTAAGAAAAAATCTGGAGGCGATCCGGGCCTATGTAGCGCCTGCAAGGGTCATGCCGATGATCAAGGCCAATGCCTATGGCCACGGCATGGACGGTATTGCGCCCTATCTCGAGCCGTACGTCGACTCCTTTGGCGTTGCCCTCGTCGAGGAAGGGATCCATTTGCGAGAGCTGGGTATCACCAAACCCATTCTTGTTGCAGGCGGAACTCTGCCAGAGCAGATCCCATCTTTCCTGGAATATGATTTGACGTTGACAGTTTCTTCGCCGGAGCTGCTCGCCTCTGCCGAAGCCGCAGCCGAATCGGCAAAAAAGACGTTGGCAGCCCACCTCAAGATCGACACAGGCATGGAACGGGTCGGCGTGCATTATTATGAAGCCCAGGCTTTTCTCGAGCAATCCCTGGCGTGTAAGCATGTATTAATCCAGGGCATTTATACTCATTTTGCAAACTCCGAAGATCCGGCGCTGATCCATGCCCGCCAGCAGCTGGAGAGGTTCCAGGAAGTCTTGCAGTTCTACGAAAAACGCAGCCTGCCCGCTCCCATGCGGCATATGGCAAACTCGGGTGCCATCCTGCAGTTTCCGGAAAGCCATATGGACCTGGTCCGTCCGGGCGTGCTATTGTATGGTGTTTACCCGGTCGGCGTGGAGAAAACGGTGAAAGTCGCCCCGGCTCTCACCTGGAAGTCGCACGTGGTCTATTCGAAGATCACGCGGCCGGGGCACCCTGTCAGTTACGGTTCGCTCTGGCAGCCGGAAATCGAGACACGGATCGTAACCATCCCCTGCGGCTATGCCGATGGCTATTTCAGACGGATGACAAACCGGGCGCAGGTAGTGATCAACGGAAAGAAGTACCCGCAGGTCGGCCGCATCTGCATGGACCAGTTCATGGTCAATGTCGGGAAGGATGAAATCCGCGTGGGTGATCAGGTGATTCTGTTGGGCGAAGGCATTCAAGCCTACGATCTGGCCGATTGGACGGGCACGAACGAATACGAGGTCCTTACCAATATCAGCGCCCGCGTGCCAAGAGTCTATAAAGTTGAGTGATGGTAGAATGGGGAGATTTTGTTTACGAGGTGAGTCTTGAAAAAACTGGTTGAGAAGTATTGGGCGATCCTGGTGATCGCCGCAATCATTGTGTTTTTAGATCAATGGACAAAGGGGCTGGTGCGCGCCAATCTTCCGTTTGGGGCCACCTGGCTGCCAGAGTCCATGCAGTGGCTGAGTCCCTATGCGCGCATCGTCCACTGGTATAACACCGGCGCGGCCTTTGGTATGTTCAAGGATGCCAGCATGATCCTGACGGTGCTTGCTTTTGTCGTCATTGCTGCGATCCTGTTCTATTATCCGCAGGTGGAAAGGGACGACTGGTCCCTGCGGCTGGCGTTGAGCATGCAGCTGGGCGGCGCGCTTGGCAATCTGATCGACCGCTTGACGATCGGGCACGTCACGGATTTTATCTCGGTAGGACGGTTCCCGGTCTTCAACGTCGCGGACGCGAGCATTACGATCGGTGCAGTGGTATTGTTCCTGGGTGTCTGGATCCGGGAACGCGCCGAGAAACAGCAGGCAGCCAATGCAGTCGAGATGCCTCGTGAAACCACAAGTGAGTGACCGTATTTTGAATTTTCGCTTCGATAAGGAGACTCCCGGGCGGCTCGACAAGTTTCTGGTCGAGCAGCTGCAGGAGTTTTCGCGCTCCCGTATCCAGGGCCTGATCGCAGATGGCTTCGTGGATGTGGATGGCCGGATCGCGAAGAAAGCGGGCCAGGCCCTCGAGAGCGGGTCGACCGTGACGGTCCGCGTGCCGCCGCCTGTGCCAACCGATCTGGTGGCCGAAGATATACCACTAGACATCCTGTTCGAGAACGACGACCTGCTTGCCATCAACAAACCGGCCGGTATGGTTGTCCATCCGGCCGCAGGTCATGCCAGCGGGACCCTGGTCAATGCCGTGCTGGGCTATGACCCTGAGATCGAAGGGATTGGCGGGGAGGAGCGGCCGGGCGTTGTCCATCGCCTGGACAAGGAAACCTCGGGTATCATCCTCCTGGCCAAGAATGAGCGCGCCCACCGCTGGCTGCAGGACCAGTTTCGCCTCCGAACGGTGCAGAAGACCTACCTGGCTCTGGTGGATGGCAAACCACCGACCCCATCCGGCCGCGTCGAGGCATACATCGGCCGCGATCCCAGCCACCGCAAACGGATGGCCATTGTCTCGGAGAGCCGCGGCCGCGAAGCCATTTCAGAATATAAAACGGTGGAAAGTTTCAAGGCCCATACTCTCCTGGAGTTCCACCCGCTGACGGGCCGCACTCACCAGATCCGTTTGCACTGCGCGTTTTTAGGCTGCCCCATCGTTGGGGATGAAATCTATGGCAAAAAAAAGCAATCCATTGCCATGGAACGCCATTTCCTGCACGCCTACCGGCTGCAGATCATCCTGCCGGGGTCGACGGAACTAAAATCGCTGGAAGCACCGCTGCCTGCAGAGCTTGTCCGCGTTCTGGATAGACTGCGCAATGAGTCATGAGCAACCCTCTGATCCTGGTCAGGCATTCTCTTCCGGAGATACAAAAGGACCGGCCTGCCCGCGAATGGAAGCTGTCACCGAATGGGCGGTTGCGCGCCCAGCTTCTTTCAGAACGGATAAGCTCTTTTCCGGTTGACATCGTATTTTCCAGCGTTGAACCCAAAGCCGTGGAGACGGCGCAGATCATCGCCGCAGCCTGTGATGTTGAGCTGCATGTTGTTGAAGGCTTACAGGAGCATGACCGGAGCAATGGTCCCTTTCTACCCCGCCCGGAGTTCGTGTCATCCATTCAGGAATTTTTCAGATAACCGGATACGCTTGTGTTCGGGCGCGAGACGGCGAACCAGGCTCATGAGCGCTTTTCCGTTGTCATAACTTCTTTAGTTGAAAGATATAAAAATCAGGTAATTGCGATCATTACACATGGCACCGTTATCACCCTATTTGTGTCGCGATTAACGGGAACCTCTTCATTCTTTCTGTGGGAAAAACTTGGCATGCCGTCCTTTGTTGTCATTGATATCGATGCAACGCGCCTGATTACGGTGGATAACCTTTCGTAGTGCATTCCAGCCTTCAGGAGGCTGTAGAAGGAGTCGCATATGGAGTACATCGATCTTCGTTCGGATACCGTTACCAGGCCCACACCTGAGATGCGCGAAGCCATGGCCGAAGCGGAAGTGGGGGATGATGTCTACCGCGATGACCCCACAGTCAACCGACTGGAGGACCTGGCTGCCGGGATGATGGGGAAGGAAGCGTCGATCTTTGTCCCATCGGGGACGATGGGGAACCTGCTGGCCCTGCTCGTACACTGCCAGCGCGGGGATGAAGTGATCGTGGGAAACCGATCCCATATCTATTTGAATGAAGCCGGTGGGATGTCGGCGCTGGGAGGCATCCAGCCCTGTCCTGTTCCCAACCAACCGGATGGCACCCTGTCCGTCGAGGATATACTCGCCTCCATCCGCACCGAGGACGTGCATCACCCTATTACACGCCTGGTCTGCCTGGAGAATACACAGAATATTTGCGGCGGGGTTCCTTTGACACCGGATTATACGCGCCAGGTGGGTGAGCTTGCCCATCAAAACGGTTTGGCTCTGCACATCGACGGCGCCCGGATATTTAACGCTGCGGCCGCTCAAAATACACCTGTCCGCGAGCTGGTGGAGCCGGCCGATTCCGTCATGTTCTGTTTGAGCAAGGGGCTGGCTGCCCCGGTAGGCTCGATCCTGGCGGGCTCTCAAAAATTCATTGCCCGGGCACGTCATCTGCGAAAAATGGTGGGCGGCGGCATGAGGCAGGTGGGCGTCCTGGCTGCAGCCGGGATCATATCCCTGGAAGTCATGACCAGACGGCTGTCGGAGGACCATGCCCGGGCCAGGAAGCTGGCAGAAGGACTGCGAGCCATCCACGGACTGGATGTGGATCCGGGCTCGCCGTCCACCAACATGGTCTACCTTAATCTGGCAGAAGAAGTTTTTCGAACTGCCCAGCAGATCACCGGAAGGATAAAAGACCTGGGAGTGCTGGTCGATCCCGAGAACGCCCGCCGATTTCGCCTTGTCACCCACTACCAGATCGATGATGGCGCGGTTGAAAAGACGATATCGGCATTCCGAGATGCATTAAATTAAAAGAGAGCAGGCCGGCGGCCTGCTCTCTTTATTCCATAATCTCCCATCGGTCTGGATGGGGTTCTACCTGGTTCCGGCCGCGCTCCTTTGCGATATAGAGCCGCCGGTCCGCCAGGTCTACAAGGCGGTAAATCTCATCGGCTTCGTTCGGATAAATAGCGATCCCCTGGCTGACTGTCGGCACCGGTATGGTTTTCTGATCGCGATCCTCAACCTGCAGGGTTGCCATGGTCTGTCCGATCCGCTCGGCAACTCGCAGGGCATCCGCGGGGCCGGCTCCTGGTAGCGAGATAATGAATTCTTCGCCGCCCCACCTGCCGACTGCATCGGTCTGTTTGATATGATGCTGGATGGCTGTGCACAGGATCTTCAGGATGCGGTCTCCGACGAGGTGGCCATACCTGTCATTGTATTGTTTGAAAAAGTCGATGTCGAGCATGATCAAACTGAGCTGGGATCGGCTGGCCGCCGCCTGTTCAGCCTGTTCAGCAAGTACCTTCAGAAAATAGCCATGGTTGAAGACCCCGGTCAGGCTGTCGAGGCGGGTCTGTTCCTGCACCTGGGCGTGGCGGAGGCTGTTGTCGAGGGCCAGTGAGACATGTTGGGCCAGGTTGGAAAGCAGCTCGAGATCGGCACTATCGAAGGCATTGGGACGGTAGGAGCCCAGCGCAATGACCCCGGTGATATGAGATGCCTTGAGAGGCACACCCATCCAGGAGAGGTTGGGCTTGCCCCTGCCGATGACAAAGTCATCCACCCCATCCAGCTCCGCATTCTCGCGCAGGTCGGGCAGGAAGAGCTCCCGGTTGTTCTTGATCACCCAACCCGATAATGTGCCTTCCAGCGGGATGCGGACATTGTTGAAATACTCACCATCATCATAAAACAGGTCAAGATGGACCTCCCGGCCAATGACTGTGCCAACAAAGTACGAATCGGCTTCGAGCGCCTCCTGCAGGGTGGCATTCAGCAGGGAGATCGTCTGGTGAGTTTCAAGGGAGAGCATGATCTGGCGGCTGATCTTATTGATCGTTTCAAGACGGTGGATATGCTGCCGGGTCGTATCCTTGATCCGGACGATGGCTTCGATCACGACAACTCCCACGATATACGGTGTCGCCCATTCCAGGAATGGCTCCAGGCTGGTCATGGGACCTCTGCTCAACAGAGAGCTGACACCGGCGGACAGGAGCATTGTCAGGTAGGAGTGAAAACGTCCCGATGCGATGGAAATGGCGACAATCCCAAGCATAATGAGAATGTGCGACGTTTCGCGGACGTTTTCAGGTGCAATGTAATTGAACAATCCCAGCCCAGCTCCGGCAAAGACCGCGTTGAATAGCCCGTACTGCTCCCGGTAATTCCGGGCTCGCACCAGCAGGGCATTGTTAATCAGGGAATACAGGATGACCGCACTGCCGTAGACGATCAACCGGACATCTATCTCGATGTTATTCAGCAAATGCTCCAGAATCACGCCGGCGACAATACATATGAATGCCAGGGTAATGGGGAGGATGAATTGCTGGATCTCATGAGGTGCAAAGGTTGCCACACTCTTTCGAGACTTCATACAGATGTCTTTTCTCCCTGTATGAAGTCGCCATAGGGCAGCTGAGTTAAGACCTGGACAATGGACGGGTCGAAGAGAGTCCCCGATTTTTCCTGGAGATAGCGGATCGCCTCGTCTGCTGAGGATCGCTTGCGGTAGGAGCGGCTGCTGGTCAGGGCATCGAACACGTCGGCGACGGCAAAGATGCGGGCCTGGATGGGGATATCACTGCCTCTCAATCCCAGCGGGTACCCCGTCCCATCCCAGCGCTCGTGATGATAGCGGATGACCGGCAGGGTTTCCTGCAGGAAGGGGATCCCCTCCACGATGCGTGCTCCTATATCTGTATGAATGCGCATGAGACGCCACTCATCATCGGTGAGCTTGCCCGGTTTGTGCAGGATCGTATCGCTGATCCCGATCTTGCCAATGTCATGGAGCAGGGCGCCTCGTTCCAGCGCTTTAAGCTGGGGCCCGCTGAGTCCCAGTTGCTCGCCCAGCAGGCATGTCAGCCGGCTGACGCGCATGCTGTGCCCCTCCGTTTCCTGGTCGCGCGCGTCAAGCGCGGACATGAGGGCGGTCAGGGTGCGATCGTAGGTGATCTCCAGTTCGGCATAGGCGGCTTCGAGCTCCTTGGCCTGCTGGCGAGACTCCAATAGAAGGATCGACCGTTCCAGGGCAATGGCAGCCTGGTTGGCAAGCGTTTGCATGTTGGCGAAGTTCTGCCCGCGGCTTTCCGGGATATTCATCCACAGCGCACCATACGTCCGGCCGCGCGTGAGCAGGGGATAGCAGACCAACGAGCCGTTCTCCATCGAGACGATGATGCTCTGACCGCTCATGATCGCCTGGTCAATCGTCTGCATGGGATGCTCGCGCCGGGTATGCAGCCCTTTTGAGTCGATCTCCACTTCAGCCTGGATTCGGCCGTCCGGTCTGAGCAGAACGATTCCCGTTTCCCGGGAGCTTGTTACCTTGTGCGCCGCCTGGGCGATCAGCTCGGCTGCTTTGCTCAATTCCTCGGTCTGGATGACGTCTACGCTCAACTGGTAGAGCATGGACGTAATGTTTAAGGTATTACGCAATTCCTGGTATAGCCACGAGCTCTCGATGGACGCCGCGGCCTGGGACGAGAGCAGGTCGGCCAGCGATTCATCGTTTTCGGAAAAGAAGATACCTTCCTGTTTCCCAAAGGCCAGGATCGTGCCGATGCTCAGCCGGTGCAGGCGGATGGGGATGGCAAGCACACTCCGCAACCCGGCATGATCGATCTCGAGTTTCTTCGCAGTGGAATACTTGCGCAGGTCACGGATGCGGAAAGGCTTGGTGGCATTCAGGGCAGCCTGCATCAGCGGTTCATCTGCCGGACGGGTATCCAGGGAGGCGGCGAGCCTTGCGGCTGTGCCTGCGGAGGCTGTGCGCGAAAAATTTCCCTGCTGGTCCAGAAGGGTGACGAAGACAAACTGGGCTTCCAGTGTATTCCGGGCAATGACCGCAACTTCCTGCACCGCCGCCTGTGGATCCATGAGAGTCGTGAGGGAAACCCCTGCCTGGATCAACTCGGTCAATCGCTGGTGGTAGCTGGCGCGTTCCCAGGCCCGCGTCAGCTCGGAGGCGACACCCTCGGCGATCGAAGCGTCGGCGCTGCCGAAGGCATACGGCTTCTCGGAGCAGATCTCCAGCACGGCTTTGACGTGTCCATGCTGAAGGATGGGCACGTTGATGATCGAGCGCGTGGTGTCATTCTCCAGCCTAAAAACATCGTTGTCGAGCTGGATATCGTGCACCATGTTGGTCTTCTTTAAGCGGGTCGTGCGGCCAAGCAGTCCAATCGTTGAGTCCTGGCGGTACCCGGGCGGGATCAGGCTGGTTGTATTGCCGGCAGAGGCGAGGACGATATATTCGTGATTGTCAGGTTCATGCATGAACAATGCCACCACAGAACAGTCTACGGCCCGTTCCAGGGTATTGACGGCCAATTGCGCAGAGACCGGAGGATCGAGCTCGGCCTCCAGCTGCTGGCTGAGCTCGTTGAGCAGGGTCAATTGCGATACCCGGTATTTCTCTTCCTGGATCTGGGCAGTCAGCGAGCGGACTTGCTCGCCCAAGATTTGTACTTTGCCAGGCGAGTCAGGCCCGCTGAGGCCGGGAATGTTCTCCTCCACAAAGGGCTTTACAGCCGGAGGGCGGGCCGGAGCCGGCACAAGGTACAAAGGATAGGTTGTCAGAAGGGTGACCAAACCGCTCAGCAGGAATGCACCTTCCCTGATTTCCTGAGCGGACCTGCCAACCAACAGGAAAAGGCCTGTTACTGAAAAAAACTGAATGACAGGAAAGAACAAATGAGCCCGCCATCCATCTCTTTTTTGACCGAAATAGAAATAATGGAGAAAACCTGCACCTGTGAACAGCAGGATTGCGAAAAAACGGGAGGCAGCCAGGGCCCATGCAAACCGTTCCGGGGCGAACAACAGGATCTGGCCTGCAAGTGATAACAGCCCGGCTAGAAAAAGGAAAGAGTTCCTGGGCATCTCGATTAGTAGGATAGCACAAAAGAGTCTTTTTTTCTACCGTTGAAGAATCGTGGAAGATTTGCACCGGTTTGGCGTCCTGCATTCAAAGATTTGCAAATTTAATCTGATATAATTTTTTTCATGGAAGGGACATCAGTCAGGGGAAGCGTGCCCTTATCTTTAATATGAAGAGCGATTATGAGCACAGCATATATTACACTCGAACAAATCGATCAGGCCGCGGATGCCGTCCGGGAGCGTACCGCCTATAAGCCGCGGGTTGCCTTTATCCTTGGCTCCGGGTTGAATGGGCTGGCGGATGCCGTCCAAAAACCGGATATCATCCCCTTCGGTGACCTGCCGCATATGCCGGTCTCGACAGTTCATGGACACATGGGCCGCCTGGTGATCGGGGAGCTGGAGGGGCAGGTTGTGTACGTAATGCAGGGCCGGGTCCATTTCTATGAAGGCTACACCATGGGACAGGTGACCCTGCCAGTGCGTATCATGCAGCGGCTCGGGATCGAGATGCTGCTCGTTACCAATGCGGCCGGCGGCGTCAACCCCGAGTTTGACCCCGGCGATGTGATGCTGATCACCGATAATCTCAACCTGATCGGCATGACGGGTATAAACCCATTGTTCGGGCCGAATCTGGATGAGCTGGGACCTCGCTTTCCGGACATGAGCCAGGCCTATGACCGTGAGCTGATGGACAAGGCACGCAAGGCAGCCTCTGCGGAAAATATGGCACTGCGGGAAGGCGTTTATTGCGCTTTGAGCGGCCCTTCCTTCGAAGGTCCGGCAGACCTGCGTTTCCTGCGCCTGGCCGGTGCGGATGCGGTCGGTATGTCTACGGTTCCCGAAGTTATCGTGGCCCGGCATGGCGGCATGCGTGTGCTGGGATTGTCTGGCATCAGTAACAAGGCGAATCTGGACGGTTCGACCATCACGACCCATGAAGAAGTGATCGAGGCGGGCAAGATCATCAGTCCCAAAATCGAAAAGATCCTACGGGGAGTCTTGCGCTCCCTGTAAAGTGCTGGTATGGGCCCCGTATATCGTACATTGGCCAACTATGAGCCTTTGATTTATATCGCGCTTGCGATCGGGGCCTTGTTTGCATTCCGCCGGATGTGGCGTTCGTGGCACGAGTGGCGGGATTCGGTCTACGGCCTGGAGCGCGAGTTTGCCCTGCGCCGGCTGGTGCAGGCATCCGGTATTTCGCTTTTCATCCTGGTGCTTCTCTTTGCCGAGTTTTTTATCGCCAGTTTTATCGCTCCCTCCCTGCCCGCATCCGATATTATGGCAACCCCTACTCTCGATCTTTTAGTCACCCCCGCCGGAACTCTCTCGCCGGATTCAACGGTGCCGCTCGTCACGCAGGAGGTACCCACCGGGATGAGCGGCTGTATCCCCGACCAGATCATGATCATCTCCCCGGAACCGGGTGACCTGGTCAGCGGGACCGTAAACATCACCGGCTCGGCAGATGTCCCGGATTTTGGATTTTACAAATATGAAGTGGCATCGATGGGCAGCCAGAACTGGGCCACCATCGCTGCCAACCGTGACCCCGTGCGGAATGACCAGTTGGGTGAATGGAATACCGCATCTCTGGCCAACGGTTACTATTTCCTCCGCCTCGTCATTACCGATAATGTCGGTGTGGCGCTCGAACCCTGTGTGATCGCCGTTCAGGTGGTAAACCAGTAAACGGAGTAACAATGCCTCCCTTCGAGATCCGACCTGCAAGCTCCAATGATATGCCGCGTTTAATGGCAATGGATCATTCCTGTTTCAGCGATTACGTCTGGCAGCTCGAGCTGCGCCGCGATGCAGGGCAGATCACATCCAGCTTCCGGGAGGTCCGCCTGCCGCGCTCAGTGGTTGTGGCGTATCCCCGGGATCCGTTGACTCTTGCCAACGAATGGGCGCGTCGCGATGGACTGCTCGTAGCCATCGAGGAGGGCCTGCCGGTGGGCTATGTGGGAGTTGTCGAGGATCGGGTTTCCGGGATCGCCCGCGTCACGGACCTTGTTGTCGCTCCGGAGCGCCGCCGCCAGGGGGCCGCGTCCGCGCTGGTGACGGCGGCCCAGGCCTGGGCTGCGGATCGAGGCGCCCGCCGTCTCATCCTGGAAATGCAGTCAAAAAACCAACCTTGCATTCGGCTTGCACAGAAGTTTGGATATGATTTCTGCGGGTATAATGACCAGTATTATCCGACTCAGGATGTGGCTTTGTTCTTTGGGAGAGCACTACAGTAAAGCTGGAAGGTCTGCATGTTTAACGGTTGGATGGACGGTTTACTGGCGGGATTACAGACGATCAACAATATCCTAACAGCGGGTATTGCCATTACGGCATTTTCGCTGTTATTGTATGCGTTGTCGTTTAACCTGCGTGATCGCGTAGCGCGTTCGTTTGCGATCATTATGCTTTGTGTGGTGGTCGTCTTCGCCACAGAAGCACTACAGGGCGACAGTGTGCCGGATTGGGGGATCGAGCTGCTGCTTCATCTACAGTGGATTGGAATTATCTTTCTACCCCCTGCTTATTTACATCTATCTGATGCGCTTCTCGTGACTGCGGGCCGTCCCTCGCGCGGGCGCAGGCGAATGGCGGTCCGCCTGGTCTACGCACTGTCGGCCGGCTTTGTGATCCTGCTGGCAACCGGCCTGCTGGTCGGGGGATTCGTGCGCAATGGCAACCCGGCGCCGCATCTCCAACGGACCGTGTGGACGGAAATCTTTACACTGTATTACATCGCCATTATTGCCTGGGCAGGATACAACTTCCTACGCGCCTTCTCACGGATGCTGACCCGCTCCGGACGGCGAAGGATGCTCTACCTGATGGCGGGCGCGACTGCCCCAGCTCTGGGGTCTTATCCATACCTGTTGTTCGGTTCCGATATAGCCGCGCGCTTCCCACTGGTTTTTTGGTCCGTGGCGCTTGTGATCAACCTGCTGGTGGCCGGGCTGGTCATCACCATGGCCTACGCCGTCGCGTTCTTCGGGGTCTCCTGGCCAGACCGGGTGGTCAAGAGCCGGCTGTTCAAATGGCTGCTGCGCGGACCGGTAACCGCTTCCCTCGCTCTGGCAATGATGACCATCGTCCGCCGGGCCGGTGAGTACTTTGGCGGACAGGAATATTCCGCCTTTGTCCCTCTGACCGTAGTCGTGACGGTCCTGTTGTTCGAACATGCAGTGACTTTATTCTCGCCGATCTGGGAAAAGGTTTTATTCTTTGGCCGCGACCGCGCCGAGCTGCAGCTTCTGCAAAATATCGAAGAGAGGCTGTTGACGCGCGGCGACTTGCAGCAAGTCCTCGAGACAGTGCTGGCCGCCGTCCGTGATCATTTGCAATCGCCCTGTGCGTTTGTCGCTGCCCTGGATGGGGGAGAGCTGTCACTCAGTGTGGTGGCAGGGAACAGGTCCATCCTGGAAAATGA
>DASUOS010000526.1:0-2465 GCA_036276515.1 Anaerolineales bacterium | reverse complement strand
ATGCCGCGATAGCCGTCGCTTTGATACAGGATGTTCCTGGCGCCCAGCCGCTCTGCCATCTGTGCCTCGAAATCATAACGTGCCAGGACAGTTACTTCACAGGCAGGTTGGGCAGCTCTGACCGCCATCAGCACCGAGAGTCCGATCATCCCCGCGCCGATGATCAGGACTTTCGCGCCCGGCTTCGGGGGATGTCGCAGCACGGTATGAGTGCCGATACCGAGCGGCTCGACAAGCACAGCCTGGTCCAATGTCAATTCAAGTGGGCAGAGCTGCACGCCGGTTTCATGGGTGACGTACCCGTCGCCGAATCCGCCGCCAACACCGAAATACGGATAATCGGATTTGTGGAAGCAGAAGTTGGTCTCACCCTGCAGGCACATCTCGCAGGGCTGCTCGAGTTCGAGGTTAAGGCAGTTCGCACCGTAGAAGTGTTTGTCCATGATGACGCGGTCGCCGACGTGGAAAGCCGTCACTCCCGGACCCACCTCGGTGACCACAGAAACCGCCTCATGTCCCAGATAGAAGCGTTGGAGACCGGGCAATGCCGCCGGCGCCACCGATGGATCCGCTTTCACAAAGAGCAGGGATAGGTCGGTCGCACAGATCCCGCAGGCGAGGTTCTTCACCCGAATCCAGCGCGGGCCGGGTAAGGGTAGGTCGTCAAGCGAACCGGCGCGGGCTGCCGAAAACGGCGTCCAGATGAAGCCGTTCCACAGGGGCGAGATGGCCTTTGTCAATAGAGCTCGGGGGATGTGCTTGTCAACGTAGATGGCGCGCATCAAAAAGTTTTTCGGTCAATGTTTATGATGTTGACGTGCCTGCAAGCGTACAGCGCTGCCCATCCGACTCAAACTGAAATGGTCCCTGAGGAATCTCATTTGTGATCTCAAGGTCCTTGTTATCCATTGCTTCCCAGATGGCTTGAAAGGCTTGTTTACCTTCCCGCCACTTCTCCACAATGACCAGACCATGCCCGGGCAGAACGGTGAATACGATCTGGCGAGGGTCATCCGGGTTTTGCAGGGCCAACGATTTCGAAAACGTCTCTTGCACCGCCCGGTACTGGGCATCGGTGGAACAGGAGACCGGGTAGTGAAGATAGCTTTCGGGCAGCGAAACATACTCCACCCGCGCCGGGTCGAACGACCGCACGCCGCGGTGCCCGTGCAGCTTGGAGCGGATGACCGGGACCTCGGCTCCGCCCGGCAGCGTGATTCGTGGAAGCTCCAGATCCATCCCGATCATTTCCACCGCCTCGGAGGAGGGTGGATGGTTCGGGTGACCTTCCACGCGCCGGAGCAGTGAGCCATCCCGTTGCGGCTTGATCCCTACGATGACAGCCAGATCCTGGTCGGTGATATTTTCCTTCCGGACCGGCCTGGCGCTGCCGGTGATGGTCGTCAGCAAGCCATTGATCTGCGGATCCCAGGTGGAAAAACAGCCCTCGCTGTACTGGCTCGAGATGGCTTCACTAAAACCCGGTACCTCTGCCACCTCGGAGACCTGGATCATCTCGGTGAAAAAGTCCCGTTTGCCCAGCTCGTGACTCGCCTCGACCATCTCCCGGATCGTGGAGAGACGGTTCCATTCCTCCTGTTTGATCGGAGGCTCGACGACCTGGTGGTTCGTGATCTCCTCGGTACTGGCGGCAGTCAGGATCCGGTTGGCAAGATCCTGATAGAACGTCTGCGCCTCTTCGAATTTGATCTGTGGGTGCGCGCCCACCAGGTCGAACAAAAAAGCGGACTGAGGTTCTTCGTCGCCGAGGACAAGCAGCACTCGGATGCACTTGGTCTGGATCTGAAGGATACGCAGCAGATACAGGATTGCACCGCCGCGCTTGCCCTGCTGGTACAGCGTTCGAGAGGCTGTTTCCGGGACCCCGGCAAAACCGGGAGTCTGCTGCGGGTCACCCTTCAGGATCTGTTCGATCCTTTCCATCCAGTCGCTGAACTGCTGCGGGCGCGCCTGAACGATGGTAAAAACCGTGGGGACCTGCTTCAGGCGATAGCGGCGGCGTGCTGTGAACAGAAGCGCATCCCGCCAGCTGAGCGGCTCTCCCAGGCGGGCAGCGGTCAGGATCACGCTGGTCTGCGGGGAAGGCCTGCTTTGGGTAACGTGCCCGTGCTCATGGAAATAGCCCATGAGCCCGGAAGCAATCTGCTCTGCCAGCGCGGTGGAGGGTCCGGACACATACGACACATTTAACTGTTTAAGCCAGGAATGAGTGGGGATATGAACGAGCATGTCAATCTCTAACGATACGGATACCTGTAATTTAAAGTAGCAAACACCAGACTCAAACTATAGGTTCTGGGGATTTCTTATTTATTTTACAAGTGCTTTGTACTATAGGGATCGAGGGCGTCGCGCAGTCCATCACCGACGAAGTTAATGCCCAGCACGGTGAGTAGGATCAGGGTCCCGGGGAAGAACCACAACCAGGGCGCCGTTTCGAGATA